>JASGGL010000125.1:0-8795 GCA_047605065.1 Asticcacaulis sp.
GTCGCCAGAGGTTCATCCCCCTCAAAGCCCGTTGCGCCTCATGATCGAACAACACAACGCTGTGGAAATAGCTCAGCCCGAAAATGACAATGGCCAGCCACAGAGACAAGTAGCCAAGCCATTTGAGTATATTCGCCATCCTGCCCCCTCCCGTTGTTTAGCGGCTCAGGGGAGCATGTTGCGCTTGTGCCGGGGCAGTTTGCGCTTGCCACCCGAAGGCGGAAGGGACGGCGCGTCATCGGCCGACATGACCGGCGCATCCTTGGCGCGCTTAGCGGTGTTTTTCGGGGAGGCATCGGTCGACGCCTTACCCCAGCCGCGCCAGAAACCGCCCCCAGAGGGGCCGGACGGATCGGGATCGTTGCCCATAACCACAAGACCGGCTTCGGTCTCCCGTAATTGCAGCTCCTGACGCAGTTCCCTGAACACGCGCCTGTATCCGGTGGCATAAAGCTCGTCCTGCGCCCCCCTGATCAGCGCCATTACTCTGGGCTTATCGGACCAGTAGGCATGGAAGGCACGGATGACGTTCCACAGGGCCAGACGCTGCTGCTCGGCGGTCATCTGGGTCTTGACCTTCTTGACCACGGTTTTGACGATGCGCTCACCGTCACCGTCGCTCACCGTCTCGGTCTTCACCTCGTAAAGCGGCTTCAGTTCGGCCTCGATCACCGTCTTGGCGTTGAGTTCCCCTTCGGGCAGGTCACGGGCGCGGTCCAGCGCCTTTTGCAGTTCCGCCAGAGGCTTGCCGATCTGACCGTGCAGGGCGATCACCTCACCCAGCCGCTCGTTCAGCACATCGCGCACCCTCAGGGCATGTTCGAATATCTGCGAGGCCGGGCTTTGCGCCGCGGCGACCAGCACGGTGTGGATGGCTTCATAGATGGCTTCGGCGGCGTTTTGTTTGCGCGCCGATATGCGAAGATGCGCCAGCCAGCGTCCGAAAAACCATCCGGCCACCGCCAGAATGGCGATCACCGGAATGGCGACGGTCAGATAGGTAGCCACCTGCTCCCAGAAAAAATCGTCGCGCACGAAAAACGTGCTGGCGCCGCTTTCACCGAACGGATCGTTGAAATCCTGAGGGTTCTCGGAATAACGCATCTATTTGGAGCCCCGGAGCAACTGCTGGCGGGCGCTGATCAGCAGAACCTTGAGCGTACCCTGCCCCCACAGCTTCTCGTAAAAGGCCTGAAAAGCCAGCCAGAGGGTAGACAGGCCGCCGGGTGTGACCTTGGTCTGGAAATAGGCGGTGTCACGCCCTAAGCCCCCCGTGCCGAAACCACTCTGATGGTGCACGGTCTGCACGGCGGACGGCTGGGCCGCAGACGCTTCGACCGCGCCGCCCTGATTGATAGCGATATTGACGACGGCCCCCGGCGCGGCCCGCCCACCCGCCGCCAGTTCCTCACCGGCGCTGACGACGACTTCGACCTCGACCACCCCGGCCAGCGCGTCATTGAGAGGCTTCATAAAGCCCTCCATGTCCTCGGCCAGAGTCAGATTGTTACCCAGCAGATATCTGAACACTTTGATGACGGCGTTGTAAGCCCCGGCCATCAGGTCGTGACGCAGCCCCATCGCCGCCTTGAGCACGGTTTGCAGAAAATCGGCGACGGCGGCGGCCTTGTCGATCGCATCCTTGCACTCACCCAGAAAGGCGATGAGGCCGGGGATCGAGAAGGTGAAGACGCCGCCGAACGGCACACCCACCCACAGCACCAGCTCAGGCGGCACGGCATTCAGGCCATAGCCGGTAAAATCCGATGGCGGTGTCTGGTAATCATAGGGTGGCAAACCGGTCAATGTGTCCCTCCGCACACGAACATCCGCTGGCCCGGAAGCCTTCCCCCAACAGCCGCTCCGCGAATGGTTAACAGATTGCCACGGTTTGCACCAGCGGGGTAGGCCTATTTGCACCGGGGCGCAGCAAAAAGGGCTCACCCCTTCGGATGAGCCCTTTCCAGAATGATATACGTCAAGACTCAGATGCTTAGCGCGACGCCTTGACCTGAGTGCGCAGAGCCGCCTCTTCCACCCGACGCAGGAGGTCCTTCATCAGATTGACTTCTTCGGCCGACAGGTTGGCCAGAACCTCTTTTTCGAACTCGACCGCCGACGGGGCCACGTCGTTGAACAGACGCTGGCCTTCGGGCGTGAGGATCAGGTGGTGCGAACGGCCATCGTGCTCATGCGGGGCACGGGTGATCAGGCGGCGCTTGGCCAGGGCCTGAGCGGCACGCGAAATCGTCACCTTGTCCATGCCGGTGCGCTTGACCAACGCCTGCTGCGTGGAGGGACCGTCTTCGTTGAGCACCCAGATCAGGCGCCATTCCGGGATTTTCAGACCGTACAGGCTGTCGTAGGCTGTCGATATCAGGGCCGAAACGGCGTTCGACGCAACCGACAGCCGGTAAGGCAGGTAGTTATCAAGCGACAGCTTACTATACGGCATAGGACGTCCTCACAAAAGGTAACCCTGCTATTGCCGACATAATGTCACAAACACAAATGAGATTTTTTTAATTCGTCATAAACGCAGACTAATGCCACGGCATCCGGCGCTTTGCCGCGAAAATTATTTCGCACCGCAACGGGCCGTGAGGCGACAAACCGCATGACACCTGTTAAGGGGGTGTCGCACCCTTGAAATCTGCGGATATGCTGCCGCCTACGACCTCAGGATACCGATTTGCTTCGCCCGCTCTACGACTGGACCCTGAAACAGGCCGCCAAACCGCACGCTGAAAAGATTATGGCCGGCATCTCCTTTGCCGAAAGCTCGTTCTTTCCGATCCCACCCGACGTGATGCTGGCTCCCATGGTGCTGACCCGGCCGGAAAAGGCCTATCGGTTTGCCCTGATCTGTACGCTGGCCTCGGTGGCCGGGGCCATACTCGGTTATGCCATCGGGTTCTTCCTGAAGGACTTCGCCATCTGGCTTCTGGGGCTGTTCGGCTATACCGGCCATCTGGATGCCTTCGAATCCTTCATGGCGACCTGGGGGCCGTGGGCCATACTGGTCAAGGGCCTGACGCCCATTCCGTTCAAGCTGGTGACCATCGCCTCCGGTCTGGGCAGCCTGAACATCTTCATCTTCGTCCTGTGCTGCAGCGTTACCCGCGGGGCGCGCTTCTTTCTGGTTGCCTATCTGGTCAAGCGTTTCGGCCCGCGGGCTCAGGCCGCCATCGAAAAGCGCATCAATCTGATCGGCGGTATCGTTATCGCTCTGCTGGTGCTGCTGATCGTCGTGCTGAAGTTCCTGCACTGACGATTGCCCCGCGCGAACAAAGCGTTATAAAGGACGCGTCTTTTCGTTACTCAGGGTGGCCGATTCTATGAAAGCCGTGCTGTTCTTTAGCCGCTGGTGGTCGGTTATCGCTCTGGTCTGCGCGCTGGCGCTGCTGGGGACCGCCCATGCTTTCCAGACCTTCGCCCACCTCAATCCATGCCATCTGTGCCTGAAGCAGCGTGACATCTACTGGATCGCGGTCGGCGTCTCGCTGGTGGCAACGGTCTGGGCCGTGTTCACCGGAGCCAAGGGGCCGCCGCGCGTCTTCTCCTTCGTGCTGTTCGCTATCTTCGCCACCGGCTGCGCCATCGCCATCTTCCATATGGGCGGCGAAGAAAAATGGTGGTCCCTGCCCGCCACCTGCACCGGCTCTTCGGATGACGTGTCGATCGATTCCATCGCCGCCATGTTGTCCGGTGCCAAGGTCAAGGCCCCGCAGTGCGACGTTGTGGCATGGCGCTATCTGGGTCTGAGCATGGCAGGATGGAATGCTCTCATTTCGGGGGCGCTGGCGCTCCTCAGCCTGATCGCCTCGCTGCGTCTGCAACTCTATTACCGTCTGTCGCAACGGCAGGTGCATAAGGCCTGAGTGGCAACGCACCGCCTGCCGACAGCCCCGGAGAATCTCTCATGAGCGAATCCGCCGCCCACACTTCCCATCACCGCCCCACTCCCCCCAGACCCGGCGCTGGTGAACGTCAGCGCCGCCTGCACGAAATCCTGCGTGTCGACCACGCGGGCGAACTGGCGGCGGTACACATCTATCGCGCTCAGGCCGCCGTCTTCGGCGCAACGCCGCACAAGGCCCTGAGCGACGATCTTAAGCGCATGGAAGGCGAAGAACAGGTCCATCTCGACCGTTTTGAGACCCTGATGCGCGAAAACCAGGTGCGCCCGACCGTTATGACGCCCGTCTGGCGCATGGCCGCGCTGGGGCTGGGGGCCGCTACCGCGCTTCTGGGCGAAAAGGCCGCCCATGCCTGCACAGAAGCCGTGGAAAGCGTCATTTCCGAACATTACGACGATCAGATCGCCGAAACCAAAGCGCGCGATCCCGAACTGGCCGCCGAGCTTCAGCAGTTCCGCGACGACGAGCAGCGCCACCACGACCACGCCGTCGAGGAAGGCGCACGCGAAGCGCCGCTCTATCCGCTGCTCAGCGCCGTCATCAAAGGCGGCTGCAAGCTGGCCATCCGCATCAGCGAGAAGATATGACCCACACCCCACGCCTGCGTGACCGGCAGAAAAATCCGCCCGCTTCACTGGGCGCGCGCGCCGCTGATGGCATTGCGGCCATCGTCGGGTCGTGGACCTTCATCATCGTGCAATCGGTCATCCTGTTCGGCTGGATCGTCGTCAACAGCATCGCCTGGATCAAGGGCTGGGACCCCTACCCCTTCATCCTCCTGAACCTCGTTCTGTCGTTTCAGGCCGCCTTCACCGCGCCCATCATCATGATGTCGCAGAACCGTCAGGCCGAGGTCGACCGGCAAAAGGCCGAGGCCGACTACCACGTCAACGTCAAGGCCGAGGAAGACATCTGCGGCCTGCACGAAAAGATGGACATGCTGCGTGAACAGGACGTGGCGCGCCTGATCGGCCTTGTCGAATCTCTGGTCGAAGACAACCGCGCCCTGCGGGCCGAACTGGCCAGACGCGACTGATGTTCTCGCACGTTTTTGTCGGCACCGGCGATTTCGACCGGGCACTGGCCTTTTATCGCCCCGTCATGGCGGTTCTGGGCATCCGCGAACGCTTTTGCGATTCAGCGCGTCCGTGGGCGGGATGGCAGTCCGAACCGGGGCCGCGCCCCCTGTTCCTTATCGGCAAACCCTATGAAGGCGAGGCGTCGCCCGGCAACGGGCAGATGACGGCCTTTCTGGCCTCTGACCGCGCCACGGTCGACCGCGCCTACGCGACGGCCCTTAGTCATGGAGGGACGTGTGAAGGCCCTCCCGGCCTCAGGCCCGAATACCATGCCGACTATTACGGGGCCTATGTCCGCGACCCGGACGGCAACAAACTCGGTTTTGCCTGTCACGAGAACGCCTGATCAGGCGTCCAGCGCCCCCTCGATCAACGCCTTGACGAAGGCTTCGCCGTGCGGTGTCGACCACACGGTTCCGTTTCCGGCCTTTTCCTTTTCCGCCTGCATCTTCGCCTCGTCTTCGGGTGACAGCCTGCCATCGGGGCCGGGCTTCACACCGGGCGGCAGGGTAACGATGCTGATCGCCCCGTGGCTGCGCCCACGGACACGCCCGCTCTTATCGACCACCAGCAGACACGGCAGGCTTCGCCGTTCCGGCGACAGGGCGCGCAACACCGCATTGCCGCCCTTCGGCTCGACCCACAGGGGCAGTGTATCGGCCTTCACCTTGCTCAAAACCTTGCGGGCACCGGCAACATCCAGCTTCTTGTCACTGCGTGTCAGAACGCTGGTCACCTCGAAATCAGGCCCGCCGAACCGCGCCTGCAACACCGCCAGTTCACCTGCTTCGACAAGACACGGCGCGCACCATTCCGCCCACAAGGTCAACAGACGCGGCTTGCCTTTAAAATCGGACAGGCGCGCAGGCCCCGCCTCACCGATGACCGTGATGTCCGGCAGATAAAAGCCGTCCGGCACCGGCTCAAAGCTCAACGCCGCCCTGTTTTTCGCCAGCGGCCCCGTGGTGAAAGCACGTTTGCGCGGAGATTGCGCGATCGCAGGCGAAGCCCCGGCCGCAAGCAGCCCCGCGCAGAACAGGCGTCTGTCCATGAATAGTCCCCCTCAATCTGTTGACACGCTCAGATTGAGAAGGAAACCGGCCGATATTATGGCGCAGGCCTAAAACTGAGCGGTAATATTCTGTCCGCCGCGGCTGATGGTGATGCTGAACCGGCGGGCGGATTTCAGCACCGTCTCAAGCTGCGCCGTCGAGGTAATCGCCTGCCCGTTCACGTCCTTGATGATGTCGCCGGGACGGAAACCCGCCGAAGCCGCGTAGGAGCGCCCGGACAGCGAATAGATCATCACCCCCTTGGACGCCAGAAACGGATCGATACCGATCTCATCAGCGACAGCAGGCGACAGATTGACCACGGTCGCTCCGGTCAGCGGGAAGTTGCCGTTAAGCTCACGCTGATCCTTGGGTGACCCAGAAGGCGGCGTCACGCGCGCCGACAGCGAAACCTCCTTGCCCGACCGCAGCACCTTGAGTGCGGCGGCGTCATTGGGATTGAGCAGGCTGACGCGATAGTTCAGCGCCTTAGGGTCGTTGACCGCGTCGCCATTGATGCTCAGCACCACATCGCCGGCCTTAAGGCCCGCCTTGTCCGCCGGACCACCCGGATAGATGTCGGAGACCAGCACGCCGTCCGGACGCGCCAGACCCAGAGAACGGGCGATTTCCGAGGTCATCGGATCACCCCGCGCCCCCAGCCACGGCCGCACCAGAGTCGACTTCCCGCCAAGGGCCGTATCGACGGCGCGGCGGACCATTGCCGCCGGAATGGCAAAGCCCACACCCGCCGATGATCCCGACCGCGACAGGATAAAGGAATTGATGCCGATCAGATCACCGTCCATATCGACCAGTGCCCCGCCGGAATTGCCGGGATTGATCGAGGCGTCAGTCTGGATGAAGGCCCCTTCGCCGGCGCCGACATCGGTGCGGTCCAGCGCCGAAATAATGCCGTTGGTCACCGACTGCCCCACACCGAAGGGGTTGCCGATGGCCAGCACCAGATCGCCGACCTCCATATCGTGGCCGTCATCGAGATTGATCACGGGGAATTTTTCGCCATTGGCTTCCAGCTTGAGGATGGCCAGATCGCTGCGTTCGTCGGCCAGAAGCACCTTGGCCTGATATTCGCGGCGGTCGTTGAGCACGACCTTGAGCTGCTGCCCGCCCTGCACGACGTGGTTGTTGGTGACCACGATGCCGTCGGCGCGCACGATGACGCCGGACCCCAGCGACTGCTCGACGCGGGCCTGAGGCACGCCGCCACCGAACATCTGCCAGAAGGGATCGACCTGCTGACGGGTGACAACCTGCGCCGACACGTTGACCACCGCAGCCGCCGTCTGCTTCACCACGGGCGAGAAGGACGACTTCATGCCACCGGCATCGCCCGGCACCTTGCGCGTCGCCGGTGCAGGGGCCTGATTGAAGCCCTGATAATCCTGCGACTTGCCCTCACCGGGAGAACAGGCGGCCAGAGCCGCGCAAACGGACACCAGAAGGGTGGTTTTGAAGGACATGGACACGATCTCTTTAAGCCTCAGCATCATGGCTATTAATGTAAAAACCAAAATGGCGACTTCAAGGCGTGTTTACGCCACAGGTGAGCCCCTAAAACAGCGGCTCGCCATCGTGATGGACGACCGGCTGTTTCGGAGGGAGGGGCTCACCCTTCGGACGGTCCCTGACGCCCAGCGCCATCAGGAAGGCCACCAGCAACGTCAGCGCCGCCGCAAAGAAGGCCGCCCCCGACCACACCACTGCAACACCGGGGCGGGTCATGACCGACAATATATAGCCGAAGACGAAGGGCGCGATGATGCCCGACAGCGACATCAGGCTGCTGACAGCGCCCTGCAACAGGCCCTGATCGCTGTTTCCGACGCGCGTGGTCATCAGCGATTGCAGCGCCGCATTGGTCATCCCCCAGAAACTCATGATCGGAATGGTGACCAGAAACACCCGCCAGTCGGTATTGTAGCCATAGCTCATAAAGCCTGCCACGCCGCACAAAAGCCCCACGACCAGCGTTGCCTTCTCACCGATGGCCTTCACCACCATCCCCGTCAGGCCGCCCTGCACGATCACCGCCCAGATCGCATAATAGGCCATGGCCAGCCCGACCTCGCGCCCGCCCCAGCCCAGCCGGTAGCTGGCGTAAAGCACGAAGGTCGCCGGGATGACGTGATGGGCGAAATTCGACACCATGCTGATCAAAGCCAGCCGCATCACGCTCTTGGCCTGCCACAGGAAGAGGATCGAACTGACCGGATTGGCGTCTCTGAGGCGGAAGGGCTTACGATGGGCGTCATCCAGCGATTCCGGCAGGACCAGCGCGCCATAGAGCGCATTGAGCAGGCTTAAGCCCCCCGCCACCCAAAAGGGCAGCCTCAGGTCCACATGCCCCAGCATCCCCCCCAGCGCCGGCCCCAGCACGAAGCCGACCCCGAAGGCCGCGCCGATATAGCCGTACATCTGCGCCCGCTCGTCCGGCTCGGAGATGTCGCTGATATAGGCATAGGCCGTGGTGATAGATGAGGACGTTACGCCGTTGAGCAGCCGCCCGATCAGCAGCCACAGAAGATTGCCGCTCAGCGCCATGATCAGATAGTCGAGCGCCAGCCCCAGATTGGACAGGAGGATGATCGGCCTGCGCCCATAGCGGTCGGACAACGACCCCAGTATGGGCGAACAGATGAACTGGGTCAGACCCCACAGCGAGTTGAACACCCCGCTCCACCAGCTGGCCGCCGTCACCGAGCCGACGAACTGCTCGATCA
>JASGGL010000126.1:0-8694 GCA_047605065.1 Asticcacaulis sp.
CCCGTAAAGCGGCCGTGCCGAATCACACCCGATAAGGGAATATGCGGTGATTTGGCTGCGATGCCAACAAAGCGTTAATGCCTGTTAACATTTAACCCGCAAGGAGCCTCAGAGCATGCCGTCGGTAGCGCGGCGCAGGGGGCCGGCATAGCCGTTGTCGCTTTTGCGGCGGCGGTCCGGACCGAAATAGGTGTTGCAGCGGATATAGGGGCGCGGACGCATGATCACGGCGTCGAGGCGGCTTAAGAGTGCGCGGGCCGTCAGCGGCTTGGCCACGAACTCGTTGACCCCGGCGTCGCGCGCTTCGACCACGCGTGAGCGCTCCGAATGGCCGGTGATCATGACGACCGGCAGGTAGGGATTGATCGAGTCGCTGGCCTTGCGCAGCATGCGGGTGAATTCGACGCCATCGATCGGGGCCATGTTGAAATCGACAAGGGCGATGTCAGCGGGAAACTGTTTCAGGATTTCGAGCGCTTCGGCGCCGTCGCGGGCTTCGCGCACGTCGCGTATGCCCGACCCTTTGAGGATGGCCTGAACGATGGCGCGCATGTGCTGATTGTCTTCGACCAGAAGAATCTTCAGGGAGCCGTATTCCGCCATTTTTTTACGTCAATTTTTCCGGAAACAGCGCCGACTGTACGCGCCCACACCCCGGCCGCGGCGTTTTTTTTGAGAACCGATCTATCGGTACCCAGCGCTGTTACGATGAAGACGTTTACAGATCAAGCCTAATTTACCTTCGGGAAGTCGGCGTTCTTTCAATGGTTTGAAATACATCGATATTTTAGCGTTGAAAATTTCCAATCGCCTTGAAATATTACCACTGCGGCGTGTGTTTTGAAGGTAATATTTCACACGCTGAGATGGGGTGATTCACCGGACCCACAGGGAGGGGTCAAGCGCACGGTCGCGCCATTTGAGTCGCCAGCACAGGTGGGGTCCGGTCGCGCGGCCTTTTTTGCCAACCTGACCGATCATTTGCCCCTGATGCACCTGTTCGCCTGTCTGCACCGCCAGCGAAGACAGGTGCAGATACATGGAAATCAGCCCCTGACCGTGATCGAGCAGAATCAGCCCGCCCTCGAAATGCAGGTCCGGTTCGGCCAGTGCCACGCGCGCGGTCTGCGGCGCATAGACCGGGGTGCCTTCGGGGGCGGCCATGTCGAAGCCGTAGTGCGGGCTTTTGGGTTCGCCATTGAGGATGCGCTGATTGCCAAAGCGTCCTGACACGACGAAATTGCGCAGGGGCCAGTGAAAGCCGTCGGCGAACCAGGTGGCGTCTTCGCGGCTGGCGAAACCTTTGGCCTTGAGGTCGCGTTCGCGGGCGATGCGCTCCAGAAGCGCAGGGTCGGTGGGGCTGACCTGATCGGCAGGCAGGCCGTTGACGCGCTGAATATCGTAGGCGGTTTTGTCGAGGCTGACGGTGGTGCGGCCCACCCCCTGAACCGTCACGGTGGCGGTGGGCAAGGCGTCGCGGTCGAAGCCGATGACGAACAGGCCGTTTGTGGCGCTCAGGCCTGTGGCGACGCCGTCGATACTGATCTCGCGGTTCGGCGCGGTCTTGCCAATGGCGTAGCCGCCCTGAACGAATTTACCGGTGAGGGGAAAGGCACCTGTCTGGGTGCGCAGCCATGTGGCCCCATAGGGGCGTGGCTCGGCGTTGAGGCCAGCCGGAAGAGCGATCAGGCCCATGCCCAATCCGCCCCCCAGCATGTGTCGGCGGTTCAGCGACCGTTGAGGGCTTTCCATTGGGCGGTGGCCTCTTCCGGCCCGGCATAGGCCTCTTGCGTGCGTGGATTCCAGTAACGCAGGGCCTCGAGCGGGATTTGTTTTCCCGACACGGCGCAGATGACGAACTTGCCCGGACGCATGACGGCGTATTCGCCATCTCCGTAATGGAGGATGGCCTGATCGGGAAGCGGCGGCTTGGCATGCATATTCATCCCCCCAAGATAGGCGCGGGGCGCGGTGGCCGCAAGTTTAAAACAGAGAGCCCTGTTCCGGCTTGGGCGCGGGCGGTGATTTGGGGCGGGGTGCGGGCTTTGGGGCCGTAACCGGCGGCGGTGTGCCTTCGCCTGCCACGACGCCCAGCGTGCGATTGCCCTTAAAGGTCAGGGTCAGGGCCTCGCCTGCCGCCACCTCATCGGGGGTGGTGATCAGGTGGCCGTCCGGGCGGTTGACGCGGGCGAAGCCGAGGTTCAGCGGGCGGTCCGGGTCGAGGCTGAGGCGCAACTGTTCGACGCGCGCCAGCCGCTCGGACTTCTGCGCCAGCAGGCGTTGCAGCGCGGTGGTCAGGCGTTGTTCCAGTTCGGGCAGGCGGGCCTGAGACTGGCTGACCAGCAGGCGGCGGGACATGGCCGCGTCGAAGCGTTCGCTCATGCGGCCCAGCGCCTCGCGCTTAAGCTCCAGCGGGCGCAGCGGCAGGGCCGGGGTCAGACGGGCCGACAGGCGCGAGAAGTCGAGCTGATGGCGCTCCACTCCGCGCGTCACGGCGGCGGCGGCACGCTCGGACAGTTGCGCCACACGCTCGGCCTTGAGCTGGCGCGGGCGCTCCAGCAGGGCCGGGGAAAAGCGCGAGGCCGTACGGGCAAAGGCCGTGTCATGGGCGTTGAGATTGCGCAGAAGGCCGCCATCGAGGCGATGGGCGGCGTAGTCGAGGCGTTGCTGGGCGGCGTCGATCAGGTCCTGAGGCTTTGGCAGGGCGCGTGCCAGCAGGCTCAGCTTTTCGCGGCGCGCCCGCATGAACTGATCGAAACTGCCGATGCGGCGGCGTTCGAGGTCGAGCAGTCCGCCGCGCAGTTCGTTGAGGACCGGCGTGGCCATTTCGGCGGCTCCGGTGGGGGTGGGTGCGCGGCGATCGGACACGAAATCGATCAGGGTGGTGTCGGTTTCGTGCCCGACGGCCGAGATGACCGGTATGGCGCAGGCCGCGACCGCGCGCGCCAGTGCTTCGTCGTTAAAGGCCCACAGGTCTTCGACCGAGCCGCCGCCGCGCGCCACGATGATCACGTCGGGGCGGGGGATGGTGCCGGACTGAAACCCTTCGAGGGCGGCAATGACCTGAGGCGGGGCGGCGTCGCCCTGAACGATGACCGGCCAGACGATGACGCGGCAGGGCCAGCGGTCGCGGATGCGGTGCAGGATGTCGCGGATGACCGCGCCGGTGGGCGAGGTGATGACGCCGATGGTTTTCGGCGCAAAGGGCAGAGCCTTTTTACGGTCGGCGGCAAACAGGCCTTCGCCATGCAGCCGGGCCTTGGTGCGTTCAAGCTGGGCCAGAAGCGCGCCCATGCCGGCGGCTTCGAGGCTCTCGATGACGATCTGATACTTCGATGAGGCGGGAAAGGTCGTCAGCTTGCCCGTGACGATGACCTCCAGCCCGGATTCCGGCTGAGCCTTGAGGCGCGAAAC
Source organism: Asticcacaulis sp. (assembly GCA_047605065.1). Lineage (GTDB taxonomy): Bacteria > Pseudomonadota > Alphaproteobacteria > Caulobacterales > Caulobacteraceae > Asticcacaulis. The sequence goes on from JASGGL010000126.1 coordinate 3,415, forward strand.
ATTGCCCTTCCAGATGACGCCGTCGATGGCGGCGCGGTCGTCCTTGAGCGTCAGATAGACGTGGCCGGACGAATGGCGGGTGACCTTAGAGATTTCACCGCGCAGCCGCACATGGTCGTAGGTGCTCTCGATCGTACGCTTGAGCGCGCCCGCCAGTTCGGACACCGACCAGGGCGGGTTGTTGGACTGCGAATCGACGGGGCTGAGCAGATCATCGGGCATGGACGCGGTTTAACCCCGCCCGCGGGCGCTGTCATCCCGGTTTTGTCTACACCATGTTTTAAGCCTGATGTGTCATCCTGCCCGCCTGTGTCGGAGTACCGCGTATGATTGATCATCCTGATGAAGCCGCCCTTGAGGCCAACCGTCTTGAAGCCCGGCGTCTCGACGCCCTTAGGGCCGCGGAGATACTCGACAGCGATCCTGAACCCGGTTTCGACAGCGTGACGCGGCTGGCGGCCGATCTGTTCGCTACGCCGATGGCGGCGGTGTCGCTGATCGACACGGAACGGCAATGGTTCAAAGCCTGCGTCGGCCTTGAGGTGTGCGAAACGTCGCGCGATGTGGCCTTTTGCGACCACGCCATCCGGCGCGATGCCGTCATGGTCGTGCCCGATGCCACGCTTGACCCGCGCTTTTGCGACAACCCGCTGGTTACGGGCGAGGCGAATATCCGTTTCTATGCCGGTGCGCCGGTACGCTTCAACGACATCATCGTCGGCAGTCTTTGCGTGATCGATACGAAGCCCCGGCATGATTTCGATGAGGTGGCGGCCGGGCGTCTTACGGCGCTGGCGGCGACGGTCTCGTCGATGATGGCCATGCGCCGCGATGGCCTGATCAAGAAGGAAGCCATCCGTCAGGCCGAAGCGACGCAGAAGAAGCTGGAGATGATGGAGGCCGCCGCCGGTGTCGGCTACTGGCATATCGACGCCGCCGCAGGGACGGTGCAGTGGTCGCGCGGTATCTACGCCATCCACGGCCTGTCGCCGGAGACCCATACGCCGCAACTGGGTGACGCGTTGGAACGCTATCATCCGGATGACCGCGAGCGGGTGCGTGAGCACGTCGACCGCGCGGTTGCCGAAGGTAAGCCTTTCGCCTTCGAGGCCCGTCTGGACCGCCCCGAAGGGGAGGGACGCACGGTTTTTGCGCAAGGGACGGTCGAACACGACGATCAGGGCCAGCCCCTGAGCATTTTCGGCGTTTTTCAGGACATTACCGAGCAGAAGCTGATCGAGCAGACCCTGACCGAGGCCCGCCGCAGCGCCGAGGCGTTCGCACAGGCTCAGGCGGATTTCCTCTCCAATATGAGTCATGAAATCCGCACGCCGCTGACGACGATTATCGGCTATACCAATCTGCTCAGCGAAACCGACGATTTATCACCGGAAACGCAGACCTTCGTGTCGCGGCTTCAGAAGGCGGGCCGTGCCCTGCTCAGCCTGGTCAACGACATACTCGACTTTTCGAAGCTTGAGGCCGGTCTGGTCACGCTGGACCCGCAGGACGTCGACGTGCGCGAACTGGCCTATGAGGTCTGCGAGCAGTTTGCCGTACAGACCCGCGCCCGGGGCGTGAAGCTCAGCCTCGACTACGCGACCTCCTGTCCCGACTGGCTGAGGGTCGACGATGTGCGCCTGACGCAGGTTCTCTACAATCTGGTCGGTAATGCCTGTAAGTTCACCAGCGAGGGCGAGGTGCGGCTGAAGATAGCCGCGACGGGCGAGGTGGATGCCCCGCGCCTGCGCATCGAGGTGCACGACACCGGCCCCGGCATTCCTGAGGCCCATCGTACGCGTCTGTTCCGCCGCTTCTCGCAGGCCGACCACAGTATCAACCGCGAACATGGTGGCTCGGGGCTGGGGCTGTCGATCTGCTATGAGATCAGCCAGCTGATGACGGGCGACATCGGCGTCGTGTCCGAAGAAGGGCGCGGCAGCTGCTTTTGGTTCGAAGCGCCGGTCGCGCTTGCGGCACCGCGCAGTGAGGCGGCGTCGGTTGTGCCGTATGCCGAATTGCCCACCGCCCTTCCATGGGGGTTGAGGGTGCTGCTGGTCGAAGACCACACGGCCAATCGTCAGATGATCGGCGCGATCCTCACCAGTGCGGGGGTGAGCGTCACCGAGGCCGCCAATGGCGCCGAAGCGGTCGCGCATTGCATGGCTCAGGTCTTCGATCTGGTCCTCATGGATGTGCGTATGCCGGTGCTGGACGGGGCTTCGGCAACGCGCGTGATCCGTGAGCAATGCCGCCTCAATGCCTGTACGCCGATTATCGCGCTCAGTGCTATGGCCGACAGTCTGTCGCCCGCCGATGCCGCCCTGTTCGATCAGCGCGTTGCCAAGCCCGTCGCGCCCGATACCCTGCTGCGCGCCGTCTCCACCGCCCGCGGATCGTCCGCCCTTGCCCCTGTCTCGTCACTCAGAAGAGCCTGACATGCGTATCACCGCCTATGACGCCCGCCGCCCGCGTATCCTTGTCGTCGAAGACGACGAGGACCTGCGCCTGTTCATCAAGACCGTGCTGACGCGCGCCGGTTTCGAAGTCGATCTGGCGGGCAACGGCCTTGAGGCGCTGGATCTGGGGCGCAGCGATTATGAGGTCATCCTGCTCGACCTTTCCATGCCTCAGATGGACGGTTTCGGCTTTCTGGCCCAGCGGCGCGGCAAGCTGCGCGACATACCGGTCATCGTGCTGACCGCCCGGCATCAGTCGCAGGACGTGTCGCGCGCCGTCAGTCTGGGGGCCGTCGATTTTCTGGCCAAACCCTTCGATAACCAGATGCTGCTCAAGCGGATACAGCGCGCCATGAAGCCGATCTATCGTATGCCCAGCGGCAGCGCCGTATCGTGGTGATCAGTTAAGCGATCAGGCCAAGATCAGGCCAAAGATCAGGTAAGCGGGCTCAGTCTGAACAGCGCCGAGGCATGGCCGCGCAGTTCCAGCGAAAGGCTGTCCTCGGCGGTCGATACCGTGCCGGTCCACAGGTTGTGCACGCGGACCCTGTTGGGCGCGCCTATGGCCTTGAGCGCCTGAGTGACGACGTGCGCCTGATCGCCGATATTGAACAGGGCCAGATAGCGTGACGTGCCATCGGCGCTGAGGGCCGTCCATGTCACTTGCGTCCCGTCGTCGGACACAGGCATGTTGTCGCGGCTGTCCTGATTGAGGGCGATCACTTCGCGGTTGGTCAGAAGCTTCGTCGTCGCCTCATCCAGTGCCCGCAGGTCGCCGCCCATGATCAGCGGCGAACGCGCGATCGACCACAGGGTCATCAGGGTCTGCTGTTCGTCGGGCGTGAACTTCGTCTTGCGCTTACCCAGCGCCAGAAGCCCCAGCGGCAGCATGTCGGCGTCGGGCCAGGCCCCCGGACGGCGATAGGGGCTCCAGTCGGCCAGCCGTTTGAACTGCGCCTTCAGCATCTTCCAGTCGTCCCAGAAGTCGTCCGATATGCGCCACATCTGGGCATTGTTCTGGGCGTGGACGCCCCATTTCAGGTCGGTTTCGCCCGGCGACAAGCTGAGGATCATCGGGCGGCCCGAAGCGGCGATGGCGGTCTGCGCCCCCTCGATTTCGGCCCAGTTGACGCCGTAGGGGCGGCTCATATCGTCCATCTTGACGAAGTCGACGCCCCATTCGGCGAACAGTCTGAACACCGAGTTGTAATAGGCCTGCGCGCCGGGCTTCGACATGTCGACGCCGTACATGTCGGTGTTCCACGTACATACCGAATTGGGGTTGGCGACGTCGCGGGCGGAATAGCTGGTCCCCAGAACCCGCAGGTTCTTTTCATAGGCCAGCCGCGGAATGCCGCGCATCAGGTGGACGCCGAACTTCAGGCCCATTGCGTGGACCTTATCGGCCAGCGGTTTGAAGCCCTTGCCGTCCGCCGAGGACGGGAAGCGGTTCGGCGCGGGCAGCAGGCGGCCATAGATATCCATGGCCAGATCCGCCCGATCGCGGTAGTCGTAGCCCGTGGCGTCGGGTTCGTACCACTGGATATCGACGGTGAACACGTCATAGCCGAAGGGCAGGAGCCTTTGCGCCATGATCTGAGCGGTTTCAAGCGCCTGCGCCTCGGTCAGCGTCGTGGCAAAGCTGTTCCAGCTGTTCCAGCCCATCGGCGGCTTCGGGGCGCGTAAGACCGGCGGCCCCTTCCGTTCCATGCGCTCACTCGTCGCGTGGGCCGGAGCGACAGCGGCCGCACCGGCAAGGGCGGCGGCTCCGAACAGGGCGCGGCGGTTCAGATCGGACATGGATGGGCTTCCTCTGTGCGGCGTTATTGTGCCTGAATGTTATTGTCTGAGTATTATCGCGCGCCGCTGAAAACACCAGAGCAAAAATGCAGGCGCTATCCCCGCAGGATTTTCGCCATGGCCTTCCCCTTGGCCAGTTCGTCGATCAGCTTATCCAGATAGCGGATTTCACGCATCAGCGGGTCTTCGATCGCCTCTATGCGCACGCCGCAGATCACGCCCCTGATCTGATCGCGCGCCGGATGCAGGCGCGGGGCCTGTGCGAAGAAATCCTCGAACGTCGTCAGGGCCGCAAGGTGCGCATCGAGCTGTGCCTGATCATAGCCGGTCAGCCAGCCGATGATCTCATCGACCTCGGCCTTGCTGCGGCCCTTCTTTTCCGCCTTGGCGACATAGTGTGGATAGACGCTGGCGAAACTGATCGAATAGATGCGGTGTCGGGTCATGCTGGCTCCCTGTAACAGGGGGCAGACTATCGGTTGCGTCGCGGATTAGGAAGCCGGCTGTGAATTCGCGCTTGACCTTCGCGCCGCAGTGGCGGAAATCACCGCCATGAACATCCTGCTGATCGGTTCGGGCGGCCGCGAACACGCCCTTGCGTGGAAAATCCGTCAGTCGCCCCTGTGCGAGCGTCTGGTCATTGCGCCGGGCAATCCCGGCATGACCGGGCTTGGCGAAGTGCACGACGTCAAGGTGACCGATGTGGCCGGTCTGGTCGCGCTGGCCCAGGACATCGGCGCGGGCCTTGTGGTCGTGGGACCGGAAGCCGCACTGGCCGAAGGGATCGCCGATGCGCTTAAACGCGTCAACATTCCGTGCTTCGGTCCGACGAAGACCGCCGCTCAGCTTGAATCGTCCAAGGCCTTTACCAAGGACTTCTGCAAGCGACACAATATCCCCACCGCCGCCTACGAAACCTTCACCGAATTGGATGCCGCCAAGGCCTATCTGAAGACCCAGAGCGCACCCTATATCATCAAGGCCGACGGTCTGGCGGCAGGTAAGGGCGTGGCCATTTCGC
>JASGGL010000127.1:0-8693 GCA_047605065.1 Asticcacaulis sp.
TCCACCATCAGTACGGCCACCACAAACAGAATTACGGCCTTCCATTGTGGGACATGCTGTTCGGCACCTTCGCCAACCCGCAGACCGGTCCGGAGCGCTGTGGCTTCGACGACAAACGCTCGGCACGCGTCCGGGACATGCTGCTGTTTCGCGACGTGCACAAAACGAAGTGAGCTATAGCTTTTTCTGCCAGAAAAGGGCGCGCCCCTGCGCCGGGTCGAGTACGTAGTCGCCGTAGCCCAGCGCTTCATAGAGCGATTGCGCCACGACATTGCCTTCCAGCACCTCCAGAGTCAGCTTGACGCAACCGCGTTCACGCGCAAGGGTTTCGGCCTCGGCCATCAGGGCACGGCCAATACCGCGACCTCTGAATTCAGGCGCAACCGTCAGATCATGGATATTGAGCAAAGGCCGCGCCGCAAAGGTAGAGAACCCGGCAAAGGCGTTAAGCAGACCCGCCGGTTTACCTTCGACAAAGGCCAGAACGGAAACCGCCCCCGACACGGCGGAGAGGCGTTCCACCAATACCGATGTCACGCCTTCGGCCAGAGGCTCACCTCCGCCCATAATGTCCTGCGCATAGACCTGCATCAGGGCGATGATGGCCTCAGCGTGAGGCGGGTGGCGGTAATCGGCGCGAATAATTTCGGTCATATCTGTTCCATAGCAAAAGGCCGAAGCTTGCGCCCCGGCCTTTGAAACTGTGATCGTCTCGTAAATTGTCAGCTCTGAGTCGAGTGGCAGGAGCCGAGCGCCGCAGGTACAAAAGTACCTGCAAGCAATGGCAACGCCCCAATCGGCCAAAGATGGCGATTTACTGGCAGGCCAGACACTCTTCGTAGTCGGTCTTGCCTGCGGCTTCCATAGACACCACCGCCGCCTTGCCTTCGGAACCGGCGAAGGCCGCGCGCTGCACCGACTTGGAGCGGAGATAATAGAGCGACTTGACGCCCTGTTCCCACGCCGTCCAGTGCAGCATGTGCAGATCCCACTTGTCGACATCGCCCGGCAGGAAGATGTTGAGCGATTGCGACTGGCAGATTTCCGGCGCACGGTCGGCAGCCAGTTCGACCACCCAGCGCTGATCGATTTCGAAGGCGGTCTTATAGATGGCCTTTTCGTCTTCGCTCAGGGCGTCGATGTGCTGGACCGAGCCTTCGTGTTCGACGATCGAATCCCAGGTTTCCGGCGTATCGATACCCTTTTCCGCCAGCAGGTTCTGCAGGAAGGGGTTCTTCACCGCGAAGGAACCCGACAGGGTCTTGTGGGTATAGATATTGGCCGGGATCGGCTCGATGCCCGCCGAGGTGCCGCCGCAGATGATCGAGATCGAGGCGGTCGGCGCGATGGCCAGCTTGTGCGAGAAGCGCTCCATAACGCCGCGCTCTTCGGCGTCGAGGCACGGCCCACGCTCCTGACCCAGCTTGACCGAGGCCTTGTCGGCTTCGCGGCGCAGGTGCTTGAACAGGCGCATGTTCCACGACTTGGCCATGGCCGATTCGAAGGCCACGCCCTGCGATTGCAGGAAGGAGTGGAAGCCCATCAGGCCGAGACCGACCGAACGTTCGCGCTGGGCGGAATAGATCGCCGCCGACATCGAGTCCGGCGCGGACTGAATAAAGTCTTCCAGCACGTTGTCGAGGAAGCGCATGATGTCTTCGATGAACATCGGCTGATCGCGCCATTCCAGGAAGGTTTCGGCATTGACCGAGGACAGGCAGCACACGGCGGTGCGCTCATGGCCGAGGTGGTCCTTACCCGTGTGCAGCATGATTTCGGCGCACAGGTTCGATTGCTTGACCTTCAGGCCCAGTTCACGCTGGTGCGGGGCCATCGAACGGTTCACCGTGTCGGCGAAGATCAGGTAGGGCTCGCCCGTTTGCATGCGGATTTCGAGGATCTTCTGCCACAGGGCGCGCGCGTCGACATAACGGATGATCTCGTTATTCTTGGGCGAACGCAGGCCGAAGGGCGAACCGTCGCGCACGGATTCCATGAATTCGTCAGTGATCGAAATACCGTGGTGCAGGTTCAGCGCCTTACGGTTGAAGTCGCCCGACGGCTTGCGGATTTCGAGGAATTCTTCGATTTCCGGGTGGTGGATGTCGATATAGACGGCGGCCGAACCACGACGCAACGAGCCCTGCGAAATGGCGAGCGTCAGCGAGTCCATCACGCGGATGAAGGGGATGATGCCCGAGGTCTGGCCTGCGCCCTTGACCTTTTCGCCGATGGAACGCACGCCGCCCCAATAGGTGCCGATGCCGCCGCCATTGGAGGCCAGCGCTACGTTTTCGTTCCACACGCTGACAATGCCTTCGAGCGAGTCGGGCACCGAGTTGAGGAAGCACGAGATCGGCAGACCGCGCTTGGCACCGCCGTTCGACAGCACCGGGGTCGCCGGCATGAACCACAGGTTCGAAATATAGTTATAGATGCGCTGGGCGTGTTCGGAATCGTCGGCATAGGCCGTAGCGACGCGGGCGAACATGTCCTGATAGGTTTCACCGGCCAGCAGATAGCGGTCATCCAGCGTCTTCTTACCGAAGTCGGTGAGCTTCTCGTCCTTGGACGGATCCGTCACCACCGTCTTGATCAGCTTGAACTCCGGACGCTCCTTGGGACGCACCTTAAGCGCGCCTCGCACAGACACCGCATCCTGAACCTTCGCCGCCGCCTCATTCACCGACATCGTCACACACCTGGTAAGCCTGAAAAACCGCTCCGCCCCCGGAGCACCACACAAACAGACCAAGACAACTAGATATAGTGTTAAGGTCTGCTCCGAACCCCTATATGGGGCCATAAGTCGAAGGGGCCGTCAACGGTCAAGTCGCCGCACAGGCGAAGTTTTTAGTTAATGTTTTCTTAAAAAAAACATTATTTCAAGCCGCTCAAAGGCTTGGAGCGAAGAGGCGAAAATACCCCCAAAAAAGAGTCATGTTAAAGAATCGTCGAGGGCGTTTCGGACAGGTAGCGGTCAACCCTGTTTTCGCGATCAACCAGCACGACTCTGGGGATAATCGGCGTGTCGGTCAGCTCGAACCCCATAATGATGATCTGTTCGGATTCGTTGATCAGATGCGCCGCCGCTCCGTTCATGGCGATCTTCCCCGAACCCCGCTCACCGGTGATGACGTAGGTCTCAAGACGCGCCCCGGAAGTGTTCGACACCACCAGCACCCGCTCGCCTTCCCAAAGCCCCACCGCGTCCATCAGGTCTTCATCGATGGTGATCGAACCGATATAGGCCAGATTGGCTTCGGTGACATAGGCATTGTGGATTTTGGAACGCAGCAACTGACGCATGGAACCCCCGTAGGACCAGAAAACGGATGCGCTCCTTTACGTTCCCTCATCCACTTCGTCCATCAGGAATATCTCGCCGTCATAGTCCACCACATAGAGATGCGCGCGGTCGTCCTCACCAAAGCTCGGAATATTGCCGACGCTGCCAGCCGCCGGGGCGAAGGCCGCCGTACGGTCGATATAGGCGGCATTGCTTAAGGTCGCGCCCTGAACAAGACTGCTGACCGGTACCGACCATATGCGCCGATTGATGAAATCGCCGAAGACGTACTGACCACGCATCGCCACCACCGGCCCACGATAGACATAACCGCCCGTCACGGTACGGCCCTGAAGGGGGCCTGACCCTTGCGCGTACTGCGTTACCGGCGGCGTCAGCCCCGTCGCCGATCCGCCCGCATAGAAGGCCGTGCCTTCCTGAATGTTCCAGCCATAATTCAGGCCCGGACTGCGCGCCGGGGCCATATCGACCTCCTCGATCGCGCCTTGTCCCACATCGCCGATATAGAGATGTCCCGTTTCACGGTCGAAGCTGGCGCGGAAGGGGTTGCGCAAGCCCCGATGCCAGATTTCAGGCGCGCCGCCGCCCGTGGCGAACGGATTGCCCGCAGGTATGGCATAGTCACGGTTCGGATCAGTCGGCCAGGCGTCGCTGCGCACATCGATACGCACGATCTTGCCCAGCAGGTTGTTGATGTTCTGCGCATTACCCGACGGATCGCCCCCTCCGCCGCCGTCCCCTATGGCGACATTCAGCAGACCCTCACGGTCGAAGCCGATCCAGCCGCCATTGTGATTATTATTGGCCGAATGCGCCACAGACAGGATGACGTCTCCCGCCCCGGATGCCCCGCCTGCGGCATAGACGTAGCGGCGCACCTGCACATCGCCGTTCGTCGCGGTGACATGCACATAAAAGACACCGCTGTTGGCAAAATCAGGGGCCAGCGCCAAACCCAGCAGGCCCCGCTCACCGTCGGTAGATATCTGCGTGCGGATATCGAGGAAGGGCGTGGCTTCGATTGCACCGGTCAGCGGATCGAGCACGCGGACAAGACCGGCCTTCTGCACGATCAGTAACCGGTCGGACCCGTCGCCCCGCCCGGCCAGAAACAGCGGCTGATCGAAGCCCTGCCCCACGCGGCGCAAGGCCACGCGGCCCGATCGGTCGGTTACCGTCACGCTCAGGCTGCGAGATGCGGTCACACCCCCGGCCGTAGCGATTAACGGCACCTCGTACACATTGTCGCGGTTGGCATCGCGCGGCCATTCGAAATCGGGGGGCGCGCGAAAGGTCAGTGTACCCGCCGAGGCATCTATAGCGAAAAGAGCCCCATCGCCACCACTGCCCAGACTATAGGTAATCGCACCGCTTCCGCCCGAAGCCGCGGCCGTGTGGACCACACCTGTGATGTTCTCGTTGACGCTTGCGGACGTTGCCGAGGTAAAGGTCAGTGGCGCAGACCCGCCACCCCCGGAACCTCCTCCACCTCCACCCCCGCCACAGGCCGCCACGGTCACCCAGGACAGCGCGGCGACACACACCCAACGCAGCACCGGCACAGGTTTCATGACGAACCCCCGACAAGCCTAAAGCAGAAGACGCGGTTGCGCCTGACTCTAGGGGTGACAGGTGTAAAAATTCAAAGCGAAAACAGCGATCAGAGAAGGGTCCAGCTACCCAGAGGGCGCACCGTGGCGCAGGCGGGCGTCCCGTCCTTACCGCGTCCGGGAAGCTTCAGTTCGGCCATTTGACCACCACGCACCGCCGCTATGACATCCGCAGGCATATCGTGGATGTCGATCTTGGCGCGACGTGTCCAGACGCTGGCCGGATCGCCCGCGGCCTGACCGATCGCAATATAGATGAAACGCCGCAGCGGACCTTCACGCCGCACGAACGGCCCCAGCCAGCGGTTATCGTCCGACAAACGGACCGGGACATCGAAAGACAGGGGCGCGTCGGTGGCGGTTACGGCCCCCACCGGGTGACTGTCCTTATCGTGCAGACTATAGAGAACGCCCGATACCGGGTCGGCGATGGTCAGACGCAGGGTAACGGAGGTGTCCGCCACTTAGTCCGCCCACAGGTCGGTGATGTCGCCCTTGCGGTTCAGCATGTGAACGGCGCGCTTGATGACATTGAGCAGATTTTCGACGCGCTCAGGCGAATTATAGGTGAGCGCAGCACGGTGCAGGCCGTCCAGCGCAAACCGCGCCAGATCGCGGCTGGCCTGAAAACGCGCGTCGTTACCGGCCATGATGAAACCCGGCGTGGCGTTACCCATGGCCCCCTGATCGAAGGCCTCCTGCGCCGGACGGATGGCCTTGGCCACATCGGCGTCCTGACGGGCGGCGCGTTCCAGCGCCAGAAACGCCGAAAACGGCACGGAATCGAGCAGACGCCAATAGGCGTCGATCGCGCCATCCAGCGCATCCTGACCGGGCTTGAGCTTACCCGCCTCGGCTTCGAAGGCCGCTTCGCGCGCCGCCTGAATATGCCAAGCCGCCGCTCCGACGAGGTCTTCGCGTGTAGGAAAATGATAGAGCATGGCACCGCGCGTCAAACCGCAGGCTTCGGCAATCGCCGCATTGCCGGCGCGATCATAGCCCAGCTCCGCGAACAGCCGCATCGCTGTATCGAGGATCTGCACCCGCGTGCGTCGGGACTTGGGCGTATCTTTCGGTCGTTCGCTCATACGCTGCCTTCCAGCTTCCGCGCGCACTCCCCCCGTCGTTTGTTCTTTTCGGGCGCGGACGGTACTCAAATTTAAGCCATTCGCCGCGCTTGGCAAGCCATTGCGGGTTCTGACACGACGCTGTTCCATAGCGCCGATTATACGCCACTTTTTGTGCATCGCAACAATAACCGTGCACCCACACCCTCCTTATCCCTTGGAAAATAGAGGCCGAAGGCATCTCGCAGTCGCGCGATGCAACAGGTATCCGCACAAAAGCGTCACCGGACTGAAACAAAATCGTGCTTCACAGAGCCGCGTTTGCGCTCTACTAGAGAAGGTGGACGCGACTATCCATTTCAAATCCGGCTTTTGCGTAGCCGCAATATTTTCGCCGAACGCCGCGGCCATCTCCGGCAGGCTTCGGGACAACAAACGGGAACAAGCGTGCGTATCTTACTGGCGACCGATGCATGGGACCCTCAGGTCAACGGCGTGGTCACGACCATGAAACGGGTCATCGCCGAATGCGAAAAGCTCGGCCACGAATTCAAGATCGTCGATTACAACCAGTTCAAGTCGGTGTCCTGGCCCGACTATCCTGAGGTCAAGCTGGCGCTGGGCTGTTACGAGGACGTGCGCGAAATCATTCAGGACTATGAGCCGGACGCCGTGCATATCGCCACCGAAGCCTTTGTCGGTCTGGCGGCGCGTCGGGTGTGCATGGAATGGAAGATGCCCTTCACCACCTCCTACCACACCAAGTTCCCGGAATATGTTTCGGCACGCCTGCCCATCCCCTTAAGCTGGGGCTACGCCTATATGCGCTGGTTCCATAAGCCGTCGGGCCGCGTGATGGTGGCGACGCCCACCCTGCAAAAAGACCTTGAGGCGCGCGGCTTCCGCAATATTTCGCCGTGGACGCGCGGCGTCGACACGGAAATGTTCCGCCCCGGCCTTGAGCCGATCTTCGGCGACCTGCCGCGACCGATCATGACCTATATCGGCCGCGTGGCGATCGAAAAGAACCTTGAGGCCTTCCTGTCTCTGGACCTGCCGGGCACCAAGGTCATTGTCGGCAAGGGACCTCAGCTTGAGGAACTTAGGGAAAAATATCCGGACGCCGTATTTACCGGCGCGCGCTTCGGCGACGATCTGGCCCGCTCCTACGCCGATTCCGATGTCTTCGTCTTCCCGTCCCTGACCGACACCTTCGGGCTGGTGATCCTTGAGGCCATGGCCACCGGCACCCCGGTTGCCGCCTTCCCGGCGCACGGCCCGATCGACCTGATCCCCGGCACGGGCGCTGGCGTTATCGACGATGATCTGGGCAAGGCGATTACCGAGGCGCTTAAGCTGGATCGCGGCCACGTCCGCCGTCACGCCGAACAGTTTTCGTGGCGCGCCTGTGCCGAAGAGTTCATCCGCAATCTGGAGCCCTATCCGGAAGCGGAAAAGAAGAAGCTGTGGGCGCGACTGCGTGCCCTGCCCCGCCGCCTGCGCAAGGCGGCCTGAGGTCAGGTTCTCGAAAAACAAAAGCCGGCTCCTGAAAAGGAACCGGCTTTTTTGTACTCAGAGGTTCAACGAAGACCTTAAAGCCACCGTGACGTTCACAATATCCGGTGAAAATCTCTTTGCCCCGGCACCACGGCCCAAAAAGACACGGCCCTCTCCGGGGGGCAGAGAGGGCCGCGCCGGCCGCCGTATTCGAGGGGGGGGGGGATGATCCCGGCGGCTAACTTAGCGACAGCGATTCACCGTTGATGAATCATCGTCTTCAAGAGCCTAAATAGCTCCTATTTTGGAAAATGGAAGAGGCTGAGTAAAAAAAAATCACGATATTTGCGATCACACTTTCAACTAAGGCATATTTGCGGCAAGCAATTGCCGCATCGTTACGCTTAATCTGAAAAAGTAACCGCATTTACTCAGATTTTATGCAAACAGCTTCGCCCAGTTGCGCTTTTCGCGCGACTTCCACGCGCCACGGTGGTAGGCGTCCGAACCGATCAGCGGAACGACCGTGGTGGCTTCGGCAAAGACCATCTGCTCATAGGTGGTCGACACCTTACCCCACGAAGCGGCTTCCTTCAGCGTCGAGGACGAGCACGCGCCGTCACGCACATCGGCAACGGTGATCTGGACCGCGTACTTGTGCATGTCGGCTTCGACGCCGAGGATTTCGGCGCAGACGACAGTGTCCTGAGCGAAGTTCTTCGGCACGCCGCCGCCGACCATGAACAGGCCGGTGGTGCCCGCTGCGATCTTGATGTCGGTCAGTTCGCGGAAGTCGGCCACGGCGTCGATCATCAGATAGGGTTGCTTAGCGGCGATCCGCTCTTTCTGATGCTTCACGAGACCGAAACCCGCCGACGAGTCGACAAAGGCCGGACAGAAGATCGGCACGCCCTGCTCATAAGCGGTCTGGATCAGCGAGCCTTCCTTCTTGGCATTGCCTTCCGACAGCCACTTGCCCATTTCCCAGATGAATTCGCGCGAGGAATAACCGCGCGGCTCAAGACGGTTGCAGATTTCCAGAATCGTGTGGTCGCAGGCCTGAAGTTCTTCTTCGTCGATATAGGTGTCGTAGATGCGGTCGATATAGTTGTCGCGCAGGACGTTGTCATCGACGGGGCCTGCGGCCTGATAGTGCTTGAAGCCCAGAGCTTCGAAGAAGTCCATGTCGACGATCGAGGCGCCCGTGGC
>JASGGL010000128.1:0-8607 GCA_047605065.1 Asticcacaulis sp.
GCGTGTCGAACCAGCGGCTGGTGACGAGGGCGGTGTCGTTGCGACCCCAATCGACCCCGGCGTAGCGCTGCTCAAGGTCGATCAGCTTGCTCGCCGTACCATCGAAGGGGGCGGCGAGGGTAAAGACGCTGTCGTGGATCGTCACCTTGGCCTTGGGGTTGCCGCCGTCCTGCGCTTCGGCCCAGACAAGGGTCGACGGCGCGTCGGCGCGCCAAGAGACCGAACGCACGCCGGTCGGCACTGCGTCGAAGGCCGCGGGCAGGTTGTCGGTCAAAGGCCGGTCGGCCAGCACCTTTACCGGCTGACCGTCGATGGTCGATACGGCGATTTCGGTCGGGAAGCGCCCGGCGGGCACAAGATAGGAATAGGGCCGCTTCAGCTTCGTGGTCAGAAGGTACTTGCCGTCCGGCGATACGGAGGTGCCGGGATAGATGCCGGGGGCGCCGATGGCCCTGGTTGCGCCGCTGAGCGACACCTGCGTCAGTTGCGAGGTGAAGTAATAGTCGAACAGGGCTTCCTCGTGGCTGTTGGCCAGCAGATCCTGATAGGTGCGGATGGCGGCGGTGCGGCCCTTCGATTCCTGAATGATGGGGCCGGTCGGGGTGGTGTCCTCGACAGGTGGCGCGCCACGGCTGGCGACGATCGCCGGGATCAGAATGCCCGAACCGTCGGGCAGCCAGTCGAAGCCGCCGCCGAAGGCCGCGTTGACGATGCCGCCGGTCAGCTTCGTCGCCGTGGCGGTTTTGACGTCGACGACCCATAATTCAAGCCCGCCATTAGCGTCGGCCACGAAGGCCAGTTTCGCCCCATCCGCGGACCAGCGCGGCGACAGAAAACGCGTTCCCTTGGGCAGGGCGACCTGACGGACCGCGCCGGTGGCGACGTCTTCGAGGGCGAGGCTGTTCAGCCAGATGGCACGCGCTTCGATGGGGCCGTTATTGCGCGGGTTGATACGGTAACCGCCCAGACGCAGGATCGGTTCGGACACGGCGGCGATGGACGGCAGGTTCTCGCGGCCAAACTGTGCCATGGTCTTGCGCTCGGGGCTGAGCGACACGGTCGGCGTGGGCGCGGCGTCGAGGATTTGCGCGATGGGCGCTGGCGGGGTCTTGTAACCGCTGTCGGGGGCGGCCATCGCAACCGTGAAGAGCGACAGGGCGGACACCGCCGCCAGAGCGACCGCGCGCCGCCGCCAGTTATGCATCGACATGACGTTTTTGCCTTTCGTCAGGGCTAAACCAGAATGTGTGTATTTAGTTTCAGGTCGAACGGATTTCGTCAACGGATTCCGGATGAACGCGTTCTGGATCAAAAGACTCTGGATCAAAAGATTTTGGCGGAGTCGAAGTCCGCCGCCTCGTCCTTATCCTCATCCTCTGTCTTTGACTCGGATTTCGGATCGGCCTTTGCGTCGGGGGCCTTGTCCCAGACATAGGTGTCGCCGGTCAGGTGTTTGAGGAACCAGTCCATGTGTTTATTGACCTGAAACAGGCGGTGGCGAAGCTCGCTGAAATTGTGCGGCTCGCGCGGGGCCAGATATAGCTCGGTTTCTACCCCCAGAAGCTTAAGAGAGCGGAAGAGCATGATGGACTGTGCGGTGGGAACCCGTTCGTCTTCGGCCCCGGCCATAATCAGGGTCGGCGTCGTCACCTTATCGAGGCGCGACAGGGCGGAATATTCCTCATAGAGGTCGCGGCGCGCCGTGGTGCCGTAGGGCGGCGTGATGAACCATTCCTGACGCTGCCAGCGGGTGTCCGAGGTCAGGTACATGGACGTCCAGTCGACCGTGCCCGCTCCCGAAGCTGCGGCTTTGAAGCGGTTGGTGGTGGTGATCAGGCGGTTGGTCATGTGACCGCCTGCGCTCCAGCCCATAGTCCCCAGCCGATCCGGATCGGCCATGCCGCGTTTGATCAGTTCATCGACGCCGGACAGCACGTCCTTATCCGCATAACGGAAATAGCCGCCATTCATGCCTTGCAGGAAGGTGTCGCCATAGGCGGTGCCGCCGCGATAGTTGACGCTTAGGGTCATGACGCCGCGCGCCGCCAGAAGCGGATTGAGACGGCCATAGGCGAAGATGTTGAACTGATCGGAGCTGCGCGGGCCGCCGTGGCTTTGCACGATCAGCGGGTAAGCCTTGCCGGGAACGTAGTCCAGCGGATAGGTGATCAGCCCTTCAAGGCGCTGGCCGTCCGGGGCCGTCCATTGCAGGGCCTCCTGCTTCGGCAGGCGGAATCGCCGGCTGATATCGTCGTTCAGGTGCGTGGCCTGTGACGGTTTCGGCTTTTGCGGATCGAGGCTGTAGATTTCCGCGGGCTGGGTGGCCGAAGACAGGCTATAGGCGATGCGTCCGCTTTGCGCGGCGACGTCAAAATCGGACACGACGCTGTCGCCGGTGACCAGTGTGGTCCACGCGCCACCCTTGGCCGGAACACTGTTCAGCGTGGAACGCACGCCTTCGTTGGCGACGAAATAAACGGTGCGGCCATCGGGCGAAAAGGCGGCGCTTTCCAGTTCCCAGCCGGGTTCGTCGGTCGCGCGCGTGGCCAGCTCGCTGATGCTTTTCGTCGCGGTATCCATCACGAACAGGTTGGTGTTGACGGTGGCGTAACGGCCATCCTTCGCATTGGCGAGGAACAGGAGGCTGCGCGCATCGGGCGTCAGCTTCAGGCCGAATTCGGCATGGTTGTTGTCGGTCAGGCGACGGTCCCTGGTCCCCGGCTTGTGCAGCCAGATTTCGCCAAGCTGGCTGTCGTCCAGAAGCCGCGAGGGGGCGCGAACATAGACAAGGGTTTCACCATCGGCGGCGATATCATAGGATTTGACGTCGAAATCACCGGACACGACCGTTTGCAGCTTCCCTGTCACTGCGTCGGCGCGGCGCAAGAGGGTGCGCAGGCGCGGCTCCTCGAAGAGGAACATGTCGTCTTTTTCGCTCAGGCGCTTCTTGTCGGTTTTGGAATCCGGCGTCTGTGCCGTGAAATAGATGTAGCGGCCATCGTCCGACCATTTGAGATTGCCGAGGTTTTTCGGGCTTTCGGTCAGGCGTTTGGCCTCGCCACCGTCGATCGACATGACGTAGATCTGCGACGCCTTGTCTTCGCCGCGCTTGGCGACGAAGGCGAAGCGGCGGCCATCGGGGGCGAAGCTGAGGTCTGCGCCGCCTTCCTCGATCATCAGGCGGGCTTCGCCATCGGCTCCGAGACGCCACAGCGAAGAGACGACCTTGTTCTGCTTCCAGTCGGCGGCACTGACCCGATAAAGCAAGGTCTTGCCGTCCGGTGACAGGCGCGGATCGCCTGCGCGTTGCAGGCTAAGCAGATCCGTCGCCGTCATCGCTTTGGGAGCCGTTGCGGCGGGGGCTTCGGGAGCCGCCAGCGCCGGGCAGGCGAACGCCACCGAGACGAGCGATGATGCACACAGGAAGAGAGCGAGACGCAGGGAACGCTTTACGGACATGACGATTCCTCAACCGGGGGAACGGTGTTAGGGGGAGCACTTCCCGATAAAGTGGACACCACTTTTCGGAAAAGAAGCACGTTAAGACAAAAGCTTAGAGCGCCGATCTGGTTCAACCAGATCGGAAAACGCTCTAAAAAAGCCTCCGTGTTTCCACGGAGGCTTAAGGGTCGGAGATGGATCAGAACTCGACCTGGAAGCCGAGGTTAAAGGACCGGCCTTTGACGTCGTAGATCGAGGAGTAGTTGAAGTCGTTGCCCGAGTCCGTGCCCGCAGGCAGGTAGGGGCTGTGCTCGTCGAACACGTTACGAACCGAACCGAAGATCTTCAGCGCCTTGTTGGTGGCGGGCTTGTAGCTGAAGCTCAGGTCGTGGCGAGTGAAGCTGCCCAGATACAGGAACATCGGAGAGGTTCCCGCCGCCAGAGCCGCCGCCAGACGTTCGTTGGAATCGACGACTTCGCCGATATAACGCGCCGACCACTTCAGTTGCAGACCCTTGTTGCTCCACGCCAGGCTGCCCTGAGCTTCGTGCTCAGCGCCGCCGACTTCGCCCACCCAGTCATCGATCTCGGTGCCGTTCAGACCCTGATAGCTTTCCTGAAGCTCAAGGCGGCGGTTGTAGTTGAGGCGGGCGTCGAAACGGCCCGGTACCTTCCAGCGCTTGAGGTCGAAGCGGTAGGCCATTGCCACGTCCACGCCGCGGGCGCGCATTTCATCAAGGTTATCGACCTTGTTGACGATGCGGGTCAGCTGACCTTCGGAGTCACGCGACACGAACTCACAGAAGCGGTTCGAAACGCCGGCGGTATCCGAATAGCACGAACCGAGGATGGTCGAGGTCTGCAGCGAGGCGATCACGCCTTCGACCTTGATATCGTAATAGTCGATGCTGGCCTGGAAGCGCGGCAGGAAGGACGGGGTGAAGACGATCCCCGCCGTCAGGGTGTCGGCGGTTTCTTCATGTACCTGAAGGTTACCGCTGTTGGGCGTGTTGATGCTGGTGGAGTCCTGCGTGAAGACGCCGTCCGCCGCGATTGCCGCCGCGATGCCTGCGATCGAGCGGCAGTTCTGAGCCACGGTACCGGTCGTGGTCGCCGTGACGCCGGAACACGGATCGACCACGGTTTCGTAGTCGTCGCGCGGCGGCGAATAAAGCTCGGTGATGTTCGGCGCGCGCTGGGCGCGGGCCCAGGTCGTGCGGAAGTTCAGGCCCTTGACCGGTGCCCACTGAGCGCCTGCACGATAGCTGAGCGTGTTGTCGACGCCATCGAGATCGTACTTGGCGGCGCGTACGGCGGCATCGACGCTCAGGCTGTAGGCGAAGGGGGCCTCTTTCAGCAGCGGGAAGGCGATTTCGGCATAGGCTTCGCTGGCCTTCACCTCACCCTCGTAACGCGGGATATAGGCGTAGTTGGTGACACCGCGCTCGGTCTGATCGTCGGTCTGGGTCTTGGTCGAGTCGCGACGGACTTCGAAGCCGAAAGCGGCCTCGACCGGACCGGCGGGCAGGTCGAACAGGGTGCCGGTCAGGTTGCCGGTCAGCGATTCCTGTTCGTTCTTGGCGTAATACCACGCGTTGGCGCGGATATAGTCCGCCGCTTCCTTGCTGATCGAGCCGATGCCGAACGGATTGATGGGCACGCAGCCATTGGCACGCGCGGTGGTGTCGAGACAGACGATCTTGCCGTCCACCGTCGTTGCCTTCATGGCGTAGGACAGGTGCTCATAGTTCAGGCCGTTCGAGCGGTACTGATTCTGTTCGAAGGTGCCGAACGAATAGCCGAGGTCCCAGTCCCAGTTACCGCCAAAGGCCTTGCCTTCGACGCTGAACATGCCGCGCAGCGTTTCGCGGGTGTTGTTGATGGTCATGGTGCCGACTTCACCGAAGCGGCGATACCAGTAAAGACCGGCGGTAGCCGTGGCCGACTGAAGGGTCGGATACAGCGCCAGATACGGGTTGGCCTTGTTCATCCGGCCGACCGTGTATTCGTCGTTGATGCCGTAGGTGGTGTTGTAATAGGCGCTGGGGGTGTAGCGCGTACCGGCGGTGTCGATCGACGAATAGAAGAGCTGACCCTTGACGATCAGGTCGTTGCCGAAATCATAGGTCGCCTTGACGGCCATGTTGTCGCTGACGCGCGGCGTGATCAGGGTGCCTTCGGGGCGCAGATCCACACCGTTGGTCGCGGTAACGAAGCCGGTCTTATAGGCCGTGCCGCTGGTTTCGTCGAAATAGTACTTGGTCGCGCTCGAGCTGGTCGAGGTCTGGAAACGACCGCCGAAGGTATAGCTCGACACGTCCGGACCGGCCAGCGTGTTGGTCGATTGCGTATAGGCCAGATTGACCAGCGCCCAGTCACGGTCGGAGGCGCTCAGGATTTCCTGTTCTTCGTGGTTCGCGCCGAACATCAGTTGCAGGCGGTTGTTGAACAGCGACTTACCGGCAAGGATCGCGACTTCGCTCGATCCGCCGCCGCCGTCCTGAGTCAGGCCCTTCTGGGCGCGAACGCGCACGCCGTCGAACTTAGAGATGGTGCGGATGTTGACCACACCGGCGATGGCGTCCGAACCATAGACTGCCGATGCGCCGCCGGTCGTCACTTCGACGCGGTCGACAAAGGCGGCAGGCAGGGTCGACAGGCTGACGGCGTTGGTGTTGCCGACGTTCGACACCGTGCGGTGGCCGTCGATCAGGGTCAGGGTGCGGTTCTGACCCATGCCGCGCAGCGACACGGTGGAGATGCCGTTGGTCTGGGTCGACGACTGGTTGTTGCTCAGGCTGGCCGACTGATCGACGCCGGGGACGTCGGTCAGGGCGTCGGCGATGTCCATATAGCCTTCTTCGGCCAGTTCGCTGTTGCCGATGACGACCAGCGGAATGGGGCTTTCGAAGGACGGACGACGCAGGCGCGAACCGGTGACCACGATTTCCTGCACGTCCTCACTGGACTGGGGGCGGGCCGACAAAGCCTCCGCGCCGTCGCCCTTTTCACGCAGGGTGATGGTCGTCTCGCTGGACTGGACCACTTCGAAATTGGTGCGCACCAGAAGACGGTTCAGGGCTTCTTCGCGGGTGAAGTTGCCCTTGAGCGGGGCGGCCTGCACCTTGGCGGCGGCGTCATAGGGGAAGAGGAGCTGAATGTGGGCCTGACGGGCGAAGTCGTTCAGGGCCTTGGCGGCGTTCTGGGCCGGAATGTTGAAGGCGATGACCGGCGCGCGGTCTTCGGCCGAAGCGGAGGCGGCGGCAAGGCCGGAAGCCAGCAGGCCGAGGCCCAGAGCCAGCGCAGCCATCGAACCGCCGCGCTTGAGAGTATGTTTCAGCATGTAAGTCCTATCCCCAGGAGTGGCGCGTCAGGCGCCGAAATACGACCCGCCCGTAACTGCGGTGTCATGGAAAAGACATTCGGGGCGCAAAAAACCGCTAACGCTGCGCCGCAAAAAATTCATATTTCTGTTAAGAAATTGATCTGGCGAAAGATTATTTCGTCAGAATAATCGCGCCATTGGCGTCTTTTATGGCGTGGATGCCAAAACCGGCGTTCAGCGCCGACAGAAAATCGCCGGGATTGCGGGTGTCGAAGCGCCCGCCCAGCCGCAGGGATTCCAGCTGCGGATCGGCAATGATGATGTGGTGTTTCAGGTAGCGGTTATATTCGTCGACCGCCGTACCCAGGGTCTGGCCGTCGAGGATCAGTTCGCCCTGACGCCAGCCGGCGGTAAATTCGATGTCGCCGTCATTGACCATGCGCATGCGAGTCGCCGAACCGGTCGCCATGATGGCGTGACCGGCGGGGATGGTCAGGGCCTTGCCAGGCGCGGCGGCACCGCTGCCTTCGAAAATCGGGGTGCGTTCCGGGACGATGACGCAGTCGCCGCCCATGACCATCAGGTCGAGCGCCTTGCCGCGCAGGCGGGCATTGAGCGTCCCATGGATCAGGGTCAGGCGGCCGTTGCCGCCGCTCAGGCGACAGGGCGGTGCGCCTTCGGCCACGGTGAGGGCCAGTTCGCCGCGCTCAAGCCAGACCTGACGCTGATCGCCGGTAACCCATGAGACGGTGGAGTCGGTATTCACATCGAGGTTCAGGCCGCTGACCGGACTCAGGCGCTGCCGGTCGCCGATGGCGGTGCGCACACGGGCGCGGGCCAGCGACGGCAGGAAGACCGCTCCGGCGACCCCGGCAGCCATAAGTCCGCCGCCTGCCGTCAGAAACCGGCGTCGGGAGGGGGGCGCTTCGATGGCGTCGCGGCGACGTTGAGGGTGGGCTTTCTTGGCACGATCGATCTGGCTGAGGACGCCGGACAGGCGCGCAAAGGCGGCGGCATGGCGCGGATCGGCGGCGCGCCAGGCTTCGAATTCATCTCTGTCGGCGGTGCCGGAATCCAGACGCGCCTGCCACAGGCTGGCGGTTTCCATGAGCATCTGCCGCGATGTATCGCCGGATGTCACGCCGGTTCCCCTGTGCTGTTATTAGCGCTTTAATAGTCGGGATTGCAGGACTTGGAAAGGCGTCATTCGCGCCTGACGCGTGGTTTTCAACGGCATTGACGTTGTGGAGGGCTCATCCAGAATGTCCGCCAGCAGAACAAGACCGCGGGCCAGATGCTTTTCGACCGTCGATAAACTCAGTCCCAGACGGCGGGCGACCTCACGTGGCGGCAGGTCTTCGATGCGGCGCATGACGACCACCTTGCGGCACTGCGGCGGTAGCTGTTCGACCGCCTCAAGGACCCGACCCAGCTCTTCGCGGTCGGAAAACGTATCGAAGGCGTCGGGGGAGATATCGACCTGAGTAATGGCGTCGGCGTCGACCAGCTGTTGCATCGAGACAACACGTGAGCGCCGAATGCCATTCAGGCCAAGATTATAGACCGTGCGCATGACATAGGCGCGGGGATTGTCGATCTGACGCCACTTTTCCTGGGTCAGAACCTGCGCGTAGGCGTCGTGGACCAGATCGCGGGCGTTCTCGATATTACCCGTCAGGCGGATCGCCAGAGCGGTATATTGGTTTTCATGAGGAGATATTTCCTCACAAAACCAACGATCTATGTCACGCAACCATGTCAATGTCATTCGCCCTCGGCGTCTGTCCGCTACGCCGTGGGGATATTTGAGAACGAATTTCAGGCCCCGTCAACACAGGCGA
>JASGGL010000129.1:0-8358 GCA_047605065.1 Asticcacaulis sp.
TCACCGCGCGTGAGATGAAGGAGCAGGTGCTCGACAATATGGAGATCGAGCGCGAACGGGGCATCACCATCAAGGCCCAGACTGTGCGCCTGAACTATAAGGCGAAGGACGGTCAGACCTATGTCCTCAACCTGATGGACACGCCGGGTCACGTCGACTTTGCCTACGAAGTGTCGCGCTCTCTGGCCGCCTGCGAAGGTTCGATTCTGGTGGTCGACGCGTCTCAGGGCGTCGAAGCCCAGACCCTGGCCAACGTCTATCAGGCCATCGACAACAATCACGAAATCGTCCCGGTTCTCAACAAGATCGACCTGCCCGCCGCCGAGCCTGAACGCGTACGCGCCCAGATCGAGGACGTCATCGGCATCGACGCATCGGACGCCGTTCTGGCCTCGGCCAAGTCGGGTCTCGGCATCGAAGACGTGCTGGAGGCCATCTGCGCCCGCCTGCCCGCCCCCAAGGGCGACCCGACGGCCCCGCTGAAGGCCCTGCTGGTCGATGCGTGGTACGACCCTTATCTGGGCGTTGTCGTTCTGGTCCGCGTCTTCGACGGCTTCATGAAGCCCGGTCAGCTGATCAAGCTGATGAATGCCGGCGCGACCTATAAGATCGACAAGCTGGGCGTGTTCCAGCCCAAGGCCACCGATGTCGAAGCCCTTGGCCCCGGCGAAATCGGCTTCTTTACGGCGCAGATCAAGGAAGTGCAGGACGCCGCCGTCGGTGACACCATCACCGATGAGCGCAAGCCGACGTCGCAGGCCCTGACGGGCTTCAAGGAAGTCCAGCCCGTCGTTTTCTGCGGTATCTTCCCCGTCGACGCCGCCGATTTCGAAGACCTGCGCTCGGCCATGGGCAAGCTGCGCCTCAACGACGCCAGCTTTACCTACGAGATGGAAACCTCGGCGGCGCTGGGCTTCGGCTTCCGTTGCGGGTTCCTTGGGCTCCTGCACCTTGAAATCATTCAGGAACGCCTGTCGCGTGAGTTCAATCTCGACCTGATCGCCACTGCGCCGAGCGTGGTCTATAAGATCTATATGAACAATGGCGATGTGATCGACCTGCACAATCCCGCCGACATGCCCGATCCGGTCAAGACCGACCATATCGAGGAGCCGTGGATCAAGGCGACCATCTTTACGCCCGACGACTATCTGGGGGCGGTGATCAAGCTCTGTCAGGACCGCCGCGGCGTTCAGCTCGACCTGTCTTACGTCGGTTCGCGCGCCATGGCTGTTTATGAACTGCCGCTCAACGAGGTGGTGTTCGACTTCTACGACCGCCTCAAGTCGATCTCCAAGGGCTATGCCTCGTTCGACTATACGATCGAGGACTACCGCGAAGGCGATCTGGTCAAGATGTCGATCCTCGTCAATGCCGAGCCGGTCGACGCCCTGTCGATGCTGGTGCACCGCGACCGCGCCGAGCAGCGCGGGCGCGGCATGTGCGAAAAGATGAAGGACCTCATCCCGCAGCACCTGTTCGTCATCCCCATTCAGGCGGCCATCGGCGGGCGCATCATCGCGCGTGAAACCGTGCGCGCCCTGCGTAAGGACGTGACGGCCAAATGTTACGGCGGTGACGCGACGCGTAAGAAAAAGCTTCTGGAAAAACAGAAGGAAGGCAAGAAGAAGATGCGGCAGTTCGGCAAGGTCGAAATCCCGCAGGAGGCCTTCATCGCCGCCCTTAAGATGGATAATGACTGATCCGCGCGCGTTAAATTCGCCTGAAAGCCAACCCTGCCGGGCATCGGCATAGGGTTACCGGAAAAATATATCTGGCGTGCAACAGCTTACCACATCGGAAATTTATACGCGATAAGGTAGCAAAGGCCTCAGGGACACTCGGGGCCTTTCGCCGCATCGATATCATGACATATTCGTATGGTATGTGTTTAGTGCTTGCCAAATTCCGGGACTTGGCTCTACCAATTGTAACAAATTGTTTCTCGGTCGTCACCCGCAATGCCGAACACTGTACTCGTACTCGAAGATTCCAAGACCCAGGCGCGTATTGTCGGGTCCTTGTTTGAAAAAAATGGTTTCAAGGCCGATTTCGCTCAGGATCGCGCCGAAGCCATGCATAAGCTGCAAAGCCGCAGCTATGCCCTGCTGCTGCTGGATGTCTTCCTCGGTGAGGAAAACTCCCTCGACTATCTGGAACTCTATCGCGATGCCGCGGGCGACGCCCCCATCGCCATCATGACGGCGGGTAAGCGCGATGTGCCGCTGGCCGCCAGCGTGGCGCTGAACAAGGCGCGACGGGCGCATGTCGATTTCCTGCTGCCCAAGCCCTTCGACCTCAATGATGTCCGTCAGATCTGCGAAGAGGCCGAACGCATCCGCCGCCGCAAAGGGCCGATCAAGCGTGTTCTGGTCATCGACGATGATGCCCATGCCCGCATCATCTACCGCAACTTCCTTGAAGAGGAAGGGTTCTACGTCGCCGAAAGCACCTCGGTCGAAGATGCCCTTATCCGTCTGGAAATCACGCGTGTCGACGCCATTCTGATCGACCTGATCATGCCCGGCATCGGCGGCCTGACCGGGATCAAGGTGATCGCGGCCACATGGCCCGACATCCCTCAGATCGCCATGACCGGCTATACGAAGGGCACCGATCACCTTCAGAGCGCCCTGACGCGCGGGGCCTCGCATGGGCTGGCCAAGCCGTTTACGAAACAGGCCCTGATGACGGTGATCACCAAGGCCTTGTCTTCGGACCGGACGGTTTTGATTTAGAGCGAGTGTGAGCGGTTTTTTGCAAAAATATCGCGATATTTCAAAAATTTAGCGCGGAATGACACCTACGTTTAAACGCATCTCGTTCTAAGGTTTTTTCTTCGGCTTTTCGGGACGGTCGGTGGCCTT
The DNA here is from genome assembly GCA_047605065.1 of Asticcacaulis sp. Classification (GTDB taxonomy): domain Bacteria; phylum Pseudomonadota; class Alphaproteobacteria; order Caulobacterales; family Caulobacteraceae; genus Asticcacaulis. The sequence continues at coordinate 2,868 of JASGGL010000129.1, forward strand.
ATAGGGCTGCTTCGACAGGGCTATGGCCTCTTCGGCACTGATGGCCGTCACTGACTGCGCAAAGCACGGCACGCGGATCGGGCTGCTGGAATCACGTAGCGAAAGCTGCACGTCGATCGGGCTGCAGATGCGCTGACCCGCATGGTATTCGAAGACAAGGATATCGTGCGGCGTCAGGCGGCAGCCCGAAACCTTGATCAGCACGGCCTCGCGCCCGCTGCCCTGAGCCAGCAAGGTTTCCTGATCGATGACGTGCGTGTCGATGCCGGGGCCGTAAACGCAGCGCCGGACCGACTCGTTACGCTTATCAGCCGCAGGCTTCTCATCCCTGGCCTGACTGGCGGCGGGGATAAGGGACAGGGCCGCAAGCCCCGCCGCAGCCGCTGCGATAGCCGCCAGCCATTTCCGTTCGATACGCAAGGTTTTCATACACCATATCCTATTGCGCGGGCTCTGTTCGTCAGCCCGACATTGTCTCAGTATTTTGCCGCTTCGGCCTTGCTGAGCGGCTTATATTCTTCAATCAGGCAACGCACAGGGGCTTCGGTAAAGCGCGAATAGAGGATCTTGGCGTCGCGCCGTCCGCAAACCTGCGTCGTGCCGTCGAATTCGAAACCGATCTTGTCCAGATCGTCAAGATTCTGGCACGGCGCGGTCAGTTTGAGAATCGCCGCACGGCCCGAGCTGTCCTCGATCAGCACGTGGCTCTTGTCTATGACCATCCGGCGGCTGAGCTGGCTGCCGTCGACGCAGTGACGTCCGGATACGGAGGTCGAAGCCTGATCTTTCACGGGCTCATCGGCCGTGGCGAACCCGCTCACGATCAGCACACCCAGACCGGCACCCGCCGCGCAGGCCGCCAGTGTGCGCAGGCGGCGCATTACCGGCCCTCTTTGGAAGCGCTGGAAGACGAAGCGCCGTCCTTAGGCTTGATGCCTTCAAGGCGGTCGGCCTCGGCCTTATCGATAGGTGTGACCTCGATGACGGCGCACTTGCCCAGACCACCCGAGCCCAGTTCGTTGTAAAGGATGTCGGCGTCGAAACTGCCGCAGATATAGCTTGTGCCGCCGCGCGTCTTCACGCCGATGCGCAGCGCGTCCTCGATGCCCATGCACCCGCCGGCAAGCGTCAGCTTATAGTGCTGATGCGCATAGGTTTCGATGACCATGGTGCGCGTATCGACGGGATTGAAGCGGTCGATATCATCCGAGCGGAAACACCGGTTCGGATTGCTCTTGGCGGCGGGCTTGCTGTCTTCGGCAGCGGAGCGGGCCTGCGCAGGCAAAAGGCTTAAGCCCGCAAGGCCAGCCGCCCCGATAGCCGCGGCGATCATTACCGTTTTAACCTGGGTCTTCATCGGCGCATCCTCAGAATGGGTTGCGGTATAATCTACCGCCATGTCTTTGAGTAGGCGAGCGGAATCGGGCCATTTGATGTCAGTTTACGGGGTCTGGAACCGGCTTGCCGACAGGCGATGCCGAACCGCCACACCACAGGGTGGTGCTGCCCCAAGGGCCATGGCCACCAGAGACAGACCAAGCCACGGCCCCAGACACAGGCCGCGTGCCCCCAGCCCGGTCAGGATATAAAGACCGGACGCCCGTTCAGACATGACCGGCAGGTGGTCGCGTGTCGTCACACGCACGGCGGCTCTGGACTGTGTGCCAGTCTGCGCCTGTGCCTGTGCTTGGGCCGCCTCAGCCGGTAAAACGGCGCTCAGGGTTTCCAGATTGTGCAGACGGTCCGCTTCGCGGGGCTCCGTGCCGCGATCGCCGCGTATATGGGTGGAACCGAACACGAAACCATCCGGCAGGGGCACGTAATAACCGCCCCAGGCCTGTGCATCAGGATCGTGGGCAGAGCTTTGCGCATATTCGATCTGACCGCGTACCGGCCTCAGATCCAGTTGTGTCGCCGGAGTGTCGGTCGAATTGACCACCAGATCGAAGACCCCATCCCCGCAGGCAACAAAGACCCGATCGAACCCATGCGCCCCGCTTTCGGTCAGGATGCGCCACCCCTCCCCAATCTGAACAAGGCCCGTAACGCGCTCAGTCAGCACCTGCCCCCTACCCAAAAGCGCCGCGACAACGTCCCGCGGGCGCACCGCCAGAGCGGGCCGCATGTCGAGGCCTTCGGCCTGCGGCTGCATATCGCCCGGTGCAAAGTCGCTCTGGGCGGAAATCTTATCGAAACGCGCCTGTTCACGCGCGTCCGACGCCCGCTGCAGAACGCCTTCGCCAAGGATCGCCTCCGGACACAGCCGCCGGATCAAACCCGTTGAAAAATAAAGAGCATCGGCAAACAGGGCGGAGATCACCCCACCTCCGGCATCCAGACGCGGCGTCATCAGCCCTGCCGGATTGCCCGACGCCTGAGGCCCTATATCGAACACCACGGCTTCATGACCGTAATGGCGCAGAGCGTGGACGATCGACGCGCCGCCAATGCCTCCGCCGATAACCGCCAATCGCGAAGGCGCGGCCTGAGACGCTACGCCTTCGGAGGTACCGGGAAAGATCGCCTCAAGCCGTTCGCGCTTCCTGCCGAAACCGGGGCGCTTGGCGACGTCGAAGCCCGCCGCCGTCAGGCCGCGCCGGACGAACCCTGCCACGGTAAAGGTGGCCAGACGCCCGCCGGGGGCTGTTTTCGCCGCCACGGCGCTCAGAACGTCTTCGGCCCACATGTCGGGATTTTGGGCCGGTGAAAACCCATCGAGAAACCACGCGTCGGCGCGCCCTCCCCACTGGCTGAGGGCTTCGCGGACATCCATCAGGCCCAGAGTCAGGGTCACACCCCATTGCGGGAACAGCATGACGTGCCACCCGCGCCGCGGCGCGGGCCATTGCGCGATCATGGCGTCTGCAAACGCCGCCAGTTCAGGCCAGTTCGCCAACGCCCTGGCCGCCGCTTCCCGGGGCATGAGATAGCCCTCGATGGAAAAAATATGCAGATGCGATTCGGGGGTGGGGCGGTGGTCGGCCCAGAGCTTCATCAGGCCGGCAATATTCAGGCCCGTCCCGAAACCCAGTTCGCCAACGGTGAAATGCCCCCGCCCTTCCCAGTGATGCGGCAGGCCGCAGCCTTCGAAAAACACGGCGCGCGTCTCGCTCAGCCCGTCCTGAAGCGAGTAGTAGATATCGTCGAACCGGGCCGAACGCGGATTGCCATCATCGGCGAAATAGAGTCGGGGATCGGTTTCGGACATGGGGAGGCCCGCAGGAAGAACGATAACAGACAAAAAAGAAGAGGCCGTTCCCGGGAACGACCTCTTCCAAACTCGTATCTAATCCAGCGCCGTGAGGCGCGAGGAATTAGTGAGCAGCAGCCGGAGCTTCAGCAGCCGGAGCTTCGACGGCGGCCGGCGAGGCAGCTTCCGAAGCTTCGACAGTGGCCGAGGCGTCAGCCGAAGCGTCAGCCGGAACGGTTTCTTCGGTGGCAGCTTCTTCAGCCGGCTTCGAGCAAGCGGCGACCGACAGAGCGGCGACGGCGGCGGCGGCGAGCAGGGCCTTACGGACGATTTCAGAGGTCATGGATCCAGATCCTTAGATTCTAACGTTAGAGCGCCTAGCAACTGCGCCCGACTCCCTTCATACGCAAAACCGCTGAGTCCCGCAAGAGGTCTTTTCACAAATATGTGATCACCTAACGTAACACGGTCATATTTCTTCCTCAAAATACCCTTGTTGCGCGAAAGCGGCCACAAAAAAAGCGGCCAGATTCCCCTGATCGCTTTCTCTGGCCGCTTCTGATGCCGAATATTAAGCGGCCTATTCGTTCGGTATGCTGTTGAGGGCTTCTTCCATTTCGGCGAAGGACGGCTGAGCACCCGAAGGTACGCTGCCGCGGCCGATTTCGACCGAAATCTGTGCGGCGTTGCCGTGCAGGTGCGCAACCAGCACCGACTGGATGATCTTATAGAAGGACCCCTCCTCCTCGATCACCCCGCCCATGCGCGCGGCAAACGGCCCGACAAGCCCGTAGGACAGCATAACCCCCAGGAAGGTACCGACCAGTGCGCCGCCGATCATACCGCCCAGAACTTCCGGCGGTTCGGTGATGGCGCCCATGGTCTTGATAACGCCCAGAACGGCGATAACGATCCCCAGCGCCGGAAGGGCGTCCGATGTGTTCTGCATGGCATGGGCCGCGTGCATGGCCTCGTGATGGTGCTTTTCGAGCTGCTTTTCCATCGCGTCCTCGACCTGATGCGGGTCTTCGAGGTTCATCGTCATCATACGCAGCGTGTCGCAGATGAAATCGACGGCGAAGTGATCCTTCATGATCTTGGGGTAGCGCGAGAAGATCGAAGAATCGTGAGGCTTTTCGATATGGCTTTCCAGCGCGATAACGCCCTTCGCCTTCATCGTCTTGGTCAGTTGGAACAGCAGAGACAGAAGATCGCGATAGTCCGAAGGCTTCCACTTCGGGCCGCCGAACACCTTCCCCATGCCCCCACCCATCGCCTTGATGGTATGGAAGTCGTTGGAAATCAGCATGGCGGCCACCGCCGCGCCGCCGATCCCCATCATTTCGTAGGCCAGCGAGTGCAGGATCGGCGCCATAGAGCCGCCCGACAGCAGGTAACTGCCGAACACGCAGCCGAACAGGACGACGATACCTATAATCTGAAACATGGAGATAAACCGGACGTAGCTGTGATTCGTCCCAAGCCTAGCCCGTCAATCCTTAAGAGCCGGTTTCCGGTTAACCCTTTTCGTTAATCTTTGCGCCGCTTTCATTTTTGAAAACATCATCACTAATCAAAATCAATCACGTATAAGCATAATTTCTGGACAAAATGTCCGATTTCGATCAATTTCAGCGGGCGTCATTGCGAACGCGAATAAATATAAGACCTAAAGGGAAAACCAACGGATGAAAAAGAGTCATATCCTCACCTTCGCCGCCTCCGCTATGCTGACGACCGCCGTCATGAGCACGAGCGTTCTGGCGCAGGGCCTGCCTGAACACCTCGCCAAGATGGACAAGGACGGCGACGGTAAGCTGAGCGTCGAAGAGTGGGTGCGCGATAAACCCGGCCTGTTCAAACGTATCGACGCCAATGGCGACAAGGCGCTGACCAAGGATGAGGTCGAAAAATTCTATGTCGCCATCGCGCCGATGGAAGACCCCAAGACCCCGAAGCGCATTGCCGGCGTGATGGGTGCCGACGCCAATGCCGACGGCAAGGTGACGCTGGATGAACTTAGCGCCTACGGTCAGGCCGATTTCAAAAAGCGCGACAAGAACGCCGACGGCTTTATCACGGCTGCCGACCTTTAAATCCCTTAGATCATTGTGTTTTTTGACAAAACATAATGATCTGGTTTTTCAGCCCCTCGCCGGGCGGTGGCTAAGCCACCTTGGCCGCCGCCTCAATGGCGGCCCAAAGCGGAATGCGCGGAATAAAATCATTCCGCTCTAAAAATATATGGGCGCGTGGTCCTTTCGGTGCCACGCGCCTTTTATTTAGCGCGGCACCGCGCGC
>JASGGL010000130.1:0-8353 GCA_047605065.1 Asticcacaulis sp.
CGCAGCCTCTCCGGACGAAGAGGCTCTGCTGGCACGGCTCTAACCGCAACGGACCGACATGACCGACGATTTCGCCCCGAACCCGATCCCCGCCGCATCGGAACCGGAAAAGACCCGCTGGGGGCGCGGCCCGCTGATCATCGCCATTGCCTTTCCGCTGCTGTTCGCTCTGCTGGCCTTCGCCTTCCTGGGTTACGGCATCTACAAAGATCAGCAAAAGGCGGGCGTGGCCCAATATTTCGATCCGGCGGAGATCGGTGATACCGTCAACAAAGATTCCGAAATCGCTCGCCTGACCGCCGAACTGAACGCCCTTCGCACGCAGGCCGCCGCCCCGGCCGCGACCCCTGCTCCGGCCTATAGCGGTGATCCCACGGCCCTGACGCGCCTTAATGCCCGCCTCGACCGCCTCGAAGCCAATCAGCAACTGCTCATTCAGGCCGCCACCGCCGCCACCGCCGCCTCCGGCCTGCAACAGGCGGCCAAGGGTTCGCAGCCCTTTGTCTCCGAACTGAGCGATGTCGAAAAAGGCCTGAGCGACCTCAGCCTCATCGCCCCCCTGCGCCCGCTGGCGCAAAAGGGAGTCCCCAGCGAGATCGCGCTGGCGCTCGACTTCCCCAACTGGGCCGCCAGAGCCCGCATCGCCGCCGGGGCCAAAACCGACAACAGCTTCCTGAGCCGCCTGTCCAATACCCTGAGCAGCCTGTTCAGCATCCGCCGCGTCGACACCGCCGCGCGCGGGCCGGACGCCACCCTGCTTCAGGCTCAGACCCGTCTGGACGAAGGCGACCTCGCCGGGGCGCTGACCGTGCTGGCCACCCTGCCACCTGCCGCTCAGACGGCGATCCGCCCCTGGCTGGTCAATGCCGGCAACCGCGTGCTGGTCGACACCACCACCCGCCGCATCACGGTCGACGCCCTCAGCCGTCTGAGCCAGACATCCAACTCAACGGGCAGCCCGACGGCCACCCCAATGACCAGCGCAGCCGCGCAGCCCTTGCCCACTGAGGAGGCGCCGCTTTGATCCGCACCTTCCTGATCCTTCTGGGCATACTGGCCCTGATTGCCGTTGCCTTTGCCGTCGCAGGCGATGCCGGTTCCGCCACGCTTGTCTGGCTGGGCTATCGCATCGACACCTCGGCCAGCGTCGCCATCGTGGCTCTGGGCCTGCTGGCTTTTGCCGCGGTCGGTTTCTGGAGCCTCGTCCTCTGGCTGGCGCGCGCACCGCAACGCGCCGAGCGTCAGCGCGCCATCGCCCGCCGCCGTCAGGGCGACGAAACCCTGACGCGCGGCTTTCTGGCCGTAGCCTCCGGCGACGGTGCCGAAGCGCGCCGCCACGCCATCCGTTCGGTCGATCTCAACGACAATGTCGCGCTGGTGCGCATTCTCAACGCGCTGGCCGCTGAAACCGCCGGGGATGCCACTGCCACGCGCGCCGCCTATTCGGCCATGCTGAGCGTACCGGAGCTGAAGCTGGCAGGCCTGCGCGGCCTGATGAACCTCGCCATCAGCGAAGGCGACCGCGCCGAGGCCATCCGCCTCGCCGCCGAGGCCTATAATCAGACCAGGCCCGCCATGTGGGCCTTCAAGGTGCTGTTCGAAGCCAAAATCACCGCCGGGGAATGGGCCGAAGCCCGCGATCTGGTCGAAGCCGCGCTGAACCGCAAGCTGATTTCGCCGCTCTTCTCCGAACGCGCGCGCGCCGCGCTCATGGCCGCTTCGGCGGCACAGCTTGAGACGTCACCGGATGCGCAGGTCCGCGAACAGGCGCTCGACTACGCCGTACGCGCCGCCAAGCTTCAGCCGATGTTCGCCCCCGCCGCCGTCATCGCCGCCCGGCTGCTGGCCGCGCACGGCAAGCTGGGGCGCGCCGAAGACGTGCTCGAAGCTGCCTATGCCGCCCAGCCGCACCCGGCCATCTGGCTGGCCTACCGCGATCTGGTGAACGATGAAACGCCGCGCGACCGTGCGCGCCGCCTGCAAGGGCTGATCGACCGCAACCCGCTGCACCGCGAAAGCCGTCTGCTCGAGGTCGAGCGCGCGGTTTTGAGCGGTGTACGCGCCGACATGGAACGCGCCACCACGGCGCTCGAACCCGATCTGAGCGACGACGCCCTCACGCGCCGGGTCTGCGGCCTGATGGCCAAGGCGGCGCTGGCGGCACAGGATATCGACGGCGCGCGCGCCTGGGTGGCCAAGGCCTCTCTGGCCAGGGCCGAGCCCGACTGGTCCGATCTCGACCCCGAAGGCAAGGCCTTTGCCTATACGCCGTCGGACTGGACCGCACTGGTGCTGACCTATGCCGAAACCGGTGTACTGGCTCACCCGCGCCATGAGCGTTCGGAAAAGTGCCTGCCCGATGTCCCGGACATGCCGACGCGTTATGTGCCGTCCATGCCCTTCGTCAGGGCGGCGCAGAAAAAATCCGAGCCCGCGCCCCTGCCCGACAATCTGGCGCTGGTGCATGACGGCTATGACGCCGCCATCGCCGGTCACGACCTTGATGAGACACAGGCAGGTGCCGCTTCCGTTGCAACCAAGGCCGCGCCCAAGCCGCGCGCCCGCAAGGCGAAACCCACAAAATAATTGCGCCCTTCCTGAACGGGGGCCTTGCCAAGCCCCCTCTTTCCCCTGTAAAGAGCCGTCTCCGAACCGGGCAGGCCTCTTGCGCCTGAACAAAGTGCCGCTTTAGCTCAGCCGGTAGAGCACATCATTCGTAATGATGGGGTCAGGTGTTCGAGTCACCTAAGCGGCACCACTACCTTGTCTGCTAAAATCCGCGGACGTTTGAAAAATCCAACAAAATCTGCTACTTTAGACGCTAGACGGCCACTAGTGTCCACCCTCGTCCGTGTGTATCGGGACCATTTTGGGGGCCACGCTGGGGGCCACTTGGAAACAACGAAATAGCGTGGCCCCCAAAATGTCTCTAGTCGTTACTCAGCTTAAAAATGCGAAGCCTGCGGCAAAACCCTACAAGCTGACGGATGAGAAGGGCCTGTTCCTACTCGTTCAGCCTTCTGGTGGCATGTTGTGGAGATTCAAATACCGCTTCAATGGCCACGACGAGGACGGGCAACCAAAGCGTATTGAGAAAAAGCTTGGACTCGGGACATATCCTGAAATCAGCCTGAAGGAAGCGCGCGAGCGTCGGGATGAGGCAAGAAAACTGCTTGCGCGGGGCATTGATCCAGCGGAGCAGAAACAGAGAGACAAGAGGGCGGCGATGGTCGCCGCGTCAAATACGTTTGATCTGATCGCAAAGGCATACATAGCCAAGAACAAGAGGGACGGGTTGGCAGAAGCGACCCTTCAGAAACGTGAGTGGTTCACTCGTATCGTTGAGAAGAGTTTGGGCCATCGGCCAATTGCTGAAATTCAGCCATATGAAGTCCTGAACGCTGTGCGCCCGTTTGAGGTCTCCAAGAACGACGAGAAGGCGCACAGGACACTTCAGTTTATAGGCCAGGTGTTTCGCTATGCCGTAGCCAATCAGCTTGTGCCATCAGATCCTACGCGCGACTTGCGGGGCGCTTTGGCTAAACGGAAGCAAAAGCATCACGCGGCCATACTTGAACCTGCCAAGGCGGGGGAAATGTTGCGTGCTATCGACGGCTACGAAGGGCATCCACTTACGCGCATCGCCTTGCAACTCTCAGCCCTCTTGTTTGTCCGGCCCGGTGAACTTCGGCGCGCGGAATGGTCTGAATTAGATATGGCATCCAAGGTATGGCGCATCCCCGCCGAAAAAATGAAGGCCCGGCAGGAACACGCCGTTCCGCTCTCACGCCAAGCATTGGCGCTTTTCGAAGAGGCCAAACTCTTTTCTATTCGCGGCCCTTATGTCTTTTCGTCAATTCGGTCTCCGAAAAACCCGATGTCAGAGAACACCGTCAACGCTGGCTTGAGACGCCTAGGCTTCACGGGCGACGAAATGACGGCCCACGGATTTCGCGCGATGGCCAGCACTCTGCTGAACGAATCCAACAAATGGTCAGCCGACGCAATTGAACGCGCGCTTGCTCATAAAGACAAGGACACCATCCGCGCGGCCTATCATCGCGGGGCGCATTGGGCGGAGCGGGTGGAAATGGCGCAATGGTGGGCCGACTATCTCGATCAACTTAGGCATGGAGCGGACGTTCTGCCATTTCACGCGGCGCGATAACATTGAGTTGTGGGGCGGTAGACAACGGGTCAGGCGCTACCGCCTCCAAGGAAATTCAAGTTGTCCCGGCACTTTAACGTTCGTTTGCTTTCCAGATTTTGGTTTTGGCTCAGGCTTACGAGTTGAGCCAACGGCTTCTTTGTCTAGCTCAACCGGGGCCGCACCAGAAAGAAATTGCACCAGATCGTTATGGAGGATCAAACGGCGCTTGCCGATCTTCACCGATCTCAGTTCACCACTAGCGATGTGTTCATACAGGAACGACCGCCCAAGGCCGGTGGCCTTCACAGCCTCATCAATGCGATAGGCCAGTTTCGGTGGCTCGTTGGATGATGGCGGAGTGAACTTTTCGGCCATGTTACGCCTCCCCGTCTGATGGTAAAGAGACCTTGGCCATCGTGGCGTTATTCGCCAGTGCCTGCCCCACCATGTTGGCGAACTTGTCGTACCGGGCGTCGGCGATCTGGCGACCGGTCGCATCCGGTGACGGCAGGTTGGCGGTCATCAGCAAATAGATATGGACGAACTGCGACAGGGTCTGAGTCACGATTTCCATATCGCGGATCAGGGTGCGGTTCTGCTGGCTGATCTTGTCGAGCCGCTGGCGCAAAGCCTGCTCCTGCTCGTTACCGCCCCGGTTTCGCATGTACTGGCGCAAGGCGTCGGCGACTATGGCCGATTTCGAGGCTCCGGGCTTGGCCGCGAGAATTTCAAGCTCGGTCGTCAGGTCGTCGTCAAGGTAGAGATGGTGGCGGGGCTTCATGCGCTGAACCCTCCGCAGATGTCCGCGCGGATACGCGCGGACAGATCGAACACAGGCAAACCAGACATCATGGCGCGTCTCCTCAATAGAGAAAGCGACATGATGTCATCGGCGGAGCCGATGCCGTATAACCCTTATGTACCCTCTGACTACCGTTATGACGACATCAGACTTTTGTGGTTGGAATCCGCATGGCTCCAGCCGCATAAGTCGTCGTCCGCTTGGGCCTTTCGATCACATGCCGATGCTGGGGCCTCGGTCGCGGCCCAGCGACCAATCGATAGAGCCGCCGCGCGAGATGCCGCCTATCTGGCGTCCAATCTGCTTTTCCAGCACATCCCGCCACGGCACGAGGGCAAAGTCTCTCGCCCGCTCGACAAGCGCATACTGACCGCTGGTCAGTGTCACCTTACCATTGAGCACGCCGGAGAACCTTTCGTAGGGGACGATCTGGCCATAGGGCTTGCCCAGTTCTCTCGATAGCCGCTCCCCCTCCGCTTTCAGTTCACGACCGGCAAGCTTGTGTTCAAGGTCGCGGCTGTGGCTAAAGGTGCCATCGGCATTGCCGGTGAATAGCCCCTCCTGAACCATCCACGTCGTGCGTGCCGCCAAGGCCTGCCGCACGGTTTGGCCGAAGCCGGTGGCCGCCAAGGGAGTCGGTTCGGCGCTGGTCAGTTCCCTATCCAGCCAGGTCAAGGCATTACGACGCTCCAGCGCCTTGATCGGCTCCGGCGAAAGCAGTTCGACCTTGACCGGCGTCTGCGTGGCCCGCTGTCGCTCGTAATCGAGCGCTGTCCGAGCATAATCATCGCCGACGATGAACCCGCCGTCCTGATATTCGATGCGGCCTGTGCCGCGCCTGACGGCTTCGACACGGCGGACATGGCTCTGAATGTACGCGTCTGAGGCCTTGGGGTCATAGAAGCGGTGAGTGGTGGCGGAATACTCGCCGTCGAAATCTTGGGCGATTTTGATAATGGTGCGATCCGCCTTGGAAAGCTGCACCTGCGCCGGTGAAATCCGAACCACGCCGTTATCGGGTAGCTGAGGTGTGTTCTCCCCTTTGCCGATGTCAACAATGTGGGACTTGCCGTCCACGCCGTCGATGACGAGATAGTGCCGGTCCTCGATCTCATCGTACAGGCCGCGCCGTACCAGACGCCCAATGATCGGATTGTGGGACGAGGTTGGCGTATCAGGCGCATAGAACCCAAAAGAGGCATCTGGCGCATCTGGTGCTTCAGGTGCCTCCGGTGCAAAGGCCGCATCATGGATCACGGCATTGTCGAGCAACTGGCCGTGGCCTTCCGGGTTCATATCGTAACGCAGGCTGTTGATGATGTCGCTGCGCCGCCCCAATTGCCGCAAGGCGGGCTCCAGTTCGTCACTGACCTGCCAATGCCCGTACCGGTCGGGTGTCGCCAGACCGTAGGTTTCCAGATGCTTCAAGCGCCCTGAAATCAGCGACTGCCGTTCCGGGTGGGCCTGTTCGTCTGTTGCTCGAACCCGGCCATCGCTATCGCGTCGCTCCAGTATCCATTTGTCGATAGTGGTGAACCGTTCGGCGGTCATGTCCTTTTGTAGAGACTGGCTGACCTCCTGTTCGGTTCGCGGGCCTAGATCGAACGCCACGATGTCCGAGGCGCGTTCGCGCACACCGTCGGTGATGTAGCTGCGCGCCATGATCAGGTCTTTGCCGAGATCGTCCTTGCCCCGGATCAGGATGTGGGTGTGCGGATGGCCGGTGTTGAAATGATCGACGGCAACCCAATCGAGCTTAGTGCCGAGGTCGGTTTCCATCTGCGACATCAGACGGCGGGTGACGGAGCGCAGGTCTTCGTATTGCATCCCGTCTTCCGGCGAGACGATGAAACGGAACTGATGACGGTCGCCGTCGGCACGGTCGAGAAAGGCCCTGCCGTCAGCGGCATCCGAACGACTATCGTAAAGCTCGCCGCGTTCGCCGGAACGGGTCACGCCGTCGCGCTGGATATAGCGTATGTGGGCTGTGGCCGCGCCCATGCCCTTCCCGGCCAGTTTGACGATGCGCGCCTTGACCATGACGCGGCGACTGCGAAAGCTTGCTGAACCGGTGCGGGATGATAGAACCGTCCCGGCCCCATTGCCACGGCCCAGACGCTTGCCGGTGAAAGCCGAGGGTTTCGCCACGACGACGCGACCACCCCGTGCGAGGTTGGCGGCCTTGATCACCCGGTTGCGAAAATCCCGGCCCAGAGACACCGCGCGACCGTCGCGGCCCATGCGCCCCGGCTTCGGTTCAAACCCTTCATCCCGATCCATCACGCGGCTCCAGAACGCCTATTCCTGATAGAAAGGATCGGCGTTTCAGGGCCAAATTCAAGAGCGCCACAATGGCGCTACGGTCAGGGCAAATGGCGCTAGGCTTGCCTCCACAAAAACAGATGTGCAGACAACAGGTTAGCCTCAGTTATGAGGCAAACCCGGCGCTAGCCGTTTAATCTTGCTCTCCCTCTCTCAAGCCTTTCAAACCGCGCTTCACCCCACGATTTAAACCGATGGGCTCAATTTTCTGCGCCCGATCCATCTCCGCTGCCTGTACCGCTTGCGTGAAGAGAAAGGCCCCACGGGCAATATGATATTCCACCCCTTTGACCGAAATGCCCAGACGGTAGGCAATTTCCTTGACCGGCAAAGCGTCCAACCGGCGCATGGTGATGACACGTCGCGTCATATCCGGCAGACCCTGAATCGCGGCAAGGCCCACCTTCATCTGCTCACGGATGGATACCGCTTCAAAGCCGTCCAGTTCCCTTGCGGCATAGTCCAATGTCTCGACATCAGGCAGGGCTTGCATGGGGACGATCTTCGCCCGACGCACACGGTTGACAGCGAGGTTGAACACCATTCGCATGACGTAGGCGCGGGGGATGGCAATAGCTTTCCAAGCGTCACCGGCCAGCACACCGGCGTAGGCATCATGCACGAGGTCGCGGGCGATATCATCGTCACGTAGGATGCGTCTGGCGATCCATAGATACTGTCGCTCATAGGGCACGACAAAATCGGCAAACCACCGGTCAACATCCCGAACCCATGAATCAGGGACTACCTCGATTGTGGTGGCAACCGTCAAACCTTCATAGAAGTAGCGTTCTTCGACCTGCAAGACTATCGCGGCCAGTTTCAGCTTTTGATGGCTGATCCGTGTGCGTCCGGCTTCATAGTCAGACAGCTTAAGCGCCGATACATAAAGCGATCCGGCCAGACGCTCCGGCGACATATTGAGCGCAATGCGTCGTGCCCGCAGGCGCGAACCTACATGGACATTAGAGGACGGTACGGGGGTAAGCATGACTTGTACTCCCCGAGGCTTCAAATGGCGGTTCGTCCCCGCCTGAGAAAGCCTCCTACGATCCTGGAGATCGGGGAGTTAGAAAACC
>JASGGL010000131.1:0-8333 GCA_047605065.1 Asticcacaulis sp.
GCCGACTGATTGTCATCGGCGGTCGAGAAGGTCTGCGACTTCTTGGTCGGGATCGTGGTGTTGCGTTCGATCAGCGGGGTGAACACGCCACCCAGGGTTTCGATGCCCAGGGTCAGCGGGGTCACGTCCAGCAGCAGCACGTCCTTGACGTCGCCTTGCAGAACGCCGGCCTGGATGGCAGCGCCGAGCGCCACGACTTCATCCGGGTTGACGCCCTTGTGCGGTTCGCGGCCGAAGATGTTCTTCACGGCTTCGACGACCTTCGGCATGCGGGTCATGCCGCCGACGAGGACGACTTCATCGATATCCGAAGCCTTCAGGCCGGCATCCTTCAGCGCCTGCTGGCAGGGGCCAACGGTCTTCTGGATCAGGTCTTCAACCAGGCTTTCCAGCTTGGCGCGGGTCAGCTTGAGATTCAGGTGCAACGGGCCAGACGCGTTCATCGAGATGAACGGCAGGTTCAGATCGTATTGCGCGACGGTCGACAGTTCCTTCTTGGCTTTTTCCGCTTCTTCCTTGAGGCGTTGCAGGGCCAGCTTGTCGGAACGCAGGTCGACGCCGTTTTCCTTCTTGAACTCGTCGGCCAGGTAATCGACGACGCGCATATCGAAGTCTTCACCGCCGAGGAAGGTGTCGCCGTTGGTCGACTTCACTTCGAACACGCCGTCACCGATTTCCAGAACCGAGACGTCGAACGTACCGCCGCCGAGGTCGTAGACGGCGATCTTCTTGCCGTCGTTCTTGTCGAGGCCGTAGGCCAGAGCGGCAGCGGTCGGCTCGTTGATGATACGCAGGACTTCGAGACCGGCGATCTTGCCGGCGTCCTTGGTGGCCTGACGCTGGGCGTCATTGAAGTAGGCCGGGACCGTGATGACGGCCTGAGTGACGGTTTCACCCAGATAGGCTTCGGCATCTTCCTTCATCTTTTGCAGGATGAAGGCCGAAATCTGCTGCGGCGAATAGTCGGTGCCGTGGGCCTTGACCCATGCATCGCCCGTCGGGCCCTTGGTGATGTCGTAGGGCACCATGCCCTTGTCCTTCTGCACCATCGGATCGCTATAGTTGCGGCCGATCAGGCGCTTGATAGCGAAGAAGGTGTTGGACGGGTTGGTTACCGCCTGACGCTTGGCAGGCTGCCCGATCAGGCGCTCTGAGTCGTCAACAATGGCGACCACCGACGGCGTGGTGCGAACGCCTTCGGCGTTTTCGATGACCTTCGGGTTCTTGCCGTCCATGACGGCGACGCACGAGTTGGTCGTACCAAGGTCGATACCGATGATTTTAGCCATGAGTCCAGATTTACTCCGTTTAAGGCAATGGGCTTTCGGGGCCTTTTGAAGATAAGCACCCCGCTTGTCCATCCCCGGTGAGATGAAAATTGATCTTTTGAGAGAGTCTGTGGCAACAGAAACCTCAATTCCTGACCCGATATAAGAGGCCCTCATGCGCCTGCAAGAGGGGGTCGAAACGAAAAGCGACAATATTTTTAGGGTTTTTGCGACCGGTTGCAACCCGCGGACCGTATTGCATAATCGGATCGTATTCGTCTAACTGACGGCACACCACCGGAGACACCCGTCATGCCCTCTTCCGCGCCCCATGATGCCGCCATGGACAATGCCCCGCTCACCCGTCCCGAAGGCAGCGACGCGAAGGATTTCCACCTGAGCCGCCGCGGAATCGCCGGACTGTTCTTCGCGGGCTATGCACTGGGCGCTGGACCGGCAGCGGCTCAGGCCCCGATCACCACCCCGACCTCGGGTCTGATCGCCAAAGATATGACGGTGCCGACCGGGTCGGATTATCGCATTCCCGCCTATATCGCCGTACCCGCCAATGCCAAACGCCTGCCGGTAGTGATCGTCGTGCCGGAAATCTTCGGTCTGCACGACTATCTGCGCGATGTCTGCCGCCGTCTGGCCTATGAAGGTTACGTCGCCATCACCTTCGATCCCTTTGCGCGCGCAGGCAATGCCGCCGCCATCAAGGACACGGCGGAGCTGCGCAAACTGGTCGAAACCGCTACAAACGAACAGGTGATGGGTGATCTGAAATCGATCATCAGCTGGCTGAAGACCAATCCCGATATCGGTCAGGAACGCAGCACCTTCGGCAAGACGCGCTTTGCCAACACGTCGCGCATCGGCATTACCGGCTTCTGCTGGGGCGGGGCCGTGGTGTGGATGGCGGCGTCCTCCATTCCCGACATCCGCACCGGCGTGGCATGGTATGGCCGCATCGAGCGCCCCAAGCCGGAGGATTTTCTGGGCAAGGAGGTCCGCGAATGGCCGATCGACCGCGCCGGTGACCTGCGCCGCCCGGTGCTTGGCCTCTATGCCGAGCTTGACGGCGGCATCACACTCGACAGCGTGACACGTATGAACGCCGCGCTCAAAGCCTCAGGCAAGACCCCCAGCCATATCAAGGTCTTCAAGGAGGCCAAGCACGGCTTCCACGCCGATTACCGCGCGCTCTATAACGAAAAGGCCGCCAGGGAAGGCTGGACCGACCTGCTCGGCTGGTTCAAACAGTATCTTTAGGCGTTTTTTAGCCCCTCGCCGGGCGGTGGCTCCGCCACCCTTGGCCGACGCCTCAATGGCGGCTTTAGCGGAATGATTCCATCAGAAATCATTCCGCTCTAAACTTTGCCTTCCACGGCGGCGACGCGCTGACCGGCTTCCAGCACGGTTCCAGCGTCTTCGCCAGAGCGTCCGCCCACGCGGCGGGTGAACCTTTGGCGATAAAACCGTCATAGGTTGCCTTGCGCAGATAGTCCGGAACCTCCACCCGGATGCGGTCGGCGTGCAGCACGATCTCGATGGAACCATTGGGGTCCGGTTTGACAACATCGTCACGGATCCATTCCGCCTTGCCAAGATCCGCCATCGCCGTCATCGCGCCGGGGCAGGTCATCAGATCGGCCTCGACCCAGTCCAGCCCCAGAGTATCGAGTGCGCCCGCCACGGCCTCAGGCGTAGAGGCCCCTTTGGCCGTCACCTTATTCACCAGAGTCAGGCCCCACCTGCGGGGCCTGTCCGACGGGTCGGTTATGGGCGCGCGGACCATACGGGCGCGGCGCTGAGGATTACAGCCTTCGGCCGTACAGCCATAGTGGACAGCGATGGAATAGACCGGCCAGCCGTAGTCATCACCGGTATAGCTGATCAGCACGACCTCACTGCCCTTCGGTTCATTGGCAAAGTATAGTGCCGGGTCGAAGGCAACCTTACTAATCAGGTCGCGGGTTTCGACCGTCTTTTGCCCGTCGGCCTTTCGTTGGGCCTCCGTCGTCTCCTGTCCGTCACCGGCAGCCAGAACCAGACCCATGGCGATCGCTGAGAGCATGGTTTACTTCTCCGGTTTGCCGCCCGCGCTCCATTGCGGCTGGAAGTCGCCGCTGACCAGCCAGCGCACCGGCTCGACCAGCGACTGGATGGCGGCCGTCATATAAGGCAGGTCGATATTGGCCAGCGTGTCTTCGGGCGAATGATAGGTCGGGATGGTCGCCCAGCCGGAAACCGTGTGGGCCACGATCCCCTGAAGCGCCAGCGAATAGTTGTCCGAACGCTCGAAGAAGTGTTGCTCCGGATAGGGGTCTTTGGCAATCAGTGCGCCCCTGGATTTCAGCGCCTCGGCAAAGTTCGAGCGCTCCCAGCCGGTGATCATCATGGTGCCCTTCGGCAGCTTGGGGTCCTGCGCGCCGATCATCTCGATTTCGAGATTGGCGACGATGTCTTTCAGCGGCACGGGCGGATGCGCGCCGAAATAGGCCGAACCGAGCAGGCCTGCCTCTTCGGCGCCATAGCAGACGAACAGCACGCTGCGCTTCGGGCGCTCCCCCGTAGTCAGGGCACGCGCCAGTTCCAGCACAGCCGCCACACCCGACGCATCGTCGTTGGCACCCGGCATGATCACGCCATTGCGCACCCCCAGATGGTCGAGGTGGGCGGTGATCAGTATGGTACCCGCCGCCGGATCGCTGCCCTTGAGGTAGCCGATGGCGTTATAGGTAAAGGCCTTTGCCGTATCGGTGCGCGTGACCTTCAGATTGACTGCCGCACCGGGCTTCAGGGCAGCGAAGGCTTCGGCGCTGAGTATGGCCACATCGGGGCGCGGGCGCGGCGGCGCGCTTTCGGCCAGATAGGTCGGCATCAGCGGCTGACCGCCGAGGCTTTCCAGAAGCTTGGTGGCCTCAGGTCCGTCCTGAGCGAGGATCAGTTTCACGCCCTTTGCGCGGGCATCGCGCAGCCACTGGGTCAGGGCCACCTTGCTGCCCGCAGGCAGAACGGCTACGCTCCCCTTGGTCAGGGCGTCGGGCGAAGCGGAAACAATCGCTTCGCCACCCACGCTGTTGCCGCTGGCGAACAGGAGGCGGAAATCCTTGCCTTCGCTCAGGATACGCTCGCCGACACTCAGGGTGGCGTGGCCGTCCAGTTGCGGAGACACGACCTCCCCTGCCTGAACATAGCTGCTCATGCCGGGCGCAGGCGTCAGGCCGAAGCTTTCGAACTGCGCCGCCACATAGGCAGCGGCGATGGCTTCGTCACGACTGGCGCTCTTGCGGCCCTGAAGCGCGTCGGCGGTCAGGAAGGACAGGTGGGCGCGCACCTGTTCCGGGCGCACCGTATGGGCCTGCGCCACCGGCAGAAACAGCGGCAGGGCAAAAGACAGAACGGCGGCGCACAGGGCGGAGGCGGGTTTGATCACGAACGAAATCCGGAAAAGCAAAAGGGCGGTGCATACCCTGCACCGCCCTTCGGTCTTCGTAAAGTGACGAAGTGCTTAGGCCTGCGTATTGACCGTGCCGCCCGCCGCGCTGTCGCCGCCGCCGTAAGCGCCATTGGCCGCGCCCGCCGTCTTGGCCGCCGTAACCACCATGGCCGGGCGGATGACGCGTCCGAACAGTTCGAAACCGGGCTGCATGACCATCAGGACGGCCCCGCCGTCGACTTCGGCCGAAGGCTGTTCCATCACGGCCTGATGGAAGTTCGGGTCGAACTTGTCGCCTTTCAGCGGCGCGATCTTCTTGACGCCGTTCTTTTCGAACGCCCCGGCCAGTTCCTTTTCGGTCATTTCGATGCCCGACACGAAATTCTTGAACGCCGGATCGGCGATCTCCGCAGGGGTGGCGCTCAGGGCGCGCTGCAGCACGTCGGCCACGCCCAGAAGGTCGCGGGCGAAGCGCTGAATAGCAAAGGCGCGGGCGTCGTTCATTTCGCGCTCGGCGCGGCGCTTGACGTTTTCGGCTTCGGCGGCATAGCGAAGCGCCTGCTCCTTCAGGGCCGTGTTTTCGGCCTGAAGCTGTTCCAGCGCCGCATTCAGCGTGTCGATGGCGTCATTGGCGAACGGGGCGTCGTGTTCGTTATGTTCGTCGCTCATGGGTTCAGATGCTCGTATATCTTAAGAGGCTCACAGGGTCAGGACCGGTCCTGCTCCAGCAGGCGGCCCAGGATTTTTGCGGTATAGTCCACAAGTGGGATGATCCGCGCGTAATTCAACCGGGCGGGGCCGATGACCCCGATGGCGCCCATCACCCGCTGGTTATGGCCGCCTGTCCGCATGTAGGGCGCTGCAATAACAGCCGAACCGGACAAAGAAAACAGTTTCGATTCCGATCCGATGAAAATTCTTACGCCCTGCGCCGTGCGCACGTGGTCGAGCAGGTTGATCAGCTCTTCCTTTTCCTCGAGATCCTCGAACAGGGCACGCACCCGCTCAAGATCGTCGAGCGCCGACGCCTCCAGCAGATTAGCCTGCCCCCGCACGATCAGCGCCCGCTTATCGTTTTCACCGCCGCCCCACGCCGCCAGTCCGCGCGCGATCAGGCCGGTCGCCGCCTCGTTCAGTTGCCGCCGCTCGGCCTCAAGCTCGACGCGCAGGTCACGCCCCGCCTCGGCCAGAGTCCGTCCGCGCAACCGCGTACTGAGATAGTTGGAGGCCTCAATCAGGTCGGCAGGCGTTACCCCGGCATCCAGCGCCATCAGGCGGTTTTCCACCCGCCCGTCATCGAAGACCAGCACGGCCAGCGCCTGATCCGGGGCCAGCTTGACGAATTCGACGTGCTTGACGCCTGCCTCGAACGACGGGGTCATCACCACCCCGGCCCCGCCGGCCAGACCCGACAGCAGGTTAGAGGCCTCTTTCAGCGCGTGATCGAAGGTCATGCCCTTCGCCGTCAGCCGCGCCTCTATCTCGCGTTTGGCGTCCTGCGCCACATCGCCGATTTCCAGCAGACCGTCGACAAACAGGCGCAGGCCCTGATGCGTCGGCATACGCCCCGCCGAAATATGCGGTGCACTTAGAAGGCCAAGCTGCGCCAGATCGGAAAGCGTATTGCGGATCGAGGCGGGTGACAGGGCGATCCCCCCCTTCGACAAGGTGCGCGACCCCACCGGTTCACCCGTTTCCAGATAGGTTTCGACCACCTGACGGAAGACCTCGCGCGCACGGGCGTCAAGCTCGGTCAGCGGGGCCGTGGTGCTCATCAGGGACGACAGCGAGGACTTCGAAATCATGCGATTAAGGATATAGACGTGCGGCCCGCCTTGTGAAGAGGCCTTGCAAAGGAAATCGAGCCCGCCACCAAATGGCCACGATGCCTGCGCCTTAATCAGCCCTGTTGTTCAGGGGAGGTCGCTTATGCGCCGTATCATCACAGGTTGCGCCATTGTTTTCATCGCCGCCGCCGGACTTTCGGGTTGCATGAGCACACCCAAACCGCACGACCACGCCGAAGCGGACAAGGGCAATGAACCCCTGCGCGGACCGTGGCGAAGGACGAAATCGCTGGAAGGCAAGTCGAAAAACCGCGACGAGAACGGCGACACCTATGCCTGCGTCGACAAGGAATGCAAGGTGTCGCGCAAGGTGGACGAGAAGAAGGATTAGTTCTTCTTCGCCGGTTTCGACACGCCCTTTTCGGTCTGAACGATCGGTTTGATCGTGCCGTCCTCGTTATAATAGAGGTGCTCGACGCGCACCGCGCGGCGATAGCTGCCGCCCTTCTGATCCCCGATCGTCAGGCCACCGTCGTGATAGAAGAAGTACCACTTCTTTTTGAATTCGATGATGGCGGGATGGATGGTGTTGCTGTTGTGGGCCATGCCGGTCAGCTCACCGCGATGGGTCCACGGGCCTTTGACCGACGGCGCGGTGGCATAGGACATGTATTCACCGTCACGCGCCTTATCCCACGAGGCATAGGTCACGTAGTACATGTCGCCGCGCTTATGCAGCCAGGGGCCTTCGGTATAGTTGGGCAGTTTGATCTCTTCGATCGGACCGTCCATTTCAGTCAGGTCCGGCTTGAGCCTGACCAGAAACAGGTTCTCGTTGCCCCACATCATCCACGCCGTGCCGTCGTCATCGATCAGAACGGTCGGGTCGATATCGCTCCAGCCGTGCTTGCCCTGAGGGGTCATGTCGTTGGTGACCAGCGGCGTGCCGCGCGCGTCGACAAAGGGGCCGGTCGGGCTGTCGGATACCGCCACGCCGATGGCCATGGAGGGACGGTTCTTGTCATCGCCGCGATATTTGGCCGTCGCGAAGAAATAGAACTTACCATTCTTTTCGATCACCTGAGACGCATAGGCATCGCCCGTCGACCATTTGAAATCGGTGGGTTTCAGCACCACGCCGTGCGCCGTCCAGTGCTTCATATCGGTGGAGGAATAGACGCGCCAGTCGGGCATACGATAGGTGTTGACCGAAGAATCGTCGCGCCCCGCATAGAGATAGACGCGCTTACCCACCACCAGCGCCGCCGGATCGGCGGTGAAGACATCGCGGATGATCGGGTTCGAGCCCGGCTTCGGTGCGGCCTTTTTGTCCTGCGCCACAACGGGCGAAGCGACGCTTAGCAAAAGGGCGGGAACAAGGGCCAGCAGGGACGATGCGCGCATGGGGTTTTCTCCGGATTTATGCAACCACTATTAATCAGACAATTAAGCGTCGCCAAGGGCTAAATCTTATCTTACCGCTGTCCAACCGATTGTTTCCGATAAAAACCTTTGCCGACAGAACCCTATGCTGATAGGCACAGCCCATCAGAATGGAGGCCCCTGCCATGTCGCAATTCGACGCCCTGAACGCCCTGAAAACCTTCCGCCCGTCGAACCGCCAGCCGGATCAATTGCGCAAGGCCACGCTGGAAACCGGCGTCACGCGCTATGCCGAAGGGTCGTGCCTGATCACGGTCGGCCACACCAAGGTGCTGGCCACCGCCTCGGTCGAGCAGGGTGTGCCGCCGTTCCTCAAGGGCAAGGGTCAGGGCTGGGTCACCGCCGAATACGGCATGCTGCCGCGCTCGACCCACACCCGTTCGCGCCGCGAAG
>JASGGL010000132.1:0-8267 GCA_047605065.1 Asticcacaulis sp.
ATCGCCGCCCCCGCGCCGCGGCTCTCAGCGCCTGTTTTCTCCTTAGCGGCGTCGCATGGATATTCGGGGCCTTTCCCGTACCGCTGGCGGGCTATGGCGTCAGCTTCGTCCTCGGCTGGTGGCTGGGGGTTGGCGGCCTGATGATGCCGGTCCGCACCACCCTTTAGATCATTATGTTTTTTGATGGAAACATAGTGATCTGTTTTTTGGATCTGTTTTTTTAGTCCCTCGCCGGGCGGTAGCTACGCCACCTTGGCCGCCGCCTCAATGGCGGCCTAAAGCGGAATGATTCCACTAGAAATCATTCCGCTCTGAGCCTCAAAGACGCCCTTGCGCGGCTCTTCAAAACAGGTACGTTTGTTGCACCCGCGTAAACCGGTATGGACCGTTCTGGGCGCATTGTGTGTCAAAACGGATCAGGTGGGAGTACGGACGAGCAATGCTTCTGGAAAGTGAAGCCGATCTGATCGTGGTGTTGGGGGTTCTGGCAGCGCTGCTGCTGGCGGCAGCCATTGGCGCGGGCCTGATCGCCCTGATCCGCACGGCGCAGGTGCGTCAGTTTCAGGAACTGCTGTTCAAGGCCGAACGTAAGATCGACCATCTGGAACGCCGCATGTTCAACGTGCTCAACGCCGTTCCGGTGGCGCTGGTCGAAACCGACGCGACGGGTAAGTTCATCTTCGCCAACAAGGCCGCGCACCAGCTTCTGGGGCGCAAAGACAACGAGCTGATCGGACTGCGCTTCCACTCGGCCACCTGGGGCATCACCTATCCGGACGGCCGCGTCGTCCCGCCTGACCTGCTGCCCATCGCGCGCACCCTGCGCGGCCAGACGGTCAAGGGCTTTCAACACCTGATCTCCAACCACGGCAGCCAGACCAAGGTGCTGGTGTCGGTCACCTCGATGCCGATCATGAATACCAACGGCGAAGTGATCGGCTCGACCACGGCGCTGGTCGAAATCGAAACCCAGACCGGCGAAGGCGTGGGCGACATTTCCGGCGTCTGGCGCGGTCAGTGGTTTTCCGCCGCTCCGGTTCCCTTCTGGGGGCTGGATCAGAACGGCACGGTGCTGGACCTCAATGCCCGCGTCGGCAGCGTCTTCGACACGCCGCGCGATCAGGCCGTGGGCCAGAACTGGGCCAGGGTCTTCGTCGCCGAAGCCGATTACCGTAAGGCCGTCGACTTCCTTGCCGACCTGCCGCAGGAAGGCCCGACGGCCAACCACCCGGCCTCGATCAATCTGTCGCTCAAGGACGTTCGCGGCACCCTGCGCCCGGTCATCCTCACCGCCTGGATCGTCCGCACGCAGGACGGCACGGCACAGGGCATCACGGTCGAAGCCATCCCGACCGACATCACGCTGGCGGTATCGCAGCCTCTGGCGCAACCTTTGCCCGCGCCCGAACCAACCCTGAACCCGACTCTGGGCGAAGATATGCAGCAGGCCTTCGACGACCTGCAAAAGGCCGAACTGGCCCGCGCGGCCCTTGGGGTCGGGGTATGGTCCTACGATCCGGCCTCGGACTCCATCGTCGAGGACGAAGGCATGCGCCGCCTGATCGGCCGCGACGTCGACGGAGGCCCGACCCGCATCACGCCTGAGGATCAGTTGCGCGCCAATGACGCCTTCGGTCAACTGATGTCGGGCGACAGCGATACGCTGGATCTCGAACTCAGCATCCCTCAGGAGGACGGCGCGACGCGTTACGTCCTGCTCAAGGGGCAGGCCACCATGGTCGAAGGGCAGCGCGAACTGTTCGGCGTAGCGCTGGATGTCACCGACGCGAAGTCCGCCACGGTTGCGCCCTTGCTTCTGCACACCCCTCCGGCGGAAACCGTCGAAGACGATACCCGCCTGACGGAACTGGAGGCCGAACTGAGTGCGCTGAAAGCGTCTCAGGACGAGGTTCTGGCCGAACGCGACGCGCTTAAGACCAGGCTCGAAACCGCCGAGGCCGAAAACGAAACCTACACCGCCGACCTCGAAGCCCTCGATGCCTCGAAAGTGGCTCAGGCCGAGGCCCTGAGCGCCGCCGAAGCCGACCGCGACGCCCTGCGTGCCGAAATCGAGGCGCTTAAGGCCGAGAACCCCGGCGAGAACCCCGAACTGGAGGCGCTGCGGGCCGAAATCGAAGCGCTGAAAGCCGCGGAACCCGTTGCTGTCCTGCCTGTCGAATTGGCCCCCCAACGACCTGAAGAGGATGACGAGCGCGCCGCCCTTGAGGCCACGCTTGAAGACGCCCGCAACGAACTCGAGGCGCTCAAGGCCCGTAATGCCGAACTGGACGCACAGACCAGTGCGCAGGATGCCGAACTGGAAAGCCTGCGTCAGGCGCATGCCAGCCTGAGCGAAACGCTGACGGAAAACACCGAAAACCGCACCGCCGCCGAGACCGCGCGTGAAGAAGAACTCACCGCGCTCAGGGCCGAGGTCGCCGATCTTCAGGCGCTCAAAGGCCTTGAAGACGAACTGAGCGCGCTCAAGGGTGAAAAGGCCGGACTTGAGGCCGAATACGCCGCCCTTCTGGCCGCGCCCCAACCGGAGCCCAAACCCGAACGGCAACTGAGCGACATCGCCCCTGAGGTAAGCCCGCTCAACCGCGTTTGGAAGACCGATGGCACGCTGGTGCGCCTGTCACCCGCCTGGCACAGCCTGACCGGCTGCGCGGCGCAGGACTTCCTCGCCGACGGCTGGCTCGATTGCCTGCATCCTGACGATCAGGACCGCGTTCAGGCCGAACTGTCGGCGCTGATGGAGGCCCGCAGCGGGGGCGAACTGTCCTACCGCGTAAAGACGCCTGCGGGCTTTGCCCCGGTGCTCGAGCGCGTGACGCCGGTCGTGACCGACAACGCCTTCGACGGCCTTGTCGGCGTGGCCTTCGACCTGTCGGCTCACCTGCCGCCGCCTGCGCCGGAAAACCCCGTCGACCGGGTCGAGCTTCTGACGCTCAAGGCGCGCACGGGTCAGCTTGAGCTGGAAATCGCCCAGCTTCAACTCGCCAAGCTTGAGTTGGAACATCAGGCCGAAAAGCTCGATGCCGCGCTCGATGCCGCCCAGCGCTTCGAAACGGTGGGCCGCCTTACCGGTGATGTCGCCGCCGACTTCTCGCAGATGCTGAACGTCATGAATGCCGCGCTCGACATGATCGGCAAGCAGGCCGACAATACCGACCTGCGCCGCCTGTCCGAGGCCGCACTGGCCGCCGGCAAGCGTGGGGAACGCCTGACGCGTCAGCTTCTGGCCTTCACCGCCGAGGCTAAGGAAAAGGCTTAGAAGGCGGCCCATATAAAACCGTCGCATATTCTGTCTAAGGCGCTAATTTATCCATGATACGGAGCGCCTGATGACCGATAGCACACCGCTTACCTTCGGCTGGGAAGAATGGGTCGGCCTGCCCGATCTGGCCCTGCCCGCCATCAAGGCCAAGGTCGATACCGGGGCGCGCACCTCGGCCCTGCACGCGGTCGATATCGAGGTCTTCGGCACGGCAGATCGCCCGCGTGTGCGCTTCGTCGTCAATCCGGTGCCGGGGCGCTACGATATCGAGGTCGCCTGTTCCGCCGACCTCAAGGACCAGCGCGAAGTCACCTCGTCCAATGGCGAGACGGAATGGCGCTACGTCATCGAAACCCATATCGACATCGACGGCGTCATGCACCCGATCGAGGTGTCGCTGACCAACCGCGCCAATATGACCTATCGCATGCTGATCGGGCGTCAGGCCCTGGAAAGCCTCGGCGCGCTGGTCGATCCGACGGCGGGTCAGCGCCTGCCGGTCCTCTCCTACGATGTCTATAGCCGCGCCGATGCCCCCAAAGCGGTGAAGCGCCCCCTGCGGCTGGCCCTGCTGACTCAGGACCCCGACAACTATTCCAGCAGGGCGCTGATCCGTGCGGCGCAGAACCGCGACCACGTCATCGAGGCCATCGAAACCTCACGCTGCTACATGAACATCAACGTAACGCGCCCCGAAGTCCATTATGACGGCAAGCCCCTGCCGCAGTTCGACGCCATATTGCCGCGCATCGGCGTGCCTATGACCAGCTACGGTCTGGCGGTCGTGCGGCAGTTCGAAACCACCGGCGCCTATTGCCTCAACCGGTCCTCGGCGATTTCCGCCTCGCGCGACAAGCTGCACAGCCTTCAGGTTCTGGCGCGCAAAGGCATCCCCATGCCGGTCACCGCCTTCGCCAAATCGCCCAAGGACACGGATTTCGTCGTGCAACTGGTCGGCGGCGCGCCTCTGGTCATCAAGCTGACCAAGGGCGCACAGGGACGCGGTGTCGTGCTGGCCGATACGGAGCTCGCCGCCGCCTCGGTCATTTCGGCGTTCCGTGACCTCGATGCCGAGCTTCTGACGCAGGAATTCATCCGTGAGGCCGATGGTGAAGACCTGCGCTGTCTGGTCATCGGCTCGAAAGTCGTCGCCGCCATGAAACGCAAGGCCAAGATCGGCGACTTCCGCGCCAACCTGCATCAGGGCGGCAAGGCGCTGTCGGTCGATATCACCCCCGAAGAGGCCGACATCGCCGTCAAGGCGGCGCGCGCCATGGGCCTTCAGGTGGCCGGTGTCGATATACTGCGCTCCAACTCCGGCCCCAAGGTGCTTGAGGTTAACTCCTCTCCGGGTCTGCAGGGGATCGAAAAGGCCTCTGGCGTCGATGTCGCCGACCTGATCATCCGCCATATCGAAGGCAAGCTGCGGCCGGTTCAGCACCTGCCGAAACAGAACCCGCGCGCCAAACGCCGGGACTAGCCCCTTCCCCTTTGCGGCGCAGCATGTCATCTAACGGGCATGAAGCGTTTCGGTCTCAAGGACGAGGATCTGAAACTGTGGCAGCTGGTGACGGCCACGGTGCGTCCCCACGCGCCGAAAGCCAAAGCAAAGACAACACCACCGAAGCCCGAACCTGAAATCGAAACCGTGCACGTCAAGGGCCTGCCGCCGGAACAGGCACAGATGAGCGCCCCACGGGTCGAGATCGTACCTCTGGCCCCGTTCCGCATCGGTCAGGCGATACGTCCTCAGAGCGGGTTCCGCCTGAGCGAGGCAACGAGCTTTGCGCCCGACCCCATCGAGCCCAAGCGCAAACGCCGCATCAGCCGCGAACGCGATCCCATCGAAGCGCGCCTCGACCTGCACGGACTGAACCAGCTACAGGCCGAACAACGGCTGAAAGCCTTCGTACAACAGGCCTGGGCCAACGACTATCGCGCCGTGCTGGTCATCACCGGTAAGGGTATGGCGGAAAACGGCATATTGAAGCGCAACGCGCCAGAATGGCTGGCCGATCCGGCGCTAAGCTATATCGTGGCGGGGATTTCGCAGGCCCACGCCCGCCACGGAGGTTCCGGCGCGCTCTATGTCGCGCTCAAACGCCGGCAGGTTTAGAGCGGAATGACTTCTATTGAAATCATTCCGCTCAAGCTGCCATTGAGGCAGCGGCCAAGGTGGCACAGCCACCGCCCGGCGAGGGGCAAGACAAAAATCTAGATCAGGCCGTTCTGCCTGGCCAGTTCGGCATAGGAGACCTGAGGACGCGGGCCGTAATGGCTGATGACCTCGGCGGCGGCCAGCGCCCCCAGACGGCCGCAGGTTTCCAGATGCAGCCCCTGCGTCAGACCGAACAGGACACCCGCCGCATACTGATCGCCCGCGCCGGTCGTATCGACCACGGCTTCGACCGGATAGACCGGGATGTCGTGCGACAGGTCGGCCTTAAGCACTACCGAACCCTTTTCCGAACGGGTAACGAAGGCCAGATCGGTCTTGGCCTTGAGATAGCGCGCGGCCTTATGGAAATCATCGGTCTGGAACAGCGACAACAGTTCGTCTTCATTGGCGAAGACGAGGTCGATATGCTGATCGATAAAGGCCATCAGATCGGTCCGCCAGCGGTCGACCACAAAGCTGTCCGACAGGGTCATGGCCGTCTTGCGACCGACGCTGCGCGCAATGTCGCAGGCCTTGGCGAACGAAGCGCGGCCCGACGGCGTGTCGAACAGATAGCCTTCGAGATAGGTCACCTGCGACCCCTTGATCACCTCAGGATCGATATCCTCCGGCGTCACCAGCGCCGATGCACCGAGGAAGGTGGCCATGGTGCGCTGACCGTCTTCGGTGATGTTGATCAGGCAGCGGCCCGTATGGGTCGGATCGTCATGCAGGAAAGGTACGTCGAAGGCCACGCCCATGCGCTTCATGTCGCGGCTGAACACCTCGCCCAGCTCGTCATGCGCCACCTTGCCGACATAGGCACCCTTGCCGCCGAACGAAGCGACCCCGGCGATGGTGTTGCCCACCGAACCACCCGATTCCTGCGTCAGTTCATTGTGCGACAGCATACGGTCATAAAGCTTGATGGCCCGGTGCTGATCGATGAGCGTCATGCCGCCCTTGGGCAGGCCTTCGGCGGCAATAAAGGCTTCGCTTGCGGGGCTCAGCACATCGACGATGGCGTGGCCTACGGCGGTGACGTCGTACTCTTTGGACATGAAGGGCTTTCTGTAGTCAGGTGCCGGTTGCTTTTGGGCTGTCTTTGCGCAAAAACGCGCAGATGAGCAAGTCTTTATTGATCCTGACGCCCAACCCGGCCCATCCGTCGCACCATGGCCGCTGGCCCGCCGTACTGGAGGCTTACCGTGCAGCCTTTGTCGGTTTCGAGGTCCACGCCCAACCGTGGTCGGAGCCGCTGACCCGTGATTACGATCTGGTGCTGCCGCTGGTCGCCTGGGGCTATCACAATGCGCCGGACGATTTTCGCACGGCGCTGGCCTATATCAAGGCCAAGGGCTTCAAAATGCTCAACCCGGCTGAAATCATCAGTTGGAACGTCGATAAGCGCTATCTGCGCGATCTGGCCGAGGCGGGTATCCGCATCATCCCGACCCTGTTCGCCGACCGGCTTACCCCGGACAGCCTTGTCGCCGCCCGTGTCGATTTCGGCCAGACCGCGCTGGTACTCAAACCGGTCGTGTCAGCCGGAGCCAAGAATACGCTGATCTGGGAAGGCGCTGAGGTGCCGGACACCGCCCCCAAAGGACCGGCGATGCTCCAGCCCTTCATGCCGGCGATCCAGTCCGAAGGCGAATGGTCGCTGATCTTCTTCGGCGGCGACTTCAGCCATGCGGTGCTCAAGACACCAAAGCCCGGCGATTTCCGCTCTCAGCCGGATTACGACGCGCATCTGCGGGTGCAGACCCCGCCGGTCGCTGCCGTCGAACTGGCCTATCAGGCGCTGGAATATGTGGGACAAACCCTGCTTTATGCCCGTGTCGACATGGTGCGCAATGCGCAGGATGAGTTCTGCCTGATGGAGCTTGAGCTGATCGAGCCCGACCTCTACCTCAAATACGAAGACGCCGCTCCGGCCCGTCTGAGCCATGCCATCGAGCATGCGCTGGGGTTATGCGGGCATCATCATTAGGCCACGCCGTTTTTCGGGCATAGATCTTCGACGATACAGGCCATGCATTTCGGGTTGCGCGCCGTGCAGGTATAGCGCCCGTGCAGGATCAGCCAGTGGTGCGCCCGCGTCAGCCATTTGCGTGGAATGGAGGCCATAAGCTGCGCCTCGACCTTGTCCGGCGTATTGGCTTCTGCATCGACCAGACCCAGCCGGTGCGACACGCGAAAGACGTGCGTATCGACCGCAATGGCCGGTTCGATATCGAGTTCGTTCAGCACAACACTGGCGGTTTTATTGCCCACCCCCGGCAGGCTGAGCAGATCGGCGCGGTTGAGCGGCACCTGACCGTCGAAACGGCTGATCAGGATACGGCACATCTCCATGACGTTCTTCGCCTTGTTACGGTAAAGGCCGATGGAGGAAATCATCTGCATCAGCCGCTCCTCCCCCAGGGCCAGCATGGCCTGAGGTGTATCGGCCATGGCGAATAGCGGTGCCGTGGCCTTATTGACCGCCACATCGGTCGTCTGCGCCGACAGGGCGACGGCAACCACCAGCGTAAACGGGTTGGAGAATTTCAGTTCGGTCTTCGGTTCCGGCTTATCGGCCTCGAACCGCTCGAACAGCTTTTTGACGGCAGCGGCGCTACGCATTTTCATTCGTCGCGCAATTTGATCCCAAAACCGGTTCTCCCTTTTGGGATTGCGCTTCACCTTCCGCCGCCATCACCTCTTCCCACCTCAGCCACTTCTCGGTGATGGCGGCATTGAGATCGATGCCTTCAGCGCGCGCCATCAGAAGCGTCATACAGATCAGATCGGCCATTTCCATCGCCACCTCGTGCTTCGCTGAGG
>JASGGL010000133.1:0-8192 GCA_047605065.1 Asticcacaulis sp.
GGCCAAGCTGGTTCAGCTTGGTCAGGATGGCGGCAGGCGACAGGGCCTCGCCATTGATGGCCACCGCGTCGCCACGCTCGAAATCGATGGTGAAGACGGTCGGGGTGTCCGGTGCAGCTTCCGGCGAGATGGTGCGCTGATAGACGAATTCCGGGGCTTCGACCGCCGGGTCTTCCAGCACCTTACCCTCGGACGAGGAGTGCAGCAGGTTGGCGTCGACCGAGAACGGCGCTTCGCCGCGCTTGTCCTTGGCGATGGGGATCTGGTGCTGCTCGGCAAAGGCCAGCAGAGATTCGCGCGAGGCGAAGTCCCATTCGCGCCACGGGGCGATAACGCGGATGTCGGGCTCAAGGCCATAATAGCCGAGCTCGAAACGCACCTGATCGTTGCCCTTGCCCGTCGCGCCGTGACAGACGGCGTCGGCACCGACCTTGCGGGCGATTTCGATCTGCTTCTTGGCGATCAGCGGGCGCGCGATCGAGGTGCCGAGCAGGTACTGGCCTTCGTAGACCGTATTGGCGCGGAACATCGGGAAGACGTAGTCGCGCACGAACTCTTCGCGGACGTCTTCGATATAGATGTTTTCCGCCTTGATACCGAGCAGTTCGGCCTTCTTGCGCGCGGGCTCAAGCTCTTCGCCCTGCCCCAGATCGGCGGTGAAGGTCACCACTTCGGCATTATATTCGGTTTGCAGCCACTTAAGGATGATCGAAGTGTCGAGACCGCCGGAATAGGCGAGGACGACTTTCTTGACGGGCTTTTCAGTAGGGGAGGTCATGGGGCAAACCGCTCCGGTCAGGGGAAACATCAACAGATGCCGCGCCTTTAAAACCAGAGGGGGCGCGATGCAAGGATTAATGCACCCCCCGCCCCATTATGGGCCCCACCTTTCGGAATCAGCCTTTCGGGACCATGCGCACAATGCGGCCTTCCGGGTTATCGAAGGCGACATAGAGCGCGCCATCCGGGCCTTTTTCCACGTCGCGTACGCGTTCACCGAACTCGGTCAGAAGTTTCTCTTCCTTGACCACCTTACCATTTTCCAGCGTGATCATGTCGAGATATTTGAACTTCAGCGAGGCCACGAAGACCTTGCCCTGCCAGGCGGTGTGCGGACCGTCGTACCACAGCATGCCCGCCGGGGCGATCGACGGCACCCAATAGTGCAGCGGCTGCTCGAGCCCGTCTTTTGACGTGGTGCCGATGCGTCCGCCGCCATATTCCTCGCCATAGGTGATCAGCGGCCAGCCGTAATTCTTACCCGGTTTGACTATATTGATCTCGTCACCGCCCTGAGGCCCATGCTCATTGGTCCACAGGGCGCCGGTTTCGGGATGGACGAAGGCCCCCTGCTGATTGCGGTGGCCAAGGCTCCAGATTTCGCCCTTCGCCCCCGGCGTCTTCACGAAGGGGTTGTCTTCGGGGATCGAACCATCCGGACGGATACGCAGGGTCTTACCGATGGTCGTATCGAGCCTCTGAACCAGCGGCCGCTGATTGGCACGGTCGCCCACCGTGATGAACAGATATTGCCCGTCCTTCGAAAAGGCCAGACGTGACCCCCAGTGGTTCGGGCTTTCGACCTTCGGCGACTGACGCCAGATGACCTGAAGCCCGGTTATGGCATTACCTTCAAGCTTGCCGCGCGCCACAGCCGTGCCCGCCGTATCGTTTTCGCCCTCTTCCGAAAAGCTGAAGTAGACGAGACCGTTCTGTGCGAAGTTGAGATCGGCGACGACATCCAGCAGACCCGCCTGACCGTAATCGACCACCACCGGCGCGCCGGAAACCGGCTGAACGCTTTTGCCGTCTTTGGAAACCAGCTTCAGTCCGCCCGCCTTTTCGGTGACCAGAAGCCGACCGTCCGGCAGGAAGGTCATGCCCCACGGCTGTTCTATGCCGGTGGCGAACACCGTCGCCTCATAGGCACTATTGGCTTCGGCGGGTTTGCTGGCCGTCTGAGCGCAGGCGGGAACGGTCAGGAGCGTGGCCAGACACAGGCCGCTCAACATGATCTCTCGGCGTTTCATCGGATATCCTCTGGCCAAAGGGCCCCCATGGGTTTTTCAAAAGGTAACCACAGATAGCCACCACGCCAAGAGAGAAGTCGATTGCACGCATAAGGCGGGGATGCGGAAAGAAAAAACCCCGCCGGAAGAACCGGCGGGGTTTGGATATCCATCGTATGCGAAGGCTTAGCCTTCGGTCGACTCGCTGTTCGCCATCTGAGCGCGCAGTTCGTCGCCCTTCGAGCCGCGGGTCGAGTTTTGCGAACGCTCGACGATACGGGCTGCCTTACCGCGACGGTCGCGCAGGTAGTACAGCTTGGCGCGACGCACGACGCCGCGGCGCTTGACTTCGATGGAGTCGACGTTCGGCGACAGCAGCGGGAACTTACGCTCCACGCCTTCGCCGAAGGAAATCTTACGGACGGTGAAGGTTTCGTTGATGCCCGTGCCGGCGCGGGCGATCACGACGCCCTCATAGGCCTGGACGCGCTCACGGTCGCCTTCCTTGATCTTCACGTTGACGCGGACGGTGTCGCCCGGTTGGAACGCCGGAACAGTCTTGCCAGCCTTCAGCTTGGCAACTTCTTCGGCTTCGATCTGCTGAAGCAGGTTCATGGTAGTATCCTTTTTAGAATGGGGCTTACTCCGCTTTCGGAGCGCCTTTTCGCTGTGATTTGGAAAGATACGCCGCCCAGAGATCCGGTCTGCGTTCCTTCGTGGTTGCCTCTCTCATGTGCTGCTTCCACACGGCCATCTTCTTGTGATCGCCGGATAAAAGCACTTCGGGGATGTCGAGGCCCTCGAACGTCCGCGGTCGCGTGTACTGCGGGTGTTCGAGGAGACCATCCTCAAAACTTTCGGTGTCGAGACTTTCGGCAGCCCCCAGTACTCCGGGGATGAGCCGCACAACTGCCTCTATAGTGACCATCGCCGCCGACTCTCCGCCCGCAAGGACGGCGTCACCGACGCTGATTTCCTCGAAGCCGCGCGCATCCAGTACGCGCTGATCGACGCCTTCGAAACGACCGCACAAAACGATCAGGCCCGAAGCCTTCGACCATTCCCTGACCTTGTCCTGAGTGAGCCGCCGTCCACGGGCGCTCATATAGACTTTCGGCCGGTCATCGGCCCCCAGATTGTCCAGTGCTTTGGCGATCACATCGGCCTTCAGCACCTGTCCGGGACCGCCCCCGGCAGGGGTGTCGTCGAGAAAGCCGCGCTTATCGCTCGAAAAGGTCCGAATGTCCACAGGCTCAAGCGCCCAGAGACCAGATTCTTTTTGGGCATTCCCCAGAACAGACACGCCCAGTGGTCCCGGAAAGGCTTCGGGGAACATGGTCAGCACAGACACACGATAGGGTACGGGTGTCGCTTCGGGCAGATTTTCTGGCGGATTTTCGGGCGGTTCGGTCATGTGCGTGGCCTTACCACACACTCATAGCCGACCGCAAACCGGCCTTACGCAAACCGATCAGCGGCGCAGGCGCAGGGTCAGACCGATGGTGCGCGGCTGCCCCACAAAGGCGTTGAAGGTGCCCGACTGCATCGGTGCGCCGAAAACCACCTGATAATAGGTTTCGTCGGTCAGGTTCGTCGCCCACAGATCGAGCGAAACCGTATCAGCACGATTGGCCACGCTGAGGCGTCCGTTCATCAGGGTATAGGCGCCCTGAATCTTGACCGGGGCGAGGTCCGAACCCGTATTGTAATCGGAATTATAGCGGGCATCGAGCGCGGCTTCAACCACGCGCCCCCACAGCTCGCGCCGGTAATCGGCCTGAAGCGTCACCGACCATTTTGGCGCGAAGGAGGCGCGGGCATCGGTCAGACGCGGCAGGCCCGGCACGACCTCCGGGCCGAACTGCGCCTCGGCCCAGGTGACGCCGCTGACCAGACGCAGACCGTTCTTCAGCGTGAGCCGCGTTTCGGTTTCCACCCCGTGCGAGGTCAGTTCCGGCACAGAGGTGACGAGGAAGGTCGCCCCAAGGAAGGTATTGAGCTGAAAATCACGGAAGGCCTGATGGAAGGCGGCGGCGTCGAAGGCCAGTCGGCCATTGTGCCAGCGCCCCTTGAAACCGGCCTCATAGGCGGTGACGGTTTCAGGTTTGAACGAGGTGTCCGGATCGGCAGCGTAGGTCGAGGTCTGCTCGCGGTCGAGATTGAACCCGCCCCCCTTCCAGCCGCGCGACACAGACACGTAGGTCATCATGGCGGGTGTCGCCTGCCAGCTCAGTTTGAAGGTACCCGTCACCGCCTCGTCGGATTGCGACTGATGCAGGTTGAGGTGGTTGAAGGCCGGGTTGGAAAAAGACTGGCAAAGCGTGCCAAGGCCTGAGCTGTGCAGGCTTTGGGCCGCCGCGCACCCCACACCGCCGTCGACATTATTATAGGCCGAATTCAGCGTCTTGGTCTGACGATTGAAGCGCACCCCGAAGACCGCCGAAACCTCAGACGTCACATCCCAGTCGAGATTGGCGAAGAGGGCGGCGTTGCGTTCGTTCTGACGATGCACATCACGTGCGCCGGCACCGACCGGATAGGCATTACCCGCAGACAGACCAGTCAGTCCCGTTAGATTGGTGGTCGAGGCCCCGCCACTGAGCAGAAGACTCAGATAGGACTCGTAATCCTTGCCATAGACGTAGGAATCGCGACGCGTCAGGTCTTCGTCGGACAGGTAAAGCCCGCCCAGCCATTCCAGATCGCCCGTGCGTCCCGACAGGCGCAGTTCCTGACTGAGGGTCGAGAAACGGCTGCCGAAGGCATCGGGCTCGCGATAATAGATGTCGGCGGCGGAAAAATCGGCGTCGTAGCCCTGACGATGATCGAAGCGGCGCGCGGCGCTGATGCTGGTCAGGGTTACACCGTTTTCCAGCCGCCAGTTGACCTCAGCCGACACGCCACCGTCCTTGATCTGCTGCGTCGTCGAGCGGTTGCTCCATGAGTGACGGGCATCGATATCCGCCGAAGCCGCCACACCATTGCCGCCCGCCAGCGCGTTGATCCACGCCGATGCGCCACCGACCTGAACCGCCGTACCGGTGCAGCAGTTTTCATCGCGTCGCGTATAGTCGGCGATCAGCCGGACCTTAAGACGGTCGGCGTCCATGAACAGAAACTGGGCGCGGGCGGAGTCGTAATTCTGGTCGCCATCGCGGTCATCGGATCGCGGACCATGCCCGGTATCGACCCGATATTGCCCGTCGCGCTGACGGTGGACAAGGGTGAGCGAGCCCGCCGTGCGCTCCGACAAAGGCCCGGACAGCCACGCTTCGGCAGCCAGCGTACCCCGCTGCCCGGCGGTCAGTTCATAGGTCTGCTGCGGCGTGACGCCGGGTGCTGCGGTGACCACCTGAATGACACCCGCCGACGCGCCTTTGCCAAACAGACTGGTTTGCGGGCCTTTGAGGATTTCGATGCGCTCGACGGCCCCCAGATCGCCCATGGCGGTGGCGGTGCGGGCACGCACCACGCCGTCGATCACCGCCCCCACTGAGGATTCCAGTCCCGGATTGTCGCCCACCGTGCCGACACCACGCAGGCGGGCCGTCGTCTGGGCCTCATTGGCGGTCGAGGTGATCAGAAGCGAAGGCGTCAGAAGCTGCGCGTCCCTGAGATCGTAAGCCCCCGCGGCGCGCATCTGCTGGCCCGTAATGACCGCCACCGAAATCGGCGCACGTGACAGGGCTTCGGTCTTTTTCCGCGCCGTAACCACCACCTCGGTCACCGCATCGGCGTCCTGAGCTATGGCCGGAACCGCGCACAGACCGGCCACAGAGGTAAGCGCGGTCGCGGTCATGAAGCGCCGCCAGCGTGAAGTCGGATCAGAAGGTAACACGTAACCGCCCCGTTACTTTTTTGAACGACGCCATGTAAATCGTTCAAAAAATATACGCAAGGTCTATTTGTGCATCTGCGTCAAAGGCACGTGGGTTTTAAATCGCAACCCTAGCCGCCGCCATCGACCTTATCCGAGGCACGACGGTACGGTCCCTTATAGTCGGGGGCTTTGCGGCGGCGACGGTCCGGCCCGGTATAGCCTGACGAGCGCACCCAGGCCCGCTCGTTGTCGATGACGCTCTTCATGCGATCGATCAGGGCACGCGCCGTCAGCGGCTTGGCGACGAATTCGTTGACGCCTGCATCACGCGCAGCAATGACGTGGCTGCGGTCGGTGTGGCCGGTCATCATGATGATGGGAACATAGGGGTGCGGGCTGTCCGAACCCGTGCGGATCAGGCGCGTCATTTCGATGCCGTCCAGCGTTTCCATGACCAGATCGGTGATGATCACGTCGGGCCGCCAGTCGCGCACGATCTCCAACGCTTCGGCCCCGTCCGAGGCTTCGCGGATATGGGTAATGCCCATGGCGCGCAACATGGTGCAGACGATAACCCGCATATAGTGGTTATCGTCGACGACCAGCGCCAGAACACGCGAAAAACTACTCAATGGCCTTACCCCGCAGGCACAACACAACCCCGGTTGCAGAGTCTAGAGCTTCATCCTTTACGAAACTCTTAATTTAAACGTCCGATTAACCGTAACCCGTTGCCGGGGGGCCGTCGCAAAAATATCATCACCCTACCCTGTGCATGGCTTTGACGATTGCACGGAACCGGATCATAGTCCCCCAAAAGAGCTAAGGGGGGATACCCATGATCGACTGGCGCAACCGCACCGTGATGACCGCCGCCGCTGCGGTACTGATTTCCGGTTTCTGCGTAGGGTTTCTGACCGCCAAAGCGACCGAAGGCGGCTTCGGCAAGCCCGGCCCCAAGGGCAACATCCCCATTACCGAAACCATGGGCCAGCTGTTCGGCAAGGTGCGCGACAAGAACGCCCCGCGGTCAGGCGGCATGAAGCCTGCCGGTTTCGCCGTGTGGAAGCAGCGCCTCGACACCTCCGGCCCCGCGCCTCAGGCCTGTATCGAATTTTCAAAGCCGCTGGATGCCTCGAAATCCTATGGCGACTATGTGCTCGTCTCGCCGGAACTGCCTGCCGCGCCCGCCGTGACGGTCAAGGGGTCGGAGCTGTGCGTCGGCGGCTTCGGCTTCACCGACCGCCGCGTCACCCTGCTCAAAGGTCTGCCCTCGGCGGGCAAAGACACGCTGAAGGCCAATAGCGAGGTCGACTTCACCTTTGGTGAAAAGCCGCCCTATGTCGGCTTTGCGGGCAATGGCGTCATCCTGCCTCGCGAAGAGGCCGATGGCGTGGCGGTGGAAAGCCTCAACGTCTCGACGCTCGCCTTCGAAGTCTGGCGCGTGGGCGACCGCAATCTGGTGCGCAAGACGATCAGCGCGCCGGACGCCACCCCCGAAGGCGACTATGATTACGAGTGGGGCGAAGACAGCCCCAAGGGCGAAGGCTACAAGATCTGGTCCGGCAAGGTGTCGGTCAAGGGCGGGGCGGGCGAGCGCGTCACCACGGTCTTCCCGCTGGGTGCGGTGCTTAAGGACCTCAAGGCCGGGGCCTATGTGGTCAAGGTCAAGGACGCTTCCGGCGGCCGCGACAAGAAGGAATACGATCAGCCGGCTCAGGCCCGCCGCTGGATCCTGTTCACCGACATGGCCCTGACCACCTATAGCGGCGCGACCGGCGTCGATGTGGTGGTGCGCTCGCTGAAAACCGCCAAGCCGATGGGGTCGGTCAAGGTGGCACTGGTGGCGCAAAACGGCGAAGAACTGTCGTCGTCGGTATCGACGCCGGACGGGCGCGTGCATTTCGACAAGGCCCTGCTGAAAGGTGAGGACGCCCTGTCGCCCAAGATGATCATGGCCTATGGCCCGGCGGAAGATTTCACCGCCATGGATGTCAACGGCTCGCCGATGGACTTTTCCTCGCAGGGCGTCGGTGGACGCTCGGACGGCGGCCTGACCGACGGACGCACGGCGAAGGCGCTGATCGACGGCTATCTCTATACGGATCGCGGCATCTATCGCCCCGGCGAGAC
This sequence comes from Asticcacaulis sp., assembly GCA_047605065.1. Classification (GTDB taxonomy): domain Bacteria; phylum Pseudomonadota; class Alphaproteobacteria; order Caulobacterales; family Caulobacteraceae; genus Asticcacaulis. The sequence continues at coordinate 7,963 of JASGGL010000133.1, forward strand.
GGTGCGGCTGGTGGCCATGGTCCGCGATCCGGACGGCAAGGCGATCAAGGACCGCAAGGGGGCGCTCGTCGTCTATCGTCCGTCGGGCGTCGAAGCCTTCCGCTATCCCTTCGCCAAAACACCACAGGGCTTCGCTCTGGCCAATATCGTCCTGCCGAAATCCGCGCCGCGCGGGCAATGGCGCGCCGCGCTTGTGGTCGAAGGCATACAGGAAGAGCAGGGCGATATCG
>JASGGL010000134.1:0-8149 GCA_047605065.1 Asticcacaulis sp.
CGCCCGCTAGGCACCAAACGGCCTTCGGCGATCGCCACCATTTCAACCTTAGCCAGAACAGACCAGCACAGAGCCGAGGCCGCTGCGATAATAATAAGCCACAGGATAGCTCTACCTATGGGAGAAGACGGCGTCTCCATGATTTCAAGTGCCGCAGGCAGAAATTGCGTCTCGACGCGCTCATGCCGGGTCTGCCGCCGACGTTCGGTTTCCGCCTTCCAGGAGTGGATCAGGACGTTGATATGCTTTTTGAGGCTCATGCGTGCGCTCCCCGCATTTGCGTCTTCCAGAGCTGGGCGTAGCGGCCGTCGGCAGCCATCAGGCTTTCGTGCGTACCCGTTTCTGTAATCGCTCCATTCTCCATAGTGATGATGCGGTTTGCCGTGCGAATGGCCGACAGACGATGCGCAATAATCAACACGGTACGGCCCTGTACGATGGCGCGCATGTTTTCCTGAATGATCGCTTCGGATTCAGCGTCAAGCGCCGAAGTTGCCTCATCGAGTATGAGAATGCGCGGATTACCGATCAGGGCTCGGGCAATGGCTATACGCTGGCGCTGGCCTCCGGAAAGGTTGGTGCCGCGCTCCTCGATCAGGGTGTCGTAGCCTTCGGGCAGTTCGAGGATGAAGTCATGCGCACCGGCCATCTTCGCCACGTGGACGACGGCCTCCATGGGGGCTGCGGGATCGCTGAGGGCGATGTTTTCGCGCACCGTGCGATTAAAGAGCAGGTTCTCCTGCAGGACAACCCCGACCTGACGCCTCAGCCATGCCGGATCGACCTGAGCCAGATCGACCCCGTCAACCAGTACCCGGCCGCTTTCCGGAACGTACAGACGCTGAACAAGCTTGGTAAGCGTAGACTTACCCGAGCCGGAAGGGCCGACGATACCCAACACCTCCCCCGGCGTAACGCCCAGACTCACGCGTCGCAGGACTTCTTTTCCTCCCGGTTTATAGCGGAACGTCACGTCATCGAAACTGATACCGCCACTAATCCCGGGCAGGGCGGCGCGCGACGGCGAAAACTGCGCCTCCGTCGGTGCATTGAGGATATCACCGAGACGATCAATGCCGACACGCGCCTCCTGAAACTGCTGCCATAAGCCGGCAAGCCGCAAAACCGGCTCAGCTACTCGTCCGGCCAGCATATTGAAGGCGACCAGTTCTCCCACTGTAATCTTACCGCTCAGGGCCAGCTTGGCCCCAACAAACAGTATCAATACAGTCGAGGCCTTGTTGATCAGCTGGATGGCCTGCCCACCCCAGATGTTGAGCTTGGCGGCCTTATACCCGGACGTTACATAGGCTGAGAGCAAACGCTCCCAACGGTGCTGCATCTGGGGCTCGACGGCGGAGGCCTTCAGTGTCTGCACACCCGAAACGCTCTCAACGAGGAAGGCCTGACTTTCCGCGCCTCGATTGAAGCGTTCTTCGATCCGCTTGCGAAGCGGCGTGGTGATCAGTCCTGCCGTCAGGGCATAGAGCGCGATGGCAATGACCACGATCAGCATGAGCCACGGCGAATAGAACCACATCACCACCAGAAAAACGACCGTGAACAGGAGGTCGATCACCAACGTCACCGATGAGGACGTCAAAAACTCCCGGATAGTGTCTAGCTCCCGGACACGGGCAATGGTGTCGCCCACACGTCGGGATTCGAAATAGGCGAGCGGCAGAGCCAGTACATGCCGGTACAACCGCGCCCCCAGCTCGACATCGACGCGGCTGGTCGTGTGGGTGAACAAGGTGGCGCGAAGGCCTGCCAGTACAGTCTCAAACATCACCGTAAGGCCAAGAGCCAGCGCCAGCACATCCAGAGTCGTCAGCCCCTTATGCACCAGCACCTTATCGATCACGACCTGAAAGATAAGCGGTGTGATCAGGGCAAACAATTGTAAGGTCAGAGAGGCGATCAGCACCTCCCCCAGAAGTCCGCGATACTTGACAAGCGCCGGAATGAACCATGTAACGTCGAATTTGCTCAACGAGGCGAGTTCGGAACGCGTGGTCACCAAAACAGCTTCGCCCGACCAGATGGCGCTCAATTCCTGGAAAGATATCGTATCAGGTGCCTGATTGGGGCGCTGAACCAGAGCCTGTGCTTCATTGACACGCGCCAGGATCAAAAACTGACCGTTATTATCGCGTATAATAATCGGCAGAGGTGCGCCCTGAAGCTTCCCCGGAGTCAGACGCGTCAATTTGGAGCGCGCGCCCAGACGACGCGCGAGACGTACAAGGTCACCGGAATCCGCAGGTTCAGCCTTGCCTAAAGCATGACGAAGCTGTTGCGGATCGGCGCCGATCTGATGAAAACCCAGGAGAAGGACAAGACTGTCCAGACCACTGTCACCCCCCTCTGTGACGGTCACCATACACCACACCCTCCCCTGCTTGCCCCACCTCAAATACAACCTAAGGGGCAAAATTGTAAAGCCAGTGCAGCACAGACCCTGTGAATAACGCCGATCTTTAGCCCCCACCCCCCTCAGATCAAACGCGTCAGACCGTCCGCGCTTTGGCGCAGGCAGAGCCTCCGGTTCATTAGGGACACACGAAGAAAAAAGAATAGAAAGCCGGGTACGCAGCTGACCGGAGCTATCGCCTCACCGTTCCAGCTTGGTGGCCAGTATGACCGAGGTGGTGGTGCGCTCCACCCCTTCGAGCAGGCCGATGCGGTCGATCAGGTCGTTGACCTCCTCACCATTGGCGGCCTCGATCATCGCAATGATATCGTACTCGCCGCTGATGGCGTGGATGGCGGTGATTTCGGTGATCTTCGCCAATTCGGTTTCGACCTCAAGGTTCAGACGCGGCAGGCATTTGATCATCACATGGGCACGCATGCGGGTGCGTGAAAACGCCTGCCCCAGCCGCACCGTATAGGCCGCGATGACCTTTTCCGTCTCAAGACGTGCCAGACGGGCATAGACCTGAGTCCTCGGAATTTCGAGTTGCTTGGCCAGATGCGACACGGTCAGCCGCGAGTCTTCGCGCAGCGCCGCCAGAAGACGGCGGTCGGTGGCGTCGATATCCGGAGGGGCTTTGCGGCTGGCCATTCGCAGACGCTACATCATTTTCGCAGAACGCGATATTGTTGCCGAAAACCGGCATCCACTTTTCGGCATATCGCTCATTTCTCGTCTGCAAATATAGCGGTTTTTGCAGGCGTATCCGACGATACCGTGCCGCGATACATGCCAAGGTCGTTCAGACCGAACGCCGCCTCTCCGGCCGCATCCATGCTGATCAAACCGCCGTCACCGCCGATGGACCCCACGGACATAATAGTGTCCTGCGCAGCCGAAGCGATATCCTGCCCGTTCCAGACGATGCGGTCACAGACCTGACGCGCGGCGGATTCTCGGATGAAGTATTCGCCCGTTCCGGTGGCCGATACCGCGCAGGCCCCGTCCTTCGCATAGGTGCCTGCGCCGATGACCGGCGAATCGCCGATACGGCCCCAGCGCTTGCCCGTCGTGCCGCCGGTCGAGGTCGCCGCCGCCAGATGCCCCGCGCTGTCGAGGGCGACCGCCCCCACGGTTCCAAACAGATGCGTCTGATCCACAGCGGCGAGGTTCTTTTTCTTCCACGCCTCAAGCTGATCCCAGCGTTGTTGCGTAAAGAAGTACTTCGGGTCGACCTGCTCAAGGCCCTTTTCCACGGAGAACTTGTCCGCCCCGTCACGCGCCAGCATGACGTGCGGGGACTTTTCCATGACAGCACGTGCCAAAGAAATGGGGTTCTTCGTGCGCGTCACCCCTGCCACGGCTCCGGCCTTCTGCGAGGCGCCATCCATGATCGAGGCATCGAGTTCATTAATGCCGTCAGCGGTGAAAACCGCCCCCTTACCGGCATTGAACAGAGGATTGTCCTCAAGAACGCGCACCGTGGCTTCGACCGCATCCAGCGCCGAGCCGCCTTTTTCCAGAACCGCCTGACCGGCACTGAGCGCGGCATTCAGTCCGGCACGATAATCAGCCTCCTTTTGCGGGTTGAGTTTGGTGCGATCGATCACCCCGGCTCCACCATGGATGGCCAGCGACCACGCCTTTTTTTCGCGCACCACGCCGTCACGCACCGTGAAGCGTTTGACAAAGGCCGGACGTTCCACCTTCCGCGTCAGCACGTTGAAAGCACTGTCCTTATCAAGACCGGTAACCTTGATATTGTCGGCGCTCAGCGGTGCGCCCGCCTTAAGACCCTCGGGCTTTACATCCTCGAACAGCCAGGCATAGCCGCCGATATTGCTGAAAACCCGTGCAGTCCCATCGCCATCGACCGCCAGAACGGTCTGCTCATCGACACCGATGCCCAGCAGCGGACGACCGGCCATGAGCTGAGCTTTGGCGAGGAAGGCCATCAGGCGTCCCTGACGCTTGCGTTCCTTGAAATGGGTGTCGGTGACCACGCCCTTGAGCAGATCAAACCGCAGGAAGTCCGTCTCCATGGTGACCGCCGAACCCAGCGGGTCTTTCAGGGCTTCTTCGGAATTGACACTGCCGCCGTCCATGGCCCCGTAGGCGTATTCACCCTGCACGGCGAGGCCCGCCGAGGTGCCACCCAGCGGCTTGCCAGCCGCCACATGGGCATTGAGCGCGGCTTCGACCGGCGTGCCCTTCCAGAAACGCACATAGTTCGACTGATCGCCACCGGCCAGGAAGATACCGTCGGCGTTTTTCAGGGCTTCGAGAAGGACCGTATCGGTCGAGGCCTTGCGATCGGTAAAGACAAAGGTGCGGATCGAGGCGAAGCCGCCGACCTGCTTATACATCTCGTCCGCCGTGCTGGTGGTACCCGACGCGCGCAGAACCACGACGTGTCCATGCCCCGCCTTGTCTGCGAACCAGCGGAAGGCATCATAGGGCCACTCTCCGCCACCCGCCATCAGAAGCCCCGGCTGCGGCGCTTTTTCACGCGGCTTTTGCGGGTCGCCGATCTGGAAGGCCTTATATCCCTTGCCTGAAAAAAGGCCCTGTGCGGCCGCGGGCATTGCCGCAGTGCACAAAATTGCGATCACAAACAACAGGATCGGGTTCAGGCGGTTGGGTATGCGCGACATGGTTGCCTCCGCAACGAATTGACCTAGCGTTACATTAATGTGTCACATTTGCGAGGATGTGAAGCGTTTAAGACAATCTGATTGCACTTTTTTACATTCTGAGATCACATTTCGACATAAATGCTGCGCTCCAGGCGCCGCCAATGATAACCCCGTTACCTTCTTTCCACACCGTGGGAGCTCTATAATGTCGAGATCACAATTAATATCGAGAGCACAGTTTTCGGCCCTGCTGAAGATCACCCTGCTGGCGGGCTGTAGCTTGATACCTGTTTCGGTTGCGGCGCAAGAAGCCCCGCAAACCGCTCCGGCGGCAGCGGACGAACCGGTTGAAACCGTTACGGTTCTGGGCTCGCGCATTCCCCGCATCCGCAAGGAAGGCCCCGCCCCGATCACGACCATTACCGCGCAGAACATCCGCGCCGAAGGCTACACCACGGTCCCCGATGTGCTCAAGAGCCTGACCCAGAACGGTGGCCAGACCCAGAGCCAGCAATCCTACGGCGGCGCGCTGACCACGCCCGGCGCGTCTCAGGTCGATCTGCGCGGCCTTGGCCCCAATCACACGCTGGTCATGATCAATGGCCGTCGCGTGGCCGACTTCCCCATGCCCTATCAGGGTCTGAGCAACTTTACCGACGTCTCCAACATCCCGCTGGGCATGATTGAACGCGTCGAAGTGCTGTCGGGTTCGGCCTCGGCCATCTACGGTTCGGACGCCATTGCCGGTGTCGTCAACTTCGCGCTGAAGAAGAAGGTCGACAAGACGACGGTCGACCTGCGCCTCGGCACCACCGAGCAGGGCGGCGGCGATGACCGCACGCTCACCCTGTCGACGGGCCTGAGCAAGGGCAAGTTCAACCTCGTCTTCGGGCTGCAACTGAGCGACCGCGATCCCGTCTGGGGCTTCGACCGCGAGATTCAGGATTCGCGCGAAGACGCGCCGACCGCACGCAGCCGCTATCCGTTCAAGGTGGCGCAGCGCTACGATGTCGAAGCCTATTATGCCACCGACGAAGGTACGGACTGCTCGAAAATGACCGGCCTTGCCGGCGGCACGGTAGTCAAGACGGTCGACCGCTACGACGACTATTACTGCGCCTCACCGACCGCTGTCTCCTACGGCACCATTACCTCAGGTCGTCAGTCGGGTTCGACTTTCACCTCGGCCACCTACGATATCGACGATAAGACGACCCTGTTTGCCGATCTTCAGCTCAGCGTCACCGACACCCAGCTGATGAACGACGTCACCTACTGGCGCTATCAGGCCGCCGACGGCTCGGCGACCGATTTCTACAACGAATATTCGGGCGAGTGGGAAAACTGGGCACGCGTCTTCATGCCTGAGGAAATGGGCGGGCTCGACAAGGGCATGATCCGCAACCATTCGATCAGCGGCGCACTGACGACCGGCCTGCGCGGCGCCTTCGGCCAGCAATGGACCTATGAGGCGGCGCTCAACTATTCGACCTACCGTTCGCGCATCAAAATCCCGCAGATCGTCGCCGCAAAGGCCAACGCCTTCTATCTGGGGACCGCGCTGGACGAAGACACGTTCGATGCCGACCCGGCCAAGCTGTTCACGCCGCTGACGCCCACCCAGTACGCCTCGATTTCGGAAAACGCCCGCACCCGCGCGTCGGCGACGGTTCAGGGCGTGACCTTCTCGCTCAACCATCCGGCCCTGTTCGAACTGCCCGCCGGTCCGGTCGGCTTCGCGGCCATCGCCGAACTGGACCGTCAGTCCTATTCGGTCGAGCCGAACGCCGAAGCCACCGATTTCGGCTATTACTACCAGTACGCGGCCACCTCCGGCAGCGGCAGCCGCACGCACAAGGCTCTGGGCGGCGAACTGTCGGTGCCGGTTCTGTCGAACCTGCAAACCAGCCTTGCCGTGCGTTACGACACCTACGGCTTCGCTGACCGCGACATCGGCAAGACGACGTACAATATCGGTCTGGAATACCGCCCGGTGAACAGCCTGTTGCTGCGTGCCGCCTATGGTACCGGCTTCCGCGCACCCGACCTGCACTATCTCTACGCCAATCTCGACCTCTTCCATCCGACCGTCACCGACTATTATCAGTGCCGCACCGACGAGGAAGAGGCCGGCCTGCCCTATGACGAGTGCTACTATTCCGAAGAGGACATCCTCAAGCACCGCGAAGGCGACACCAAGCTGAAGCCGGAAACCTCGAAATCGTTCAACTACGGTTTCGTGTGGCAACCCATCCGCAACTTCGACATCTCGGTCGACTACTTCAATATCGACATGGATAACCAGATCCATGACATGAGCCTGAAGAAGCTCCTGACCGACGAAGCCGACTGCCGCATTGGCAAGACCGATACCGGCCAGACGGTGAACACCGCGTCACCGACCTGTCAGGACGCCCTGTCGCGCGTTCACCGCGACGAGGACGGCGACATCACCTACGTCTATATCAACCCGATCAATCAGGCGAACGAGAAGACCGACGGCATCGACGTCAACTTCCACGCCGCCCTGCCCGCCTATAATTTCGGCAAGCTGTCCTTCAGCGGTGGCTATACCTATGTAATGAACCACACCTCGGTGCAGTTCGAAGGCGACGACACGATCGATCAGCTGAAGGTCGACAGCGGCTATTACATCCCGCGCCGCAAGGCCAACCTCAGCGCCACCTGGGCCTATAAGCAGGTGTCGGCCAGCCTGACCGCCAACTATACGGGCAAGCTGCCGAACTATGACGAAGACAGCTGGGTCGAGGCCTATACCCTCTATAACGCCACCGCGACCTGGGACGTGACACCGAGGGTCAAGGCGACGATTACCGTCAACAACCTGTTCGACGCCAAACCGGTGCGCGACCTGACCTGGACCAGCTACCCCTACTATAACGGCGACTGGTACGACTCCATCGGACGTTCGGGTTACATCAATCTGAGCTATTCGTTCTGATAGGAAACGGGCTAGATCATTATGTTTTTGATCGAAACATAATGATCTGGATTTTTAGCCCCTCGCCGGGCGGTGGCTCCGCCACCTTGGCCGCCGCCTCAATGGCGGCTTGAACGGAATGATTCCAATAGAAAT
>JASGGL010000135.1:0-8147 GCA_047605065.1 Asticcacaulis sp.
CGCTGCGGCGCTCGGTCCTGTCGTGCCTGTTGTGGGAAAACGAATTTTATGAAGGTGCGCAATCGATCGCCGAGCGCATCACCGCGCTGGCGGGCGAGGTTGCGCCGGAAACGGTGGCGGCACTGGCCATCGAGGCGCGCGAGCAGATGAAGCTGCGCCATGCGCCGCTGTTGCTGCTGTGCGCCCTGATCAAGGCCGGCGGGCCAGACGCGCTCAAAGAGCGGAGCGTTAGCGCAAGAAAGCTCGTGGCACCGACTATTGAGCGGGTGATTCAGCGCGCCGACGAACTGACCGAGCTGGTGGCCCTCTACTGGCGCAACGGCAAGCGTCCGCTGTCGAAGCAGATGAAGACCGGGCTGGCCCGCGCCTTCGTCAAGTTCGACGCCTACGCTCTGGCCAAGTACGACCGGGATGGCCCGGTGCGTCTGCGTGACGTGCTGTTCCTGTCGCACGCCAAACCGAAGGACGAGGCGCAGGCCGCCGTCTGGAAGCAACTGATCGACCGTACCCTGCCGTCTGCCGATACGTGGGAGGTGGCGCTGTCGGGCGGGGCTGACAAGGCCGATACCTTCACGCGCCTGCTGGCTGAGCGCAAGCTCGGCTATCTGGCCCTGCTGCGTAACCTGCGCAACATGGATCAGGCGGGCGTCGACGAGGATCTGGTGCGTGAGGCTATCCTCGCACGCCGGGGTGCCGATCGCGTACTGCCGTTCTGTTATGTGGCGGCGGCGCGCGCGGCACCGCGCTTCGAACCGTGGCTCGATCAGGCCTTGTCGGAAACCGTTCTGGAGCAACCGACCTTCACCGGACGCACGATCATACTGGTCGACGTGTCCGGATCGATGGACTGTAAGCTGTCGGCGAAGTCCGACCTGACACGCATGGACGCGGCGGCGACGCTGGCAGCCATTGTGCCGGGGGATGTGCGGGTCTTCACCTTCTCCAATGCCGTGGTTGAGGTTCCGCCCCGACGCGGCATGGCCGGTGTCGACGCCATCCTGAGGTCGCAGTCGCACGGCGGCACCGAACTGGGCAAGGCCGTGACCAAGGTCAACGGCATCCGGCACGACCGGCTGATCGTCCTGACCGACGAACAGTCGCAGGACCGGGTTCCCGATCCGGTCGTGGCGAAGGCCTACATGATCAACGTCGCTTCCGCCCGCAACGGCGTAGGCTACGGCGCATGGACGCACATCGACGGTTTTTCCGAAAATGTGCTGGCCTTCATCCGTGAGCAGGAAAGCCTTGTGCCCGCCCCTGCGCCCGCTCTGGTCGAGGCCTGAGCCATGACAGCGGAGGAACTGAGGCAGGCATCCATCCTTCTCTTCGGCGAACGCGGCTGGCAGTCGCGTTTGTCCGAAGCTCTGGGGGTGGATCGCTCCTCGGTTTCCCGCTGGTTTGCAGGGCTTCCGGTCCCCGGACCGGTCGCCGCCGCCGTCACGGCCTGGCTTAAACTCTATGAATTGACCGGCGAAACGCCGTATGAAATCAATGGACTGATCGATCCCAAATCCTGAGGGTGAGATGCGGTCCGGGCCTTTCGCCGGTCGCCTTTTTATCCTTATGTTAGATTTATGAGACATTTGATTTTGATGCGTGGCGCGCAAGGCGCCGGCAAGTCGACCTTCATCAACGCCCACGGCCTCGACGCCTATGCCCTGTCGCCGGACGCCCTGCGTCTTCAGATGGGCGGCGTCGTCATGCTGCCCGACGGGCGGCTCAGCATCAACGCCCAGAACGACCGCAAGGTCTGGGAAGAGGTCGAGCGCCTGCTCGAACTGAAGATGGCGCGCGGGGAGTTCATCATCCTCGACGCCACCTTTCAGTCGCCGCGCGACTTCAAAACGCCGGTGGCGCTGGCGAATCGCCACGGATACGCCGTGACCTGCCTCGACTTTTCCGGTGTCGCGCCTGAGGTGGCCAGGGCACGCAACCGCCTGCGTCCGGAATGGAAGCAGGTGCCGGACGAAGTGATCGAGCGCGCCTATGAACGCTTCAAGGCTCCCGTGCCGAAGGGCATTCCCGTGCTCCGGCCCGAAGACCTGAGCGAAGGCGGGCTGCTGGCGCATCTGGCCGTGCCGGTGCGCGACCTCAATGGCTATGCCAGGGTGCACCATATCGGTGACCTTCAGGGGTGTTATGCGCCTCTGGCGGAATATCTGAAGGACGGGCTCAGGGACGACGAGTTCTATATCTTCGTCGGCGACTTCCTCGACCGCGGGATCGAAAACGACAAGGTGATCCGCTTTGTCGTCGACGAACTGCTGCCGCGCGACAATGTGGCGCTGATCTATGGCAACCACGAATACCATATCCAGCGCTTCGCCCACGGACAGCCCCCGGTCAGCCGTGAGTTCGAGCACAACACCCTGCCGCAGTTGCTGAGCGCCAACTTCACCATCGGCGAAGCGCACCGCCTCTGCGCGCGCCTGACCGACGTTCTGACCTACACCTATGGTCCCCATAAGGTGCTGGTCAGCCACGCCGGGATCGCGCGTGTACCTGAGCATCTGGTGCTCATGCCCTCCCTGCAACTGTGGAAGGGCACGGGAACCTATGACGATCCGGTCGATGCGGCCTTTTCCGCCAATATGGCGGGGTCGGGCTGGCTTCAGGTCCACGGCCACCGCAATTCGGCGCGCCTGCCCGTTCAGGCGGGGCCGATCAGCTTCAACCTCGAATCCGAAGTAGAATTCGGCGGCTACCTCAGCGTCATGACCCTCGATCCTTCGGGTGTCATCGATACGGTGCGGGTGGAAAACCACCATCACCGCAAGGCAAAGCCGTCGGCCTTCGCGGCTCGACCGGACGCCCCCGACCGTATGGCCGAGGCGACGCTGGCGGCCCTGAAGGCACACCCGGCGGTGCAGGAAAAACGCTTCACGCGCTATCCGCACCTGAGGTCGTACAACTTCACCCGCAAGGCCTTTGAAAAGGGCCTGTGGGATCAGGTGACGCTAAAGGCGCGTGGTCTGTTCGTCAGCGAGGACGGTCAGATCGTGGCGCGTTCCTATGACAAGTTCTTCAATCTCGAAGAACGGACTGAGACCGAAATGCGCAACCTGTCCAAAGGGTTGGCCTTTCCGGTTCAGCTCTATGTCAAGGAAAACGGCTTCCTGGGGATACTGGGCTACGACGCCGACAGCGATGCGCTTTTCTTCGCGTCGAAATCGACGCCGGAATCGGAATTCGCGGGCTGGTTCCACGATATCCTGATCGCTCAGGTAGGTGAAGCGCGTCTCGACGCGCTGAAAACCCGTCTGCGTGACGGCAATCTGACGCTGGTGTTCGAGGTCAATGACCCCGTCAACGACCCGCACATGATCGCCTATGCCGAACGTCACGTCGTCCTGCTGGAGGCCATCCACCGGACGGAGGCCTTCTCCTGCCTGCCGTTTGCTGAGCTTGAGGCGCTGGCCGCCGAATTCGGCCTGCGTCCTAAGGGGGCAGGACCGCGCTTCGACGACTTCGCGTCGTTCAAGGCGTGGTATGCCGACGTGCAGGCGAAAGGATACGACTACACCTTTGAGGGGCAGCACCTCGAAGGCTTCGTGGTCGAGGACGCTGCGGGCTTCCGCTTCAAGATCAAGCTGCCCTTCTACAGCTTCTGGAAGGCCATGCGCGGCCTGAAGGAAAAGCTGGGGCGGGCGAAGGAGGCCGGAACGGACGCCGACGCCAGAGCTCTGGCGGCGAAGTTCGGACCGGACGCCGTGGCCTTTGCGGAATGGGCGAACACCCTGCCCGCCGAGGCACTGAAGGCGGATATCATCACCCTCAGGACGCGGTTTCTTGAGGCGTGAAACATAAAAAACGGCCCCGGTATCCACCGGGGCCGTTCGTTTTGGGTTGGGATAAGTCTTAGGGGTTGATGAACTCGCCGCCCTTGCCTTCCTTAGCCGCCTTTTCAGCGAGGGCGACGTCCTTCTGGGACACCACGCCATCCTTGTCGCGGTCGTGCATGTTGAACATGCGCAGGCCCGAGGCGAGATATTCTTCCTGGCTGATCGCACCGTTCTTGTCAGTATCGAGCACGCCGAAACGCACCTTGGCCTGACGCATCTGGCGTTGCTGCTCCTCGAGGCGCTTTTCCGGATCGGCGATCTTGCTCAGGCGGGCATAGAGGCGGCCTTCGTATTCACCGACATATTCGGCCTCGCTCAGCGAGCCGTCCTCGTTGAAGTCGGCCTTGCGGAATTCGATAGCGCGCCCCGCCTTGAATTCGTCCAGCGACACCTTTTCGTCGCCATTGATATCCTGCTCTTCGATGAAGACCGTGGTGGAGTGCGACGCCGCCAGCACCGGCAGGGCCATCCCGGCGGCCAGAACTGCCGCAGCGGAAATAATGAACTTTTTCATGGAGTAATCCTTAGTTTCTTAGGTTTATTGCGGCAGCACTTCGAGCGTCAGGGTTGCCGTGTGGCTGAGCCACAGGCCCTGCGTGTCCGGCGACGGGCGGCGCACACGCACCTGAAGCAGGTAAAGGCCCGCCGTCTTCGGAGTGAAGGTCACGTCACCGGCCTCGTTGGTGGTCAGGTTCTGCTCCGGTGTCTTGGTGACGGCATAGGTCTGCCCGTCGGTGATCAGGGTCAGGGTCTCGCCTTTCAGGCCCTTGCCGTTTTCGCGCACACGCACCGTGACCGGCTCACCGGCATAGGCGTCGTAAGGCGCGGTGACCGGATAGATTTCGACGCCTTCGGCCGTGAATTCCGGCTTGGTCGGCTTGCCGTGCGCCACATAGACGTCGGCGCGTGTCAGGCTCTGGACATCGACCAGTTGCGCACCCGCGGCAGGCGTCTTGCCCGGTTCGATGAACTGCACTTCACCATTGACGATGGCTGCCTTAGCCACGCGGCCCTTACGCACGCCCGACGAGATCAGATAGGTGCCTTCCGCACCCAGAGGTGCTTCGAGGAAGACCGCGTCCTTAAGCGTCGCGGCGGGCGTCAGAGGGACCACCTTGCCGTCCGGGCCGGTGAGGCTGAAGCTGTCGGACTTCATCGCCACATCCGGGCGCAGATCGCCGTCCGAGAACGAAGCTTCGACGGTCACGTGGTTGCGCTGAGCGGCCGGCGTGAAGGTATTAGGCTTCATGTAGGGCGAGTGCGCCAGAGCCGGTGCGGACAAAAAGCCGAGCACAATCAAAGAACTCAGGCCGGTTTTAAAAGACAACTTCATGAAGATCCCCATCATGTCGGACGCGGTGTGACCGCAAGGCGACACCTTAGTAATGAGAATCATTATTATTTGCAAGTGGCTTGACGCAGCGCAGCACATGGGTGTAGTCGCCGAGTCAATGAGAATTATTCGCAATATGAGCCGGGCGGCTCTGGCGGTTCTCAGTCAATTTCTTAGACGCGCATTCCGATCAGATTAAATCGGATCGCCGCTCTAAGTTATTATTTTAACGCGCCTTTTTCCGAAAAGTGGTGTCTACTTTATCGGGAAGCGCTCTGATTTGTTTCAACGCGCTTCTTTTCCGAAAAGTGGTGTCCACTTTATCGGGAAGCGCTCCAAAGGAGTATTTGGGGATGTCATTCAAGCACACCTGCCTTCTGGCCGTCAGCGCCATGGCCCTGTCGACGGCACCGGTTCTGGCGCAAACGACGGAAAAGACTGAGAAAGACGCCACCACCCAGTTGTCGCTGGGTCGTATCGTCGTCTCGGCGGGCAAGGAAAAGGTTGCCACCGACACGCCGCAGTCGGTGACGGTCATCGATCAGGAAGACCTCGAAAGCGCGCAGGCCGGTACGGTCGGCGAACTGCTCGAAGACGTGGCGGGCGTCGATTCGGCGGGCGGCGTTTCGTCGCTGGGTCAGGGGCTTAACATCCGCGGCATGGGCACCGCCCTGTCGGAATCGGACAGCCGCGTGGTCTTCACCGTCGACGGCGTGACCAAGTTCTTCGAAGGCTACCGCATGGGCAGCCTGTTCACCGACACCGAGCTTTACAAGCGCGTCGAAGTGCTGCGCGGCCCCTCCTCCTCGACCATCTACGGCTCCGGCGCTCTGGCCGGGACGGTGAACTTTACCACCAAGGACGCCTCGGACTTCCTCAAGGGCGACGACCGCTTCGCCGTCCGCGTCAAGGGTGGCTACGACAGCAACACCGAAGGCACCCTGCTTTCGGCCACTCTGGCCGGTAAGCCTCTGGAAAACCTCGACCTGTTGCTGGTCGCCAACAAGCGCGACTTCGGCAACTACACCGACGGCAACGGCAATGTCGTCAACCCGTCGCAGGCGGCGGGCGAGTCGGTCCTGCTCAAGACCCGCTACTATATCGGCGGCGACCGTAAGCACAGCGTCTGGGCCTCGGCGCAGAAGTGGACCGACGATTCCTGGCAGATGTACGACCAGCAGGCGGCCTTTACGACCAGCATGGTCCGCCGCAAAACCGACGACAGCAACTACGTCATCGGTTACGACAACAGCTTCGAAGGCAATGACTGGCTGGACGTGAAGGCGCAGATCGCCTTCGACGAATCGAAGACCGATCAGAGCGAAAACCAGTTCTCGCCGTCGGCGCTCGGCTATACGTCGCAGTACAGCTACAAGACGGTTCAGGCCAAGGTCGAGAACGTTTCGACCTTCGAAACCGGTCCTCTGGAGCACTTCCTGACCGTCGGCATTCAGACCTATAATCAGGAACGCCGCAATCCGCGCTATAGCGCCACCGGCACCCTGACCAACGGCGCGACCACCCACCCGCAGGGCGACATGAACCGCGTCAGCCTCTATGTGCAGGACGAAATTCTGATCGGTGACAAGCTGACCCTCATCCCCGGCATCCGCTACGACAAGTCGAAGCTGAAACCCGGTGCAGGCACCTATGTCGTCGGCTCGACCGGCACGCCGTCCGAGGTCGAACTGGACGCCACCTCGCCCAAGCTGGCCGTGCTCTACGCCATCACCAACGAAATCAAGGTTTTCGGCTCGCTGTCGCATACCGAACGCCTGCCGGTGCTCGATGAAATCTATACGCGCGGCGCGGCCCAGACCATCAGCCTCAACCTCAAGCCGGAAGAGTCGGAAAACAAGGAAGTCGGCGCCAGCTATTCGAAGCGCGGCATCTTCCAGAAGGGCGACGGCCTGAACCTCAAGCTGACCATTTTCCAGAACGATATCAAGAATCTGGTCACGCGCACCTCGACCACGGCCGCCGCCTACACCAATGTCGGCGAAGCACGCTATGATGGGGCCGAACTTGAGGCCGAATACGCTTCGCGCCGCTTCTTCGGTCGCGCCGCCTATTCGACGGTCAATGGCTATAACAAGGTGACGAATATCGCCTTCAACACCATCCCGGCGGAACAGCTCAATCTGACCGCAGGCTGGGTCATTCCGGAAAAGGGCGTCTCCTTCGGCTGGAAAGGCAATATCGCCGACAAGCAATATAGCTACAACGCCACCACCGGAGCGGTTTCAGCCACGGCCAAGTCCTACACCATCCACAACCTGTTCGTCAGCTATCTGGCGGTGTCCGGTCCGCTGGAAGGCATCGAGGCGCGTCTCAACTGGGACAATATCTTCGATAAGTACTACCAGCCGCAACTGGGTTATCTGCCCTCGCCGGGTCAGACCTTCCGCCTGAGCCTCGCCAAAACGTTCTAAAAACGGTGACGAGTAAACGGCAAAAACTGCTGGCATTTGGAGCCTCCGTTCTGGTGAACGGAGGCTTCCTCTTCGCCGTGGCCGGTCTGGCCCCGCGGCCCGCCCCGCTCATCGTCGACGCGCCGGTGTTCGAGGTCGCGCTCGATTCCCTTGAGGTCACACGCGAAGCCCGGGCCCCCTCGCCTGCCCCCACCCCGGCAGAGGTACAACCGCCCGTACCGCAGACCGAGACTCCGCCGCCCCCCGAAGCGCAGAAAACACCGCCTAAGCCTCAAACCCAGACACAACCGGCGTCAACGCCGCTCAAAACCCCGCAGCCCACGCCGCGCGAGGCGCAACCCTCAACCGACGCCGCGCCTTCGCCCAACCGCGCGGAAACGCCTGCGCGTGCCGCCGCCGACACACCGTCCTCTGCTAAGACGGCGACATCTTCGGCCCCGGCCGCCGCCTCCACCCCGGCGCGCCCGTCAACACCCGCCGCCACGCAGGGCCGCCCCAGCGCCTCATACGCAGCCGTGCTGCGCCGCCACCTCGAAAGCT
>JASGGL010000136.1:0-8144 GCA_047605065.1 Asticcacaulis sp.
TAAGGGAGGCTTCGATATCGGCAATGGTCCGCGCCAGACGCACGCAGCGGGTCCACGCCCGCGCCGACAGATTGCGCGATTGAGCCGCCTCGGTCAAAAGCCTACGCGCACCCTCATCGAGTGGAGCTATGGCCTCTAGCGCTGCCCCGGAAGCCGTGGCGTTGAGAGCGGCATCCGGGTTGAGGCGAAGGCGTTCAGCCCGCGCCTGCTGGATATGCCGCGCGGCACGGACGCGGGCGGCGACCTCGGCTGAGCCTTCGGCGGGTGACGGCAGGGCCATGTCGGCGGCGGTGACGGGGGGTACGTCGATTTGCAGATCGATGCGGTCCATCATCGGACCTGAGACGCGGTTTTGATAGTCGCGCTGGCATTTCGGAGCCTTGCCGCATGCGCCTTTACCTACGCCGCCATAGCCGCAGTGGCAGGGGTTCATCGCCGCCACCAGCTGTACGCGCGCCGGATAGCGGATGTGATGATTGGCGCGCGCCACCACGACCTCGCCGGTCTCCAGCGGCTGACGTAAGGAATCGAGGGCCTGAGGCGAATATTCGGGCAGTTCATCGAGGAACAGCACGCCATTGTGCGCCAGTGACACCTCACCCGGACGCGCGCGTAACCCGCCCCCGGTCAGGGCGGCCATGGACGCCGAATGGTGCGGGGAGCGAAACGGACGCTCGCGCGTCAGGTCGCCCTTTTCCAAGAGCCCGGCCATCGACCATATTTGCGAGGTTTCCAGAAGTTCGGAGGCATTGAGCGGCGGCAATATGCCGGGCAGACGCTGAGCCATCATCGACTTGCCCGAGCCGGGTGGGCCGACGAACAAAAGATTGTGGCCGCCCGCCGCCGCGATTTCCAGCGCGCGCTTGGCGGCCTCCTGCCCCTTGACCTCGTTGAGGTCGGGGGTGTGAACGGACGGCGCGATTTCGCCCGGCTGGGGCGGGGTGAGCACGGCCTGTCCTTTGAAATGCGCCACCAGATCGATCAGGCCGCGTGGTGCCAGAATGGGAACATCTCCTGCCCAGGCGGCTTCGCGGCCATTGTCGTGCGGACAGATCAGCCCCATGCCAAAGCCTGAGGCGGCGATGGCGGCGGGCAGTGCGCCCGCCATGGGACCGATGCGTCCGTCGAGCTTAAGCTCACCGGCGCAGACAAAACCATCCAGCGCGTCCTGAGGGATGACGCCCATGACCACCATCAGGGCCAGTGCGATAGGCAGGTCGTAGTGCGAGCCTTCCTTAGGCAGGTCGGCAGGGGCCAGATTGACGACGATGCGCTTACCGGGAAGGCTCAGGCCCATGCCTGCAAAGGCCCCGCGCACGCGTTCGCGGCTTTCGGCAACGGCCTTGTCGCCAAGGCCCACCACGACGAACGCGACATTGCCGGAGGTCAGTTGCACTTCGGCTTCGACGCGATGGGCTTTCGCCCCCTCGAACGCGATGGTGGTGACCCGTGCCGGCATTGTTCGTTCCCCCCGGAATGGGCCTGTAATGAGCCCGCAAAAGATGCCGCAGGGCCGCAAAGAGCCTTACGAAAATCTTATCCACACCCTAGGGGCGGAATCCAGACAAATCAAGAACAAAAATCGAACAAAAAGAAAATATCCGGAATAACAGCATTATGGTACCGTTTTCCGTAAGGTAAACTAGGATTTTTTCTTATAAAAATCAAACAACCCCTGTGGATAAGCGCCTGTCGACGGCGTCCCACAACGCGTCGCCGGCATCGATATTATCGAAGGCCTTGAGCTGCACCGCACCTGTGGGTGAAGTGACATTGATTTCCGTCAGATAATCGCCGATGACGTCGAGGCCGACGAACGTCAGCCCGCGTGCTTTCAGCTCAGGCCCGACCCGCGCGCAGATTTCGAGATCGCGAGGGGTCAACTCGGTCTTCACCGCGGTTCCGCCGACGCGCAGGTTGGAACGCACGGCGTCTTTTTGCGGCACGCGGTTGATCGCACCCACAACCTCGCCGTCGACAAGGATGATGCGTTTATCGCCTGCCGATACCGCCGGAATGAACTTTTGCAGGACCAAAGGCTCGCGTCCGATAGCGGCGTGCAGCTCGATAAGGGCATCGAGATTACGATCCCCGGCAACCAGTTTGATAATTCCGCCGCCTGCCGCGCCGTGCAGCGGCTTGAGGATCACATCGCCGTGGCGCGCCTGAAAATCGCGCAGGGCTTCGGGGTCGGCACTGATCAGGGTCGGCGGTTGCAGACCCTGAAAATGCTGCGCAAAAAGTTTTTCCGGACAATCGCGCACACTGCGGGGATCATTGACCACCAGCGTCTTCGGATGGATCATTTCCAGCAGGTAGGTGGCGGTAATATAGGCCACATCGAAGGGCGGGTCCTGACGCATCAGGACGACGTCGATATCGCTGCCCAGATTGAGCGTTTCGAAATCGCCCGCTGTGACGTGATCGCCCTTGACGGGGCGCAGGCTGACCTTGCGCGCGCGGGCAAAAACCTGCCCGTCCTCTAACGACAGGTGCTGCGGTTCGTAGACCCACAGGTCGTGGCCGCGCGCCTGCGCCGCCATCATCAGCAGGAAGGTGGTGTCCCCCGCGATATTGATCTTTTCGATGGGGTCCATCTGTACGGCGACGCGCAGGCTCATGCCGGTTTCTCTTCCATGGCTTCTCAGTCTCTGCGTCCTATGTAGCCCTCCGCGCGCCAAGGGCAAGGCGCTATCCTTAATTATTGGGCGCTATCCTTAAATACCGTCGGAAAAAGCGTCGCGTACGTGGCGCAGGCCGCGCGGTGTGACGACGTAAAGGTCGAGGTGCAGGCTGAAGCGGGCCAGTTGCGGGCGGCGTGCCTGAAGCTTATGCCCGGCCTGCCACAGGCGATAGCGCTGCTCCGGCGATACGGCGGTCAGGGCATCGAGTGCGGTCTGACGCTGCTTGACTTCGACTATGGCCAGCCGTTGCCCCTTCAGGGCCAGTATGTCGATTTCCGCCTCCGGCGTCTTCAGGCGAAAACCCAGTATGCGGTGGCCGGTAAGCATGAGGTGGAGGAGCGCCACATATTCGCTGAGGTGGCCGCGCCGATGCGCCCTTTGTCCCCGCGACGCCCGCGTCATTTCAGCTCCAGCACCCGCTTATAGACGGCCTTGCGCGGCAGACCGAAGCTCTGGGCCAGAACGGCGGCGGCTTCGGACGGCGGCAGGGTTTTCAGCGCCTCGGTAATGGCGGCATCGAGGTCATTGGCCGGGGCCTGCCCGGCCTTCGCCGGTCCAATCAGCACCACGATCTCACCCTTAGGCTCATGCAGTTCCTCGCGCGTGGCCAGATCGCTCAGAGTACCGCGTACGCAGGTTTCATAAAGCTTGGTCAGTTCGCGGCACACGGCGGCGTCGCGGTCACCCAGCACATCGCGCATATCGCTCAGGCTGTCACGCAGGCGCGGGCCGGTTTCGAAAAAGACGACGGTCGACGGCAGGGTTCTGAAATCGTCGAGGAAGGTTTTACGCGCTGCGGACTTGTTGGGCAAAAAGCCTGCGAACATAAACCGGTCGGTGGGCAGTCCGGCCAGGCATAGGGCCGCCATCACCGCCGATGCGCCGGGTATGGGGTGAACGCGTGCTCCGGCCTCAAGCGCCATATTGACCAGCCGGAAGCCGGGGTCGGAAACCAGCGGCGTCCCGGCGTCGGAGACCTGCGCCACCACCTCGCCCGCATGCAGGCGTGTCAGGATTTCCGGCAGCACCTGCGGCCCGGCATGGTCGTCGTAACGGATCAGTTTTTTCTTGAGATCATAGGCGCTCAGAAGCTTGCCCGTTACCCGCGTATCCTCGCACAAAACGACGTCGGCGGCGCGCAGCACATCGAGCGCGCGCAGCGTAATATCGCGCAGATTCCCGATCGGCGTGGCGATGATATAGAGGCCGCCCTCGACAGGACGCGGCGGCGGGGCAAAGAAATCGGTCATTGCTCGTCCTGTTTTTTGCGGCGACGGCTTAGCCGCACCCGACCGTGGGATTCAACCCCATTTCGTCAATAAGGTCATAAAAGATAGACAGATCGACATCGGAGCGCTTTTCCCGACGGGTGTAATCCTTATAGGCCTTGTCCGTAAAGACCTCAGGACTGGCTATCGCTCTGGCGCAGCAAAAACAGAGCTGTATCTCGCCGATCATATGGCCCGCCTTGTCATAATAACGAAAGAAATGATGCGGCTCGAAACAGGCGGCAGCGATCTCATCCGGCACGGGACCAACGGTATCGAGCACATCGATATAGGAAAAGGCCGAAGCCAGTTTGCTGCGTTGAGCTTGGGACAAGGTTATGGCTGAGGCGTCGTCAAGCCTGAAACCGTCCTGCATCGGAGCCTTGTCGGAAACGTACAGTTTGACGGTGTACGCCTGCGGATAGATCGGGACCGGGGTTTTGCGAATGATTTGCCCGTCCTTCAGTGTGGCATCGGGCGGTATTTTCACCGCTTCGTCCGGCTTCTGGCATCCTGTAAGAGCCATCGCTATCGCCAGCCATTTCAGGTGTCTGAGCATCGTCCCTCCGCCAACGGAGGTTATGCGCCTATTCCCGATCATGCAACCGCAGTTCAGATGATCCCGCCGCAGGTGCGGGCCATTTCCTTGCGCCGGGCCTCGGTCAGTTCGACACCGGTGATCTTCCAGTCGAGCCCGTCGCGCGCCACGATCAGGTAATCACCGCCGCTGATGCGGTACTGCCGCGCGGCGAAGCTGCCGTAGCGTATGCGTGGGTCCGGCTTCCAGTTAAGGCGCGCAGGCTGCGGCTTAAGGTGTTTGATCAGGGCCGAAAAGCCTGCGGTTTCACCCGCCGTCTGGGCGCACAGATGCAGGTCGATAGGCTTCGGGGCTTCGATGGGAGCAGCCTCTGCCTTTTTGGTGAACAGAGAGGCTCCCTTGTCCCACATGCGCTGAAGGAAGCCGGTCTCTCTGGCGGGCTTCGTTTTCGGGGCTTCGGGAATGACCTCATAGGGGGCGATATCGGTATAGAGGCGGTTGGTGATTGCTGTACTGTCGATCAGCGGTTCAAGCTTCGTCGTCTTGCCCGCCGCGGCAAAGGTCAGGGTGTCGATGGCGACGGCCTGGGCACGATAGACGTCCCAGCAGACGGCTCCGCCGATAACGGCCACCAGAATGGTCGAAACGATCAGAATTCTGCGCCACTTGTGCATGAACCTACCCTCTGCCTTGCGGACAGCCTAAACCGTAAAAACGGCAAAAATTATGACAAAAGTTCAAGCAGCAGCCGGTCGAGCACCACGCGGCCCTTCGCTGTCGCGCGCAGGCGTGTTCCGGTTTGCTCAAGGAAGCCGTCGGCAATGAGTTCATCGCGTTTTTGCAAGGGCAGACCGTTGATGCGTTCCAGCCGTACGCCGTCGATCAGGCGCAGACCCAGCATCAGGGCCTCTTCAAGGGTTTCTTCGGCTGAGAGCCGTTCCGGCGTGACGCTGTGGCCGGTTTCCGTGACGCGGCTGATATAGGTTTTCAGGTTCGGTTCGGCGACGGTGGCGTGGCGCGCGCCGTTCAGCGTCAACCGGCCCTGCGCCCATTCTTTTGTGTCTTGGCGCGCCTGGCCAGCCATCTCGGCAAAATCGTGCGGGAGCGTCAACCGGCCATGCGCCCATTCTTTTGCGTCTTGGCGCGCCTGGCCAGCCATCTCGGCAAAATCGTGCGGGAGCGTCAACCGGCCATGCGCGCCGGGGCCAACACCGATGTAGTCCACCCCTTCCCAGATGTTGATATTGTGCTGCGACCGCGCCGCCACGCCGCGGGCGTGGTTCGACACCTCATAGGCTTCAAAACTCAGATCGTTCAGTACACTCTGTGTCGTGTCGTAGAAAATTTCCGCCAGTTCCGGGTCGGGTGGGCGCAACTGACCACGCCTTGCGGCGCGCCCGAAGGCGGTTTCGGATTCGATGGTCAGCTGATAGGGCGAAATGTGCTCGACCCCCAGCCCCGCCGCCTGCCGCAGTTCGTCCGCCCAGTCTTCGGGCGTTTGATCGGGCAGGGCGTAGATGAGATCCAGCGATACGCGTCCGAACACCGACAGCGCCGTTTCCAGCCCGTTCAGGGCCTCGCGCGCCGAATGGTTGCGCCCCAGAAAGCGCAGGGACTCGTCTTTCAGCGACTGAATACCGATGGACAGGCGGTTGATCCCGGCCTCGCGGAAGGCGCGGTAACGGGCAATTTCGGCGTCGGTCGGATTGGCCTCAAGCGTGACCTCGATGGCCTCATCTGTGGGAAACAGACTGCGCGCGTCTTCTAGGATTTGCGCCACCCATTCGGGCCGCATCAGCGACGGCGTGCCGCCGCCGAAAAACACCGAGGCCAGTCGGCGTGGCCCCAGCCACTGCGCCTGTGCACGCAGGTCGGCGCGGATGGCCTCATAAAGCGCGGTCTGCGTGTCGGCCTGTGCCGGATTATGGTCTCTGGCGCGCGTGACGTTGAAATCGCAATAGGGACAGATGCGCGAACAATAGGGCCAGTGAATATAGAGGGCGACCGGCGGGGTGCTCAGAACAGCCATGCCTTCAACTGTTCGAAGGCGCGGTTGCGATGGCTGAGGCTGTCTTTCAGCGCTTCGTCCATCTCGGCATAGGTGATGTCATAACCGTCGGGGCGGAAGATCGGATCGTAGCCGAAGCCGTTGTCGCCGCGTGGCGCAACGATGTCACCATGCACGACGCCCTCGAACACCACGGCATGACCTTCGGGCCAGGCGACGGCCAGAGCCGAGGTGAACCATGCCTTTGTCGAATAGGTTTCGGGATGATGGACTTCGGCCTGCACCATCTTGTGATGGATGATTTCCATGGCGCGCGGGAAATCCTTTTGCGGCCCGGCCCAGCGGGCGCTGTAGATGCCCGGATCGCCGTTCAGCGCCGCGATAGACAGGCCGGAATCGTCGGCCAGCGCCGCCAGACCCGAAGCCTTAGCTGCGTGTCGCGCCTTGAGGATGGCGTTGCCGACGAAGCTGTTTTCCGTCTCGTCCGGTTCGGGCAGGCCCAGCGCGCCAGCCGACACGATGTCGAACCGTCCGCCCAAAAGGGTGTCGATTTCGCGCGCCTTGCCCGGATTGTGGGTGGCGGCGACCAGTTTCTGACCGGGGGTAAGCGAAATCGGCATAGACGTTTTCTCCGTATCTCCCGTCTTTAACCTAAGCCGGATGTAATGAAAAAGGCGTAATTTGGCGATGGCGGTATTTTATGGCAGACATCGTTTCCCTGATCCTGCACAGGATATGTCATGCGTTTCCTAGGCCCCCGGTCGATATCCAGCTTTCTGAAGACGGCCCTCGATGTCGTCTATTTCGGCCTGTTCGCCATGATCGTGGCGACCATACTGACCGTATTGTGCCTGTTGTCGGTGCCGACCTTCGCCGAAGAGGTGGTGGCGCGCATCAATACCGGTGGTACGATCACGCAGGCGCAACTGGTCACCCTGATGCCCGCCTTTGCCGTGTCGCTGAGCGGTTATCTGCTGATCATGCGCTGGACGCGTCAGGTGTTCCGCACGCTGGCCGAAGGGGATGTCTTCCATCCGGACAACACGCGCCGCCTGCGCTGGATCGGTTTCGGTCTGGCCGGGGTGGAGCTTTACTCCTATGCCTCGCGCGCGTTGCTTGAGAGCCTGTTCGCCATGCCGGTCGAGCCCGTCTACGGCATGCGCGCCGTGACGGCGTGGTTTTCGGTGCTGGTCGTCTTCGTGCTGGCCGAAGTGTTTAAGGAAGGCGCGCGTCTGAGGGCGGAGGCCAATCTGACCATATGAGCGTGATCATCTGCCTGAACGAAATGCTGGCGCGGCGGCGCCTGTCCATCGTCGAACTGTCCGACCGCACGGGGATCGCCGTGCGTCACCTTGAGCTTCTACGTGACCAAAAGGCGGTAGCGGTGAGACTGCGTACGCTCGAAGTTCTGTGCCGGGCGTTGAGCTGCGCGCCGGGCGACCTGCTGGCCATTCGGGAAGAGGACTGAGCCCCTTCCCCTGAGTCTCTTCCCCTTAGAAAGAGCGCTTACTTGCCCGCAGCGGCGCGTTGCAGCGCGAACAACTCTTCGGCACCCTTGGTGGCCAGATCGAACAGGGTGTTGAATTCATCGCGCGAGAAGCCGCGCTTTTCGCCGGTCGCCTGAATTTCGACGATATGGCCGGAAC
>JASGGL010000137.1:0-8125 GCA_047605065.1 Asticcacaulis sp.
AGACGCTGGCCTGGGTCGGTGACGGCAACAATGTCTGCGCGTCCTTCATCCATGCGGCGGCGCGTTTCGACTTCACGCTGAACATCGCCTGTCCGCCGAAGTACAAGCCGTCGAACGAAGACATGGTCTTTGCGGCGGAATCGCGCGCCCGCGTCACCGTTACTCATGATCCGCAGGCCGCCGTGCGCGGGGCCGATGTGGTCATGGCCGATACGTGGGTGTCGATGGGCGATCTCGATCACGACGAACGCCTTGAGGCCTTCGAGCCCTATCAGGTCAACGAAGCGCTGATGAAGCTGGCCAACCCCGATGCCCTGTTCCTGCATTGCCTGCCCGCCCACCGTGGCGAGGAGGTGACCGACGCCGTTATCGATGGTCCGCAGTCGGTGGTGTGGGACGAAGCGGAAAACCGCATCCACGCCCAGAAGGCCGTTCTGGCGTGGTGTTTCAGCTAAGCTGTTTCATACCTCCCCAACAGGTTGGGAAGGTATGAAAATGAAAAACCCTCCGGTGCAAACCGGAGGGTTTTCTTTTGGGTCTGGCCTACTGGGCCGGTTTCGCCGCAGGCTTGTCGGCGGGTTTGACCTGAAGGCGCAGCAGCTTTTCGGTGATCAGCCACTTCTTCGCCATGGCCTGAACGTCGGCGGGCGTCACCGCCTCAACCTCAGACTTACGCGTGCGGATGGCCGCCAGATCGCGCGGATCGGCCTGAATGCCGGGCAGGACGCCCATCCAGTAGCCGTTGGTCTTGACCTGAAGGTCGTAGCGATCCAGCACCGGCTTTTTCGCGCGCAGCAGTTCGTCGTCGGTGATCGGCTTGGCCTTCAGATCGTCGGTGATGGCGACCACCGAATCGTAGAAGGTCTGATCGACTTCGGGTTTCACCGTGGCCTGCGCCGCCAGATAGCCGAAGCCCTTGAACGTGCTCGACATGGTGCTGCCCGCCGAAGAGCCGTAGGACGCGCCCTGCTTTTCACGGATTTCGTCGGTCAGACGCAGCGTCAGAACCTCGGCCAGCATTTCGGTGGCGCGCGCCTGCTTCGTGCTTTCGAAGAAGTCGGTGGTCGGCCAGGCGATATAGCTGATGTTCTGATCCGGACGGCCCGTGTGGGTCAGCACCTGATGCAGGTTGGTCTTGGGGAAGACCATGGTGTCGGCACCCTTGACGGGCGCGACGGTTTCGGCGCGCTTGGGCAGGGTAGCGAAGGTTTTCGCCAGAACCGCCTTGGCCTCATCGACCGTGATATCGCCGACGATGGTGATTTCGATCGGGGCGGTCGACAGGATGCCGGTGACCAGCGCCTTCAGGTCATCGTTTTTCAGCGCCAGAGCGGCGTCCTTATCGGGCAGGCCGAAGCGGGTGTCGCCGCTGCGCAGTATTTTCGGGGCATTGGTCTGGAACACGCTGCCCGGCGTTGCCGACAGCGAGCGATAATAGTCGGGCAGGTAGGCCTTGATGCGTTCCAGCGCTTCGGGGCGGACCGCGGCGTCGGTGGTGAAGGCCGTCAGGACCTGCATTTCCAGCGCGAAATCGCCGGGGGTCGTGCTGCCCGACAGGACGGCGGCTTCGTCGCCGATGCCGAAGCCTGCGCCATAGATACGGCCCGACAAGGTTTCCTTGATCTCTTCGGAATCGAGCTTGCCGAGGCCGCCTTCGAACAGGCTGACCCAGCCCGCGCCCTGAAGCGGCAGGCTCTTGTCCTGACCGATAGTGGTCAGGCCGCCAGCAAAGCGGACATTGATCAGGATTTCGTTGTCCTTGAAGTCGGTGGGTTTGATGTTGACCTTCACGCCGTTGGCGTAGCTGAACTGGGTGACGCCCAGATCGGCCAGCGTGCTTTCCTTGACGATGGCCGCCGGTGCCGCGCCGAAGGTCTCATACGGCCAGGCCTTCTTCACCGTGACGGCGGGCTTTTCGACGGTCTTGGTCAGTTGCGCCTGATAGGCGGCCAGCATGGCGGGCTTGTCGAAACCGCCCAGATCGTCAGCCGTGTGCGCCAGAAGCGGACCGTCGCCGCTGAACAGGGTTTTGGCGCGTGCGGTGACGGCGGCGGCGGTCAGGGTCGGCTTGTACTTGTTGAACAGGGCGAGGTTCTGAGACGGGGAGGTCATGACCTCCTTGTCGCCCAGCGTGCCAATCAGACCGTTGACGATGGCGCCGGTATTGCGGGTCTTTTCACCCTTGGCCTGCGCTTCGTAGCTGGCCGTCCAGTCGGCCAGAACGCGGGCGACTTCGTCATCGGTCGCGCCATAGGTTTCGAACTGCCGCACCATGGTGAAGGCCTGCTCGAAGGCTTCCTTGTCCTTACCCGGCTTGGGCACCACGCTCAGGGTCACGGTTTCGGCGGTCTTGGTGACCGAGCCGTCCCCGGCGGAAGCGGCGGCAAAGGCGCTGTCTGCGGACTTCGCCTGACGCTCAAGGCGCTTGTTCAGGATCGAGAAGGCAAGGCTGTCGAGCGAGTCGGCGGCAACCTTGGCTTCGGTTTCCCACGACTCGTCGAACGGCTTGAACCAGGTGACCTGTATGGCATTGCGCAGGCCGGGTTCGACATAGGTGTAGGCGGTCGGGGCCTGCTTGGTATAGGTGCCGAAGCTCAACTTATCCAGTGGACGGCGCGAACGCGGGGCAAGGTCGGCGAACTTCGCCTTGATCTTGGCTTCGATAGCATCGGCGTCGATATCGCCTGCCACGACGATGGTGGTCAGTTCCGGACGATAGAAGTCATTATAGTAGTCGACAAAGGCCTGCGCCGGGGCTTCGGCAATGATCTTGGTCGAGCCGATGGGCAGGCGGTTCGGATAGAGCTGACCGGGGAAGGCGGCCTTGGCCCAGTCGACATAGGAGCGGAAGCCGGGGGAGTTGCGCGCGCGTTCTTCACCCAGAACCACGCCGCGCTCGCGGTCGATAGCCTTGGGGTCCAGCGTCAGGTTGCCAGCGGTTTCGCGGAACAGGAACAGGCCCGTATCGATGATTTCCTCATCATTCTTGGGCAGGTCCAGCATGTAGACCGTTTCATCGAACGAGGTGTAGGCATTGGTGTCCGGACCGAACTTCAGGCCGTGACGCTCAAGGATCTTCACCATGTCGCCTTCGGGCACGTTCTTCGAGCCGTTGAAGGCCATGTGCTCGAGGAAGTGGGCGAGGCCGAGCTGCTGCTCGCTTTCCATCAGCGAGCCGGTGGCGAAGCGCATACGCAGGCTGACGAGGCCCGGAGGCGTCTTGTTCGGATAGATGATATAGGTCAGCCCGTTGGACAGACGGCCATAACGGGCCTGCGGGTCCGGGGCGCGGTCGGAATGGTCCTGACCGAATTCGACGGCACCGCGCAGGAGAGGGGCCTTGGCGGCAACTGCCTCGGCGTGGGCCGGGGTCAACGCGGTGGTCGACAGCAGGGCCGTCGTCAGCAGGGTCGCAACCGCAGCGGCGGTCAGGCGTTTATGGCGCAGGATCATGAAGGATCGCCCTCTATGTGAATACGGGCGAAACCATTTCAAACTTTAGGCGGCTTATAAAGTTACGAACTGTTAATGTGGTAATGAAAAACCCCGCCCGGACTGGTCCGGACGGGGTGAAGCTCAGGCCTGACAGCCAGATTTTATTTGCTGCCAGTTTTTATTTGCTGCCAGAGACGTAATAGGTCGCCGTATTGCCGATGGCGCGCGCGGTCGAGACGATAGCGCGGCCCGAACCGGTGATGTTCACATTGGTCGATGCTGTCACGTCGGCGGAATTGACCTGATTGTTGCGCACATTCATATCGGCTTCGCAGTCGGCGCAGGCATAGCCATAGGCCGAGTTGCCGGTTGCTTCGGCGGTCACATAGGCATCGTAGCCCGCATGACCTTCGTAGCTGGCCACCACGTCGATCGGTCCGGAATTGAACTGATCGGCATCGATGGTCAGCGACTTGTCGCCATTGCCGACCATGAGGTTGTTGCCGACGCCCGAAGCGGTCGAATGCATCTCGCCGTATTCATAGCCGGTCAGCACGCTGGTCGACTTCACTTCGCCGGTGTTTTCCTGCGAGGTGCCGCTGTAGAGCGAGCCACCGGTATTATAAAGCGATACCGTGTTGGCGGCGGCGTCCGATTGCGTGGCCATGTTCCAGGCATTGCCCGCATTGGCCGAAACGTAGGATTCGGTCCCGCCGGACGAACGCTGAACCACGCCGTGCTCCTGAGAGCCGCGGTCGGTCGAATTCGACGCGTAGTAGTTGTTCATCGCCGAAGCCGTATAAAGGTTCGGCGAGGGCGAATAGTGCAGCACCACACCGGTCCGCGCCCGTGATTCCGCAGACGAGGTCTGAACCGCCGTCGACTCGAGGCGGCCATTGGTCACCTCGTAAGCCTGATGGTTGGTGACCGACACCGTGTTGATTTCGCCGGAATCGTAGATCGAATTGTTGGGCGAATTGACCTGAACATCGGCATGGACGTTCACCGCTTCGGCGGTTTGCGTGGTGTTGGACACCAGCTTGCCGTCCTTGGTGGTGAAGGCACCGTAATTGCCGACGGCCTGACCCGCTATATAGAGCGGGGTGCCCAGCGAATTGCGGTAATCCTCAGGAGCCGCCGTGCCGTTGACCTCGGTATTCGAGGTCACATTGCCGTGCAGCGCCTGTTGCGAGGTCAGGGTGGCGTCAACCTTTTCGTTGCCGCCGGCCATGCCATTGCCGTGCGCCGAGGTTTCGACCTTCAGCACATCGTAATTGTCGACCACGTTCAGCTTCTGCTGCGACAGGACGTCGCCAAGCTGAAGCTGTGTGTTGGTGATGTCGAGGCCGGATTCGGCCTGCGACACACCGCCGGTGGTCTGACTAGTAGCGGCCGTCGCCAGAGTTACGGTTGCGAGTATTGTGCCAGCGGCTAGGATCTTCGCGCGTACCCGCATTGTTGGTCTCCAGATTGTCGTAAGCCGGGGTAAAGCCGCCGGTCTTGCCCAGCGTGGCGTCGTTGAGGAAGTCGTCCTTCGGGTTCAGGCAGATTTCAGGACCCGAAACACCGTAAAGGTTAGCCATGAACTCCAGCGTGGCACGCTCGATGAGGGAACGCACCGCCAGTTGCATGGGCTCAAGACCGCCTTCGCCCGCCGAAACGTCGAAGATGTTGCCGTTGGCGAACTTGAAGATGCCCGCCTTGATTTCACGACCGATGAGCTGCTTCTGATAAGAGATGACATCCACCACTTCCAGCGTGCGGGTATCGACCAGACGCAGGTCCATGGCGACGTTCATCACATAGAGGCTGCCTTTCACGATACCCTTGGGATCGTAGGTATCGGTGTCGCCGACATAGGCGTCGATGCCCGACGAACGGATATTGTAGTTCAGCTCGGTGATGCCGCCGACGATATGGAAGTCCGAACCGGCGATCTGACCGGCCATGATCTTGCGGTATTCACCGGCTTCGGTCGGGTTGGCGGTTTCAGAGTCGGTGATCAGCTTGTTATTGGCGTATTTCAGCTCGAGCTCGCTAACCGAGGTGTCGAAGCGCTCGACCTGACGCGCGCCCGACTTGGCCAGTGCGGTCATCGCCATCAGCGATGCACCCTGCGTGATCTTGCGACCGCCTTCGTATTCCACCTTGCCGGTGTAGTCCGAGATACGGCCCACGGCCATGCGCGGCGAAGCGAGGTTGTGCTTGCGGGCATAGGAGCCGAGGCAGACCAGCGCGTCGGAATAGGGGGTCGGATTGGCCGTGACCGGCGCATTGCCGATCGGCTTGGCGTAAACGCCCGAAGGTCCGGCGACCGGGGAGACGCAGCCAGAAAGGGTCATGGCCCCTGCCGCCAGCGCGATCAGGCTCAGGCCCTTAAGTGCCCGGCGCGACGATTTTTTGGTTTCAGAAGCCATTGAGATTTCCCGTGATATCTGTGCCCGTTTCGCCGGTAGCGGTTTGCTTACCATTGGTGGCGGTGACGTTGCCGTTGTTGATCTGGGTCGAATTGACGATGACGGTGTTGTAGCTGCCGTTCACCACGACCGAGAGATTGTTGCCGATGGCGGTGGCCCCGCCGACAGCACCTGCGCCGGAATAGCTGTCGCCGGCGCCATAGGTCAGGCCTTTGGAATAGACGCTCTGATCGGAGCCGGTTACGATGACGCCGTCGAGCAGCACGCGGTTGCCGTTGGCGTCGCGGGTCGACACGTCTATCGCCTTTTCTTCCTGACCGCGGGTGCGACCATAGCCGGTCTCATAGCCGGAAGAGGTCGTACTCATGGTCTGGGCCATGGCAGCCGTGCCGGTACTGGCCAGAACCAGGGCTGCTGTAACCGTGAGTTTGTGATAGGCCATAGTGGACTCCTGTCAGGCTTTC
The DNA here is from genome assembly GCA_047605065.1 of Asticcacaulis sp. Classification (GTDB taxonomy): domain Bacteria; phylum Pseudomonadota; class Alphaproteobacteria; order Caulobacterales; family Caulobacteraceae; genus Asticcacaulis. The sequence continues at coordinate 6,317 of JASGGL010000137.1, forward strand.
GCCCTTACGCTTGAAAGGCGAAAAGCAAATCGGATGCCACTGTGAGTGCGAAACTTAAAAAATAGGTATATTTCCGCGTAAAAAAAGCTAAATGGGTTTGAAAATCAGGGATTAACAGGCTTTGAGCGCTGTTATGGCCACACAGGCTACCGGTAACCCTTCACATTATTTCGCCGTTGAAACGCAAGGGCCGCGATGACAGAGAACGAAAGACAGCCTGTTTTTACGGCACCGTGGCCCGCAGTGGCTCTAAGCGGGTTCATTTTGATACTGTACGCACTGCAGTCCCATTTCGACACACGCGGTGACCTGATCTACAGTTTTGGTCTCAATCCGGCGCTGTTATCGCTTGGGACGGCGGATACGCTGCTGACCACTCTGTTCCTGCACGGCAGCTGGACGCACGCCCTGTTCAATGCGGCCTTTGGTCTGGCCTTCGCCAGCGGTGTGTCGCGCGTACTGGGCACGCACGCAGGCGGTGCCACGCTCTTCTATATATACTACCTCCTGTGCGGTGTAGCGGCGGGGCTAATCTATTGCCTGATGTTCGCCGACCGTAATGTCTTTCTGATCGGGGCGTCCGGGGCCATATCCGGCCTGATGGGGGCGGCGATCCGTATAGCGCCCGGCCATCTCTTGCCGTTCACCGAACGACGCGTGGTCGGCATGACCGTGGGGTGGGTGCTGATCAACATCCTGTCTGCCTTTATCAGTCTTGTGCCGTCCGGCGGTCCGATCGCGTGGGAGGTTCACCTGATCGGCTATGCGCTGGGCCTTCTGAGCATCGGCGTCTGGCTGAGGTTGTTCCGGCCGGGCTTTTTCGCCGCAAAGGCCGTGCTCTGAAGCGTGCGCTCACATTAAATTGACATTTCGGTCAAATTTACGCCTTGCCCTCTTTCTGCGTTCGCATAACTCTGCTTTTTCCGCTGCGGCGGACAGGTGAGCAAAACAGGCGATTAAGAGGGAGACGTGGACATGCTGATCAATCAGCTTTTGAATGCCAAGGGCCATCAGGTTTTCACCGTATCGCCCGATGATACGGTCGCGGCCGTTTCCGCCCTTCTATATACGCGTAAGGTAGGGGCCTTTGTTGTGTCCGACCGCATGGGGCGTGTCGCAGGCATTGTCTCCGAGCGCGACGTTATTGGCGCGCTGGCCCAAAAGGGTGCGCTGGCGCTCGAATTGTCCGTACAGGATATTATGACGCGGGACGTTATTGTCGCCCGTCTGGGGGAAACCGTGGATTCCCTGCTGGAGCGCATGACCGACCGGCGCATCCGGCACCTTCCGGTAATGGAAGGGGCGAAGCTGACGGGCATCGTGTCGATCGGGGATCTGGTCAAGGCCAAGATCGCGCAGGCCGAACACGAGGCGCAGACCCTCAAGGCCTATATCGCTGCCGGTTGATACCGTTCGGCCTCTGTAGAGGGCGAATTTGCGATAACGGGGATAGATTCGCATTTTGTAAATTTAGGGGTTGCGTCCCTGCGAGGCGGTTGTCTATAAGCCCCCTCCTCGACGGGACGCGCCGCCGACGAAAACAACCGGTTGAAAAACGGGCTTGCCAATTCGTCAAAGCGGGGATATGTTCCGCGACCTTCCGATTCTTCAGGCCTTCACGGCCATCTCGCAAAGATGGCCTGGGTGGTTTTGTTGTCTCTGAAATGGCCGCTCAGGCGGTTGTGGAAAGTTAAAAAAATCGGTTGACATGGTTCGGCGGCCCCACTAAAAGCCGCCCTCCGCTTCGGCGGAACGTTCTTTGACATTGTAGAATTGGGAAGGGAAACGCAGGCGGCGGTAGTCTTGGAC
>JASGGL010000138.1:0-8101 GCA_047605065.1 Asticcacaulis sp.
GCGCATCGTTCAGATCGAAAAAAGCGAAAAGGTCCGTTTCGAGGCCCGACGCGAATAGTCTTTAGCGCTCAATCGCCGCAGGGCTCCTCGCCCATCGAAGCGTGCTAACGCTTCGCTTTTTGAGCACATATCTCTCGGACGGCCGCTTGGCCTTGCCGAAGTGCGGCGAAACCGCCGTCCTTCGGAGCACTCTTAAAGTAACGCATACGCCCAAAAGCACCCGCGCCCCTGACCGGACACACCGGAAGCGACGCCTTAATCTTTACAAAGGTCCCTCCATGTCCACCACCACCTCCGTCCTGCGGACGGGGAAGATCGCGCTCGCCCTGCTGGCAGGCGTCTCCTCGCTCGCTCTGATCACGCCCGCCTTTGCCGCAAACGATACGCCGGTAGCTTCCCCTGACGCAGCGGCGGCGGCTGATGATCAGGTCACCGACGTCTTTATTACCGCCCGCCGCAAGTCGGAAAACATTCAGGATGTGCCGATTTCGGTGACCGCCGTCAGCGGCGCGGTTCTCGATGCGCAGGGCATCAACAATGTCGAGCAGTTGCAGCGCGCCCAGCCGTCGATCCAGCTGATCACGCAGAACCCGCGTAACACCGCCACGACCATTCGCGGCCTCGGCTCGACCATCGGCCTGACCAATGACGGTCTGGAGCAGGGCGTCGGCATCTATGTCGACGAAGTCTTCTACGCCCGTCCGGGTTCCGCCGTCGCCGACCTGATCGATATCGAGCGCATCGAAGTGCTGCGCGGCCCGCAGGGCACGCTGTTCGGCAAGAACACGACCGCCGGTGCGCTGAATATCTCGACCCGTGCTCCGACCTTCACCCCTGAGGGTCGCGCGGAAATCACCGCCGGTAATTACGGCTATCTGCAGGGCAAGGTCATTGTGTCCGGCCCGCTGATCGACGGGAAGCTGGCCGGGCGTCTGGCCTTTGGGGCCACCCGCCGTGACGGGCTTTATGAGAACATCACGACGAAGACGAAGCAGAACGATCTGAACAGTCAGGTCCTGCGCGCCCAGTTGCTGTGGACGCCGAACGACAAGGTCACCGGCCGCTTCAGCTACGACTACGCCTATCAGGACCCGGAAGCCAATACGCAGGCCTTTGTCCGCTACGGCGCGACCCTGCGGGCGGCCAACCGTCAGTTCCCCTATCTGGCGGCGCAGGCGGGTTATAGCCCGGCCTCGACCAACCCTTATGACCGTAAGGTGGATGTCGACGGCGAGATTCAGGCCAAGCAGCGCATCAATGGCGCGTCGGCGACCTTCAACTGGGACCTTGGCGACACGACGCTGACCTCGATCACGGCCTGGCGTAAATGGGAGTGGTGGCCTCAGAACGACCGCGACTATACCGCTCTGAAGATCCGCACCAAGTCGAGTAACCCGTCGGATCAGAAGCAGCTCAGTCAGGAAGTGCGCTGGGCCTCGAACGGCGATCGCACCATCGATTGGGTGGTCGGTGCCTATGCCTTCAAGCAGCGCGTCGAAACCAACGGCACCGAAGCCTGGGGCGCGGACGCTTCGCGCTGGCTGATCGGTGAGACGACGGGTTCCGGCGCATCGGCCATCGCCGTGCCGACCAATCTGATCGACGGTTACGAACAGAAGCTGCATGCGGTGGGTAAGACGACCTCCTACGCCGTCTTCGGTCAGTTGACCTGGAACGTGACGGACCGCTTCAAGATCACGCCGGGCCTGCGTTACACCACCGAAGACAAGTACCAGTACTATGGTCAGGTGGCTTCGGGCGGTCTGGCGACGACCAATGCGGCGCTGATTTCGGCGAAGAACGGCATTTCGCGCACCTACGCCTATACGGCGGACCTGTCGGACAGCAAGCTGACCGGTCAGCTCAGCCTGTCCTACGAACTGGCCCCCGACATCCTGTCCTACCTGACCTATTCCAAGGGTTATAAGTCGGGCGGCATCAACGCCGCCGGTATTCCGACCGACTCGAACGGCAATCCGGTCATCCAGAGCGCCGTGCTGAAACCCGAAGACGTGACGGGTATCGAGGCGGGCCTCAAAACCCAGTTCTGGGACAAGCGCGCCACGCTGAACCTCGCCATCTATTCCAACGAGGTGAAGGACTATCAGGCCAATGTTGTCGACTCGAACACCGGCTCGCTGCGCGGCTATCTGGCCAATGTCGAAAAGGTCGAGGTCAAGGGCGTCGAGCTTGATGGCCGCCTGCGCCCGGTCGACGGTTTGAACCTGTGGGGCACGGTCAGCTACACGGACGGCCAGTACGCCTCGTTCAAGAACGCTCCGGCGCCGCTTGAGCTTCAGGCGTCGGGTACCTCCATTGCTGACCTGAGCGGCAAGGAGCTGCCCGGCGTGTCGAAATGGGCAGGTTCCGTCGGTGGTGAATACACCTGGCCGGCCTCGTTTGGCGCGCTGAGCGGTGACGCCTATGTCGGTGCGGATGTCTCCTACCGCGGTGAGTGGAATTCCGATGCCTCGGTGTCGAAATACGCCGTGGTCGAAGCCGCCACCATCGCCAATCTGCGTCTGGGTTATCGCGCCAGCGGCGGCACGGAAGTGTTCCTGTGGGTCAAGAACGCCTTTGATGAGGAGTATCTGCAATTCCTCACCATCCAGCAGGGCAATTCCGGCGCGCTGTTCGGTCAGCCGGGCGACCCGCGCACCTTCGGCCTGACCCTGCGCAAGTCGTTCTGATCAACCTCCTGCCCTGCGGTGGCAGGGCCGGAGCTTCAACATCCTCCCCCGTGCGTTACGCTCACGGGGGAGGATGAAGAGGTTACACATGACCGGTTATCTTCATCGCCGCCATCTTCTGACCTCTGGGGCGGCCCTGACCCTGCTGTCGGCCTGCGGGCGTAAACCTCAACCGAAGGCGGCGATCGAACTGCTCAACGTTTCCTACGACCCGACGCGGGAGTTTTACGAAGCCTATAATGCCCTGTTCGCTAAGTTGTGGCTTGAGCGGGCGGGGCAGGTGGTGACGGTGCGGCAATCGCATGGCGGGTCGGGCAAACAGGCGCGGGCCGTCGCCGATGGCCTTGAGGCCGATGTGGTCACGCTGGCGCTGGCCGACGATATCGACGTGCTGGCCCGCCGGGGACTTGTGTCGGCCAACTGGGCGGCGCGTCTGCCCGATCACGCCGCGCCCTATACGTCGATCATCGTCTTTCTGGTTCGCAAGGGCAATCCGAAGGGTATCCGCGACTGGGGCGATCTGGTCAGGCCGGGGGTTGAGATCGTCACGCCAAATCCGAAGACCGGCGGCGGGGCGCGCTGGAACTATCTGGCGGCCTATAGCTGGGCGTTAAAGGCCAATGGCGGCAATGAGAGCGCCGCCGAAGCCTATATCCGCGACCTCTATGCCCATGTGCCGGTGCTGGATGCCGGGGCGCGCGGCTCGACCACCACCTTTATTCAGCGCGGCATAGGCGACGTTCTGCTGACGTGGGAGAATGAGGCGTTTCTGGCTCTGCGCGAACTGGCGGCCAGCGGAGACTACGAGATCGTCACCCCGCCGACCTCCATACGCGCCGAACCGCCGGTGGCGTGGGTCGATGCCGTGACCGACCGGCGCGGCACGACGGCTGTGGCGAAGGCCTATCTGGAACACCTTTATAGCCCTGAGGCTCAGACCCTGATCGGAGAATACGGCTATCGGCCCTCAGACCCGGCGGTTGCGGTGCGCTTTGCCGGACGCTTTGCGGCGGTGAGTCTCAGCCGAATCGACGATCTGGGCGGGTGGTCGGTGGTACAGCCCAAACATTTCGATGCCGGGGGCGTGTTCGACCGGATCACACGGAAATAGCCGATAATATCCTCCCCTGTGAGCGTAGCGAAACAGGGGAGGTGCCGAGCAAGCGACGCGCGTCGAGGCGGAGGGAGCAGGTTTCAGCCTCTGCCCGTACGCCTTGAAACTGAGAATAATTATTGTTCGACCGGAAGGCCTTCGCTGATCCAGCCGTTGATGCCGGGGGCCAGATGGGCGTCGAGGTCGCGGCCATAGGCCTGCGCCGCCTCGATGGCGCGCACCGAACGCACACCGCCTGCGCACATGAAGATGATCTCCGGCCCGTCGGACGGCAGCTCTGCCGGATGGAAGGACGACAGGGGCATGTTGACGCTGCCCGCAATGCGGAAGCGCTCGAATTCATAGGGTTCGCGCACGTCGATAAGCTGGATTTCGCCCGCATCGAGCGCGGCCTTGACGTCGGCGGGGGAAAGGTTGCGAACCTGAGTCATGAAAAAGCTCCGTATCTGACTGTCTCTTACAGGGCTTACCGGAGAAGGGCAATCAGTGAAGGGCGGGCAGCATTATTTCCATATAATAAATGTGGTTATTTGCCGCGCGTCCCTGCGCCGCTGAGGCAGCCTGCCGCGCGGCAGAATGCGCAGGTCACACGGCGGTCGAACCCGCCTACACCCTCTCTCAACGCGAAATGCACGAAAAGAGAGGAGCAACTCGCAATGAAAGCTTTATATGTCATCGGCACCAGCCTTCTGGCCCTCGGTCTGGTCTCAACGGCCTCGGCGCAGGATTTCAAGCCCAAAGCCAAGGGGCAGTTCATCGTCGCCGCCCGCGTGACCAGCGTCGCGCCGGACGAAAAGGGCGACATCAAGACCTCGGCGGGCGTCGATTCGGGACTGGACGTGAAGGTCAATGACGACACCATCCCCAGCCTCGGCTTCACCTACTTCCTGACCGATCACATCGCGGTCGAGGCCATTCTGGGCACCTCGAAGCACGAAGTGAAGGCGGTCGGACCGGGTACCGACGTGAAGGTGCACTCGACCTGGGTGCTGCCGCCGGTGGTGACGGCGCAGTACCACTTCAACCCCAAGGGCCGCGTCAGCCCCTATGTGGGTGCGGGCGTCAACGCCATGATCTTCTATAATGACAAGGACTATAACGGCTTCAAGGTGAAGCTGGACGACGGTCTGGGTTATGCGGTTCAGGCCGGGGTCGATGTGGCGCTTAAGGGCAACTGGTCGATCAATGCCGACGTCAAGAAGGTGTGGTTCAGCACCGATGCCAAGATCAATGGTGGCGCGCTGAAATCCGAGGTCGATCTTGACCCGGTCGTGGCTTCGGTCGGTCTGGCCTATCGGTTCTAAACCATTATGTTTTTTAATAAAAACATAATGGTCTGGATTTTTTAGTCCCTCGCCGGGCGGTGGCTCCGCCACCTTGGCCGCCGCCTCAATGGCGGCCCAAATCGGCTCAAATCGGAAGGATTCCCTTAGACATCATTCCGCTTTAGGCCGCTTGAGAGACAGGCCCCTGTTCGCGCGGGGGCCTTTGGGGAGAGGGACCGGCTGCCTTGCGGGTTGTGCCGTCGGTCCCTCTTTCTTTTTTTGGGGAGCGTGTCCGGTCTGCCGGTATTGATGCGGGGTGTTGAAGAGTGGGGGGGCTTCTGATAGAGCACGGCCCCTGAGAGAAGGAGCCATAGCCTTGACCACCCTGACCGTCGCCGAAGCGCTTGAAAATGTCTACGCCTCGATGATTAACGACAATGCCGAGCTGGACACCCATATTGCCGCGCTGAAGGTGGCTCTGGCGGCCGAAGGCGTTAAGGCAGCAGTGGTCGAGCCCTCGCGTCTGGCTCAGAACAACCGCGCTGGTCGCAAGCTGATGCAGTCCTATTTCAAAAAGCGCGGCGTTACGGTCACCTTCAGCGGTCAGGACTGAGACGGCGGGGGCGGCTTCCCGAATTTTATCGGCCAATTTAACGTCCAAGGATTGCGACTGACTTGCAATTGAATCTGTGGAATGTTATTTGAGATGTATTCTCAGAAGCAGTCTCATGATTTGCGTTAAGAAGGCCGGCCGTGTACGTCTGTAATTGCAATGCCATCCGCGAGCGTGACGCCCAAAAGGCGATTTTATCGGGGGCAAATACCGTAAAGGCCGTTTTCACCCATTGCCAGAGCCGGGCGCAATGCGCCAAATGCGTCTGCGACATCCGGCAGATGATCGATGACGTAAGCGTCAGCATGCAGCTGGCCGCCGAGTAGTAAGCGTCACCGGTCCTCCGCCGCCCCGTCAACAGCAGGAGCGCGGCCATGAAGGGCAATCCGAATATCATCAAGCTTCTCAACTCCGTCCTCACCAATGAGCTGACGGCGATCAACCAGTATTTTCTGCATGCGCGTATGCTGGAAAACTGGGGCCTGACCCACCTTGGGCGTATCGTCTACAAGGAGTCGATCGAGGAGATGGTGCACGCCGACCTGCTCATCAAGCGTATCTTCTTCCTTGAGGGCCTGCCGAATCTTCAGGATCTGCATAAGCTGAAGATCGGTGAAACCGTCGCCGAATGCCTGACCGCCGACCTGTCGGTGGAGGTGCGCGGTCACAAGGTTCTGGTCAGCGGCGTCAAAGAGTGTGAGGACGTTCAGGACTATGTCAGCCGTGACCTCCTGCGGAAAATCCTGTCGGACACCGAGCACCATATCGACTGGCTGGAGACGCAGCTTGGCCTGATCAAGCTGATGGGCGAGGCCAATTATCTGCAAAGCGCTATGAAGGAAATCGAGAGCGAGGCGGGTTAAGCGATATGCCCGAAAGTGTGAAGCGGTTTCGGGCTCTGATATCGCGACTCTTCGGGGGTGTGGGACGTCATGAGTGTGTGCCAAAAAGCGTTTACACGCTGGCGCATATTGCTCTAGTTTCACCCTGAAACGTACGGACATCGGATAGCGTGTTGACGCGGCAGTTCATGACATCTTCTTTCGATCGCCGCGCGTTCCTGCGACTGGGCGGGGCCATGTGCGTCGCCCTGCCGCTGGCGGCGTGCGGTGGTAAGCCGGAAGAGGCGGCGTCCGGTAAGGGCGAGGAGGGTTCGCTGGTCTGGGCGGTCAGCGGCAACTGGCGCAACGATCTGGACCGGCAGCGCGATAAATACCGTCACCCGATTGAAACCCTGGAATTTTTCGAAATCCATCCGCGCGATACGGTCATCGATATGTGGCCGGGCGCGGGCTATATGACCGACATGCTGGCGCCTTATCTGGCGCGCGGTAAGGGCCACTATATGGCGGCCCTGATCGAGAGCGAGACGAACGCGCCGGACGCGGCGACCCTGACCAATGCCTATCGCGCGCGCTTTGCCGCCGATAGCAAGCTTTACGGGCAACTGGAATATACCGCCTTCGGTCCGAAATCCGGCCCCCTGACCGACCCCGAAAGCGCCGATGCCATCCTGTTCCTGCTGGTTCTGCACGACTGGATGGCGGCGGGACTGGCGGAAAAGGCCTTTGCCGACGCCTTTGCCGCGCTCAAGCCCGGCGGCATTCTGGGGGTGGAGCAGCACCGCGCCGATGTTGGCAATGCGCAGGACCCGGCGGCCACCAATGGCTATGTGCAGGAGCCCTTCGTCAAGCAACTGGCGGCGGAGGCGGGGTTCGAGTTCCTTGAGGCCTCGGAAATCAATGCGAACCCCAAGGACAATAAGGCCCATCCCTTCGGCGTGTGGACCCTGCCGCCTTACCGGCTCACTGCCCCGCGCGGAGATCCGCCAAATCCGGATTTTGATGGTACACTGTACGAATCCATTGGCGAAAGCGATCGTATGACGCTTAAGTTCCGCAAACCGGCCTAAGCCTGCCTTTTTGAGATTTCCGACCTTTTGGGATTTGAAGTGACCCGCATAGCCGCCCTTTCTTCTGCCGCTCCGCTGATGGCGATACCGGAAAGCCGGCCGCCCGAAGGCGGTGTGGGCGAATGGTTCCGCGGTGCGGGGGGGCTTCGGCTCCGTCTTGGTTTCTGGCAGCCTAGGGGCCGGGCGCGCGGCACGGTCTTCGTCAGCCCCGGCCGGGCAGAGCCTATCGAGAAATATTACGAGGTCATTGCCGACCTCCTGAGCCGCAAATTCTGCGTGGTCGTGCACGACTGGCGCGGGCAGGGCCTGTCGGCGCGTCTGCTGCCCGATCGCCTGAAGGGCCATGCCCGTTCGGCGGAAGAGTTTCTGGACGACTATCAGCGGCTGCTCGACGGGTTCGAGGACCGCGCGCCCAAGCCGTGGGTCATGCTGGGGCATTCCATGGGGGCGGCGCTCAATCTGGTGACCCTGACGCGTGGCGAAGAGCGGTTCAGCGCCGCCATCGTC
>JASGGL010000139.1:0-7951 GCA_047605065.1 Asticcacaulis sp.
GGTGCGCCGTCACGCCCCGGCTCTGCGGACGCATCCGCGCGATAGTCGCTCAGGCTTTCATAAGCGGCGATAAACGCCTCCTGTGCCATGTCGTCGGCGTCCGCGCCCTGTGCTCCCATACGCCGCAGATGCGTCCGCAGAGCCGGGGCGTGACGGCGCACCAGTTCGCCGAAGGCTGCGGACGCGCCCAGCACCGTCTGCGCGATCAGATCATGATCGGACAGGTGCCGGACGTCAGGCAGGTGTGCAGGATAAGCCATGGGGTATGTTCGTGGGATCGGTCTGACTTTTGCGGCCTATTTACGCGACCGGTTGCCGATGAGCCCCAGAATAAGCAGGGCTACGCCGATAAAGCCCGGAATGGCGGCAACGCCTGACAGGCCCCCCACCGAAAGGAAATCGCTCTTGAGAACATCGAGCACCACGATCCCCAGCGCCACCGCGATCAGGATAAGCCCTGTGCGAATGTCGCGGGCGGGCGTCTTTTCACGCACCTCAGGCGTCTTTTGCAGGCTTTCGAGATATTCCGGCGGCAGGGGCTGCCCCTTCTCGATAGCCAGACGCAGGGTCTTTTGCAACTCGGCGCGGTCACGCGTGCGGAAGTAGGTCACAATGCCGACGATGAAGATCGGCATCAGAATGCCCAGAATGGGGATGAGCAGTCCGTAATTAAAGTTTCCCATAGGAGCCTCCTCTATAACTGAAATAAGCGGCGGATCTCCGCCCTTATGCATAGAGAGGTCCGCACAGCGCCATTTGGATGCACGCGTACAGATTAAATAAAATTCAGGAAAAAAGGCCTGCGTAGATATCCGGCTTAAAGCCGACCGTTATGCCGCCGTCACGGTCGAGTACAGGACGTTTGATCATCGAAGGCTGGCGCATCATCAGACCGATGGCCTTGTCTTCGTCCAGATCAGTCTTGTCGGCATCCGGTAAGGCCTTGAACGTCGTCCCGGCCTTGTTCAACAAGACCAGCCAGCCGACCTGAGCGGCCCAGGCGCGCAGATGCGCTTCATCGATGCCGGATGCTTTATAATCATGGAAGTCATAGGCAAGGCCGTGCGCCTCAAGCCAGACCCGCGCCTTTTTCATAGTGTCGCAGTTTTTAATTCCATAAAGCGTTATCGTCATAGGTCAGGCCTCCGGATGCCCGCCTTACGATGCTTCGCAGATCACGGCAATGCGCCTGAGGCTGGCTATCCGCCGAATAATTTCAAAAGATAGGACGGCGCACTGTTGGAAATGGCCAGACTCTGGATGGCCAGTTGCTGCTTGACCTGCAAGGCCTGAAGCCTGGTGCTTTCCACGGCCAGATCGGCATCGACCAGACGCCCGATACTGGCGGTCAGCGTATCCTGCAACTTACCGATAAAGGTCGTGTGACGATCCAGTGCCTTATGCGATGTCCCCAGACGCGACAGGGCCGACGACACATTGCCGATAGACGCCTCCAGCGACGAAATCAGGCTGGCGGCCGCTGTCGCCGATGAAAAACTGGCACCGGCGCTCAGGGTGATCAGACCGCCCCCCAGAGACATGTTCTGCGCCGCAATCGTGAAGCTATCGGTGCCCTTGGCATTCGCCAGCGCCGAAATGGAGGTTTTCGAGCCATTCAGCAGGTTGATGCCGTTGAAACTGGCATATTGCACGGTGCGAGCAATCTGATTGCGGATCGCCTCGAAATCGGCCTTAAGCGCGTCACGGCTGAAGGTGTTGATGGTCGTGTCCGACGCCGCCAGCGCCTTTTCTTTCAATTCCATCAGAAGATCGGAAACGGTTTCACCGGCACTGAGCGCCACATCGACGACCGACGAATTGCGCGACAGGGATTCCGTGACCGCATCCAGCGCGCTCACCTCTGAACGCTGGTTCTGGGCAATGGCCCACACCGCGCCGTTATCCTTGGCGCTGGAAACCTTTAAACCTGTGGAGATGCGTTTCTGCGTCGCTATCAATTCGGCATTGATAGCGTTCAGATTTTGCAGAGCGATCATCGCCCCGTAATTGGTGTTTATGGAATTCACAGTCCGTGATCCCTGAACCTTTTTCCGCCGACCTTCTGCCGTACGGGAGCACTTCGCCTGCTCGTATCCTAGCGTCAAATCGCTAAGGAGTTTTTAAGATTCCCGGCAGGGTTGACCGGAGATACCCGCCTCTCATTTCCAGCCCTTAAAACGACGGCCTCTGTGATGTCCGCTTCAGACGTCCATAGGAGTGGCTTGACATGAAATATTACACATGTAATCTAAATTACAGACGTAATATGGAGTTACTTTCAATGCTCAAATTCACTTCCATCAGCCTGCTACTGACCTCACTCAGCCTGCCCGCCGTCGCGGCCAATGCCGTTCGTCCGGGACAGAATGGCATCAAGTTCGCATCCGTCCTCTCCGATGCCGGCCCCGTCGCCAAAACGGTTGTGATTGTTCTGTGCCTTGCGACACTTTATGCCATCATCTCGGCGATACGTCAGAGTCTGAAGCCCAAGCCTGTCGCACATGGTCAGTCTTTTATACGGGCGCTCCGTTATGGCGGCTTTCTCGCCGGTGCTGCCTGCGCGCTGTTTCTGGCGATGAATATCGTTGTGCGCGTCGTTTATAGCGGCACGGTTCCCCCCTTCATCGTCTGGGCACCGGGTCTGGCGGAAATCCTGCTCGTACTGGCTTTTGGACTGATCGCTTCAACGACCGCGATTTTTGTTTCCCCGGTTCTTTCCAGACCTCAGGTAGAGGCATGACATCTCAGCACTATAATCTGGCCATCATAAATATTGTCGCCGATGCTTCCCTGCCTGTACAAGGACTTATCCTTATCCTGATCGCAGCCATCATCGCGGCCCTGGCTATCGGCAGCGTTAAACTTAGCCGGACTATAGATGGCGGTTCCGCCCTGCTCGCGGCCTTGCGCTGGGAAGCCCCCCTCGCCGGAGGGCTGGGAGCGGTTTATACGTCGCTCTTCTCGTTTCTGGCGCTTGACCGGGAAGGCCCCTCTTCACTGACGCTCATGGCACCGGGACTGGCCGAGGCCTGTCTGCTTATGGGTTTAGGGTTGGCAGGAGGCCTCATTGCCGCCATAGCCAATGGCCTGATCAATGCCCGGATCGACCGTGCGGTGCTGGGCGAATAATGGACAGAACCGCCCCCCTCTCCGTGACCGCAGCCGAAAGCGTACTAATGGAGGCCTTATGGCGCTTCGGTCCCTTGTCACCTTCAGATCTTATCGCCGCCATCAAGGCGCAGAAACCCTGGGCAGACCCGACCATAAAGACACTGATCTTCCGGTTGGCACAACGCGGGGCCATAAAATCCGAACGTCGGGACAAGCGCCTGTGTTACGTCCCGCAACTGGATCGGGACGCTTATCTGAAACAGCAGGTTGATGAATTGGTGGGTCGGCTATTCGATGGCGACCGGCAAAAGCTGATCGCCTATCTCAATAATTCGGAAGCCTGAACCCCTTACTCCCACTCAATGGTGCCGGGGGGTTTCGACGTCACGTCATAGACCACGCGGTTGACGCCGCGCACTTCGTTGACGATGCGCGTAGCGCAACGGCCCAGCACCGGCCAGGGGAACTCATAGAAATCCGCCGTCATGCCGTCCGAAGAGGTGACAGCGCGCAGGGCCAGCACGTCCTCATAGGTGCGCGCATCGCCCATGACGCCGACCGTCTTCACCGGTAGCAGCACAGCGAAGGCCTGCCAGATTTCGTCGTAGAGACCCGCCTTGCGGATTTCGTCCAGATAGATGGCGTCGGCGTCCTGAAGCGTCTTCACCTTTTCCGGCGTGACTTCACCGGGGATGCGGATGGCCAGCCCCGGTCCGGGGAACGGGTGGCGGCCGACAAACTGCTCGCTGAGGCCCAGTTCGCGGCCCAGCGCCCTCACCTCGTCCTTGAACAGTTCACGCAAGGGCTCGACCAGTTTGAGCTTCATATAGTCGGGCAGACCGCCGACATTGTGGTGCGACTTGATGACCGTCGACGGTCCGCCATGCGGCGATACGCTTTCGACCACATCCGGGTAAAGCGTACCCTGAGCGAGGAACTCCGCACCGTCGATTTTCGCAGCTTCCTCGTCGAAGACCTCGATGAACAGGCGACCGATCGTCTTGCGCTTCTTTTCCGGATCGGACAGCCCCTTGAGCTCGCCCAGAAACTTGTCCTGCGCCTGAACGTGGATCAGCGGGATGTTGTAGTGATCGCGGAACAACGACACCACCTGCTCGCCTTCGTTTTTACGCAGCAGGCCTGTATCGACGAAGACGCAGGTCAGCTGATCACCGATGGCTTCATGGATCAGCACGGCGGCGACCGAGGAATCGACCCCGCCCGACAGGCCGCAGATCACGCGCCCCGAACCGACCTGAGCGCGGATCTTTTCGACCATTTCCTGACGGAAAGCCGCCATGGTCCAGTCGCCCTTGAGGCCCGCCACTTCGAACAGGAAGTTACGGATCATCTGCGTGCCGCGCACGGTGTGGACGACTTCGGGGTGGAACTGAACGGCGTAGAATTTCTTAGCCTCGTCGGCGATGGCGGCGAAAGGTGCGCCTTCGGACACGGCGATGACCTTGAAACCCTCCGGTATGGCCGTGACGCGGTCGCCATGGCTCATCCAGACGATTTCCTTGTCGCCCGGCTTGCCCAGACCACGGAACAGCGGGGTGTCAGCGGCGATCTCGATCTCGGCGCGGCCAAATTCGCGGTCATGGCCGCTTTCGACTTTACCGCCCAGCAGATCGCACATCAGTTGCTCGCCATAGCAGATGCCGAACACCGGCAGGCCCATATCGAACAGGGCCTTATCGACGGTCGGACCGGCTTCGACGACGCTGTGCGGCGAGCCCGACAGGATGACCGCGTTGGGCTGAACGCTTTTCAACGCCTCAGCCGCCTTGGTGAACGGGTGGATTTCGCAGTAGACGCCGCATTCGCGCACACGGCGCGCGATAAGCTGGGTCACTTGCGATCCAAAATCGATAATCAGGACTTTTTCATGATGCGACATGCGCCGGTCTTCCTATGGGTTTTTCTCCACAGATGGCCACAGATGAACACAGATGGCGCTTCGCGCCTTTAAGATTGGGCACCGGCAAAGTGCCGATCGAAACTCTTATCTGTGTTCATCTGTGGCCATCTGTGGAGAGCCTTATCTTCACGGCTTGCGCCGATATAATGAAACGAAGAACCCGTCCGTATGGCTGGTTCCGGGACTGAGGCGCAGGCGGTGACCTTGCGCGATGGTTTTGAGGGTTTGGGCCCCCTCCGGCGTAATGGCGGGCGTATCGACGACCTCGGCGATGCTGCGCGGCGTGAACCACGGATGATCGGCTTCGAAGCGGTCGGCGGTCATCTCATTCTCATCCGGCAGGATCGAGCAGGTCGCATAGGCCAGAAGCCCGCCCGGCTTCACCAGACGCGACGCACGATGCAGGATGGCGGTTTGCAGTTCATGCAGACGCGCCACTTCTTTTTCCTCAAGCTTGTGCGCGGTTTCGGGGCGACGGCGCCACACCCCCGAACCCGAACACGGCGCATCGACCAGTACAAGGTCCGCCTGCTCTATAAGGTCTTCCATCCCCTCACCGTCCGGACCCAACTGACGAAGGTCCGCTTCAAGACCGGCACGGGTCAGGCGGGGTTTGATATTGTTGAGACGGGTCTTTTCAACGTCCGATGCAATCAGACGGCCCTCGCCCTGCATGGCCTGAAGAAGCGCCAGCGTCTTGCCTCCGCCGCCGGCGCAATAATCGACCACCGTCATGCCCGGTTTCGCTCCGGCCAGAAAACCCGCCAGTTGCGAGCCCTCGTCCTGAATTTCGATCGTCCCCTGACGAAACGCCGGCAAGGCACGGACATTGGGTGGGGGATCGGCAGGCAGGCGTACGCCATAGGCCGAAAACGGCGTCGGTTCAGGCTTGTAGCCCAGCATTTCCAGACCGGCGATCAGTGGCGTACGGTCGCCATTGACGCGCAGATCGATAGGCGCGCGCGGCAGCATCAAAGCCTCGGCCTCTTCCAGCCAGCGCTCGCCATAGACGCTTTTCAGACGCTCGACGGCGAATTCCGGCAGGCCGCTTTCCAGCCATTCCGGTGCCTCGCCCACGCCGGCCTCAAGACGCTTGCGTTCCGCAACCGACAATGCGGACGGCGCATAACCCTCTCCGGTATAAAGAGAATCCAGTTCTGCAACACTGACGCCATCAAGAAAATGCAACGCACCCAGCACCAGTGAGCGACCCGACGACGAATCCATTGCAAAGGACAAGCGTTCCTTGGCGCGCAGGCACTGATAGACCTTGTCGGCGATGGCGCGACGGTCCTTGGACCCGGCGTAACGGTTGTTGCGGCCCCAGTCCTTCAGCACCTCTTCTGCGGGACGGCGCGTCTTGCCCAGAAGGTCGAGAATATCAGCAGCGGCTTGCAGGCGGGCAGCGGGGGTCAAAAGTAATCCTTAGGAGAAGAAGGTCCAAACGCACATGCCCATACCGATGATCGACAGGCAGAAGAAGGGGGTGCGCAATTTTGTGCCCAGCGCATAAGCGGGGAAATAGACCACGCGCGCCAGCAGATAAATATGCGCCCCCAGACGGGAGACATCGTTAGATTTCCCGGCGAAGGCCAGGGCGATGATAATCACCGCGAAAATCGGGAAGGTTTCCAGAAAATTCTGATAGGCCCGGCGCATACGCCCGGCAACGGGGCCGAGATCGAACGCTTCGTCGCGCGGGCTGGCATTCCACTGGAAATAGCCGGGCTTGAAGGCGGGCGCGACGGCGGCGATGACGATCTGCGCCAGTCCCCAGAGGGCGGCAAAGACCAGAACCTGCAACTCCACCGTCATGCCCGCTCTCCCTTTTTACTGACGATAGTTCGGCGCTTCGCGCGTGATCATCACGTCGTGAACATGACTTTCGCGCAGGCCTGCATTGGTGATGCGCACGAACTTCGCCCGCTTCTGGAACTCAGGGATGGTCGGCGCGCCGACATAGCCCATCGAGGCCCGAAGCCCGCCCACCAACTGGTGAACGACCGGAGCGATCGGCCCCTTGTACGGCACCTGACCTTCGATGCCTTCCGGCACCAGCTTCATCGTGTCCTGAACGTCCTTCTGGAAGTAGCGGTCGGCCGAGCCGCGCGCCATGGCACCGACGCTGCCCATGCCGCGATAGGACTTATAGGAACGGCCCTGATAGAGAATGATTTCGCCCGGCGCTTCTTCGGTACCCGCGAACATCGATCCCAGCATGGCGCTGGAGGCCCCGGCCGCAATCGCCTTGGCCAGATCACCCGACAGCTTGATACCACCGTCGGCGATGATCGGCGTGTCGCTGTCTCTGGCGGCACGTACGCAATCGATAACCGCCGTCAGTTGCGGCACGCCAACGCCTGCGACCATGCGCGTGGTGCAGATCGAACCCGGCCCGATACCGACCTTGACGCCATCGGCACCGGCATCGATCAGGGCGCGCGTCGCATCGTAGGTCGCCACATTACCGGCGACGATCTGAACGTGGTTGTATTCGCGCTTGAGGCGCTCGACCGCCTGCCCCACCAGCGACGAATGGCCGTGTGCCGTATCGATGACCAGTACGTCGACGCCGGCATCGATCAGGAACTGCGAACGCTCATAACCGGCATCGCCCACGGTCGACGCCGCGCCGACCAGCAGGCGGCCCGCTTCGTCCTTGGCGGCCAGCGGATAGGCCTGCGCCTTTTCCATGTCCTTGACCGTGACCAGACCGACCGCGCGATAGGCTTCGTCTACGACGATGATACGCTCGATGCGATGCAGCGCCATCAGTTCACGCGCACGGCTCTGATCGACGCCTTCGGTGACCGTGATCAGCGCGTCCCTGGTCATCAACTGGGCGGCGGTTTTGGAATTGTCGCCTTCGAAGCGAATATCGCGGTTGGTCAGGATGCCGACCAGACGATTGGTATCGCG
>JASGGL010000140.1:0-7943 GCA_047605065.1 Asticcacaulis sp.
ATCATCACCGAAGGCGTCATCGCCGAAGTGCTGCACACCGCCCACATTCCGTCGGGCTCCGCCGACATGAAGGTCATCGATTGCGACGGCAAGGTGGTCTGCCCCGGCCTGATCGACCTGCGCGTCAAGACCGGCGAACCGGGTGCCGAGCCCAAGGAAACCCTCAAATCCGCCAGCCTCGCCGCCGCTGCGGGCGGGGTGACCTCGATGGTGGTTCAGCCCGACACCGATCCGGTGATCGACGAACCGGCCATGGTCGACTTCATCCTGCGCCGCGCGCGCGACATCGAACTGGTCCACGTCTATCCGGCCGGGGCCGCCACCAAGGGGCTGGGCGGTAAGCAGATGGCCGAGATAGGCCTGATGAGCGAATCCGGCGCGGTCTATTTCACCGATGTCGAACACCCCATCGTCAATTCCAAGGTGCTGGCACGCGTTCTCTCCTACGCCAACGGCTTCAACGCCCTGATCGCCCACCGCCCCAAGGAGCCGTGGCTGTCGGACGGAGCCGTCGCCACCTCCGGCGAAATGGCCGCGCGCATGGGCCTGCCCGGCGTATCGGCCCTGTCTGAGCGCATCGCACTGGAGCGCGATCTGGCTCTGGTCGAACTGACCGGCGCGCGGCTTCTGGCCGATCAGATCACCACCGCCGAATCAGTACGCACGATCCAGCGGGCCAAGACGCGCGGCCTCGATGTCTATGCCTCGGCCTCGATCAACCATCTGGTCTTCAATGAAATCGACATTGGAGACTACCGTACCTTCTACCGCCTCGATCCGCCGCTGCGTTCCGAAGACGACCGCGCAGCTCTGGTCGACGCGCTGGCCGACGGCGTGATCGATGTGGTGGTGTCGAACCACACCCCCCTGCCCGCCGAAGACAAGCGCCGCCCCTTCTCGGAGGCCGAACCCGGCGCAATCGGGCTGCAAACCCTGCTGGCTGCACTGATCGGGCTGCATTTCGACCGGGGCATCCCGCTGATCGACCTGCTGCGCACCGTCACGGTCAATCCGGCGCAACTGATCGGGCTTGAGGCCGGACGCCTCAGCCCCGGCGCGCCCGCAGACGTCATCGTGGTGGATGTGGATGCCCCCTTTGCATTGCGCGAAAGTGACATCCTGTCAAAATCGAAAAACTCCCCCTTTGAAAACCGCACACTGCAAGGCAAGGTGGACTTGACTCTGGTTGACGGCCGAATCGTCTATCAGGGCTGATTGAAAGCTGCCTTTACCTATGCCCCTGCCCGCCTGGTCTATTTTTATCCTGTCCCTGCTCGGCGGCTATCTGCTGGGCTCGATCCCCTTCGGCGTCGTCACGACGAAGCTGGCCGGAATCGACATCCGCAGCATCGGGTCGGGCAATATCGGTGCAACCAATGTCTTAAGAACCGGGCGTAAGGATCTGGCGCTGATCACCTTCCTCGGCGACACAGGTAAGGGCGCAATGGCCGTCGGTCTGGCCTTTGTTCTGCTGCTTGGCGTCGATCAGGAGACACGCCGCACCGGCATGGCGCTGGCCGGTGGCGCGGCCTTTCTGGGCCATCTGTTTCCGGTGTGGCTTAAGTTCAAGGGCGGCAAGGGCGTGGCGACCTTCCTCGGCACCCTGTTTGCCGCCGCATGGCCCATGGGGCTGCTGGCCGGGGCGACCTGGCTTCTGACGGCCTTCCTCTTCCGTATCTCGTCGCTGAGCGCGCTGGTCGCCGCCGCCCTGATCGCGCCGCTGGGCCTCCTGTTCGATCAGCCGCACGCCTTTATCGTCATGGCCCTGTTCATGTCGGTCCTGATCTATGTGCGCCACCGCGACAATATCCGCCGCCTGCTCAAGGGCGAGGAGCCAAAGATCGGCAAGAAAAAGGACGCCGCTCCCACAGGGGATGACTGACGGTGAGCGACGGGGGGGATGGTTTTTTCGGACGCTTTCCGCTCTGCACCGGCGATGAGGAACGCTTTGCCCGCCTGAGGCTGGCGCGTACCAACCGCATCGGCCCGGTCAATTTCCATCAGTTGATCCTGCGCTTCGGCAGCGCGGTTAAGGCCATCGAGAACCTGCCCCTGATCGCCAGACGCGCAGGCGGCGGCATCGTTCCGGCTCCCGCCGAGGCCGTCGAAGCCGAAATCGCCCGCGGTCAGGCCGCAGGCGCGCGGCTGGTGGTGCTGGGGGACGCCGCCTATCCGAAATTGCTGGCTGAAATCCCCGCCGCACCACCGGTTCTATGGATGCTGGGCGAACAGACCGCCCTGCCCGAGCGGGCTATCGCCATCGTGGGTGCGCGCAACGCCTCGGCAGCGGGACAGCGCATCGCCTATAATCTGGCCAAGGAACTGGGTGAAGCGGGCTTTTTCGTCGTATCCGGTCTGGCGCGCGGCATCGATACTCAGGCCCACGGCGGCAGCCTCAAGACCGGCACGGCGGCGGTCCTCGGCGGCGGGGTGGACGACATCTATCCGCCCGACAATACCGACCTTTACCACGCCATCCGCAATTACGGCGTGCTGATCTCCGAAAGCCCGGTGGGCTATCGGGCGCGCGCAGGCGATTTCCCCCGCCGCAACCGCCTGATCAGCGGCCTGACGCGCGGCACCATCGTCGTCGAGGCCGAACTGAAGTCGGGCTCGCTGATCACCGCCCGACTGGCCAACGAACAGGGACGCGAGGTCTTCGCCGTGCCGGGCTCGCCGCTCGACCCGCGGTGCCGGGGGACGAACGACCTGATCCGTCAGGGCGCCACCCTGTGCGAAAGCGTGGACGATATCCTGCGCACGCTGGACGCCCAGATGTCGCTGTTCGAATGCCCTGCCGATCCGATCACGCCGTCGCTGACGGCCTTTGACGACGATCTCGATGACGCCATCGAATCCCTGCGCGACCGTATCTTCAGCCTGATCAGCCCGGTGCCGACGCCGCGCAGCGAGCTTTTGCGGCTTAGTGGCGCAGCGGCGCATATCGGTCTGGCGGCCTTAAGCGAACTGGAAATCGCTGGCCTGATCGTCACGACCAGCGACGGGCAATATATAAGAGCTTAAATCGTGCGGGCCTCATCGTGGACCTGACGCAGGCTGTCGCACAAGGACCGGCACTGAGCCCGCTCAGCCAGCACGGCCAGTTCATCGATCATATCCCGGATATATGCCACGACCTGCGCCTTTTGCGCCGGATCGCTGATGAGGGCGTCTTCGGAAAGACGCTGATGAGTCTCGTTCATGGTATCCCCCGATAACGCATAGGCTGGAAATTTAGAATTTATAACTTAAGGTTGCAATAACTAAATTCACCCGCACGTTGATCTTTGCGCGGACACCTCCCATTGTTACGGCGTTGACAGCCCCGCCCCGCGCGCCCATGTTGCCGGGAATTTTATCCCGGCGCTTATTGCTATTGTCCGTTTTCCCCCTATTAGAGAGTCCATGAACCTCGTCATCGTCGAAAGCCCGGCCAAGGCCAAAACCATCAACAAGTATCTCGGCAAGGACTATACCGTGCTGGCCTCCTACGGCCATGTGCGCGACCTGCCGTCGAAGGACGGATCGGTCAAGCCCGACGAAGACTTCGCCATGAGCTGGGAAGTGGACGCCAAGGCCAATAAGCGCCTGAGCGACATCGCCGATGCCGCCAAAAAATCCGACCGCGTCATTCTGGCGACCGACCCCGACCGCGAAGGCGAGGCCATTTCCTGGCACGTGCTTGAGGTTCTCAATAAAAAGAAGGTCTTGAAGGAAAAGGTCGTCGAGCGCGTCACCTTCAACGCCATCACCAAGGCCTCGGTTCAGGAAGCCATGGCCGCCCCGCGTCAGATCGACATGGAGCTGGTCGAGGCCTATCTGGCCCGTCGTGCACTGGACTATCTGGTGGGCTTTACCCTGTCACCGGTCCTGTGGCGCAAACTGCCCGGCGCGCGTTCGGCGGGTCGCGTGCAGTCGGTGGCCCTCAAGATCATCGTCGACCGCGAACTTGAGATCGAAAAGTTCAAGTCCGAGGAATACTGGACCGTCGATGCCGAGGTGTCGGCCAATTCGCCGCCCTTCACGGCGCGCCTGAATATCCTCAATGGCAAGAAGCTGGCCAAGTTCGACCTGAACGACGCCGAAAAGGCCGAAGGCGCACGTAAGGCCATCTCGCTGTCGAAGTTCGCCGTCGAATCGGTCGAACAAAAGCCCGGCAAGCGCACCCCGCCGCCGCCCTTCACCACCTCGACCCTGCAACAGGAAGCGGCGCGCAAGCTCGGCTTCTCGGCCCAGCGGACCATGCAGACGGCGCAGAAGCTGTATGAAGGCGTCGATATCGGCGGCGAAACCACCGGCCTGATCACCTATATGCGGACCGACGGCGTCTTCATCGACCCGGCGGCGATCAACGAAATCCGCAGCGTCATCGGCGAACGCTTCGGCAGCGCCTATGTCCCGTCCGAGCCGCGCCACTATAAGGTCAAGGCGAAGAACGCGCAGGAAGCCCACGAAGCCATCCGTCCGACCTCGCTTTATCGCCGTCCGGAAAGCCTGCGCCTTGAGGGCGATCAGGCGCGCCTGTACGAACTGATCTGGAAGCGCACCATGGCCGCCCAGATGGAGGCCGCCCGCGTCGAAAAGACTACCATCGACCTCTTAAATCAGGACAAATCGATCGGCCTGCGCGCCACCGGTCAGGTCGTCACCTTCGACGGCTATCTGGCCCTCTACGAAGAAGGCAAGGACGACGAAACGGACGAGGACGGCGGCCGCCTGCCGCAACTGCGTACCGGCACCCTTGTCGATGTCCACGACATCAAGCCCGCTCAGCATTTCACCGAGCCGCCGCCCCGCTATTCCGAAGCGTCGCTGGTCAAGCGCATGGAAGAGCTGGGCATCGGGCGCCCGTCGACCTACGCCTCGATCCTGACCGTGCTGCGCGACCGCGATTACGTGCGCATGGACAAGAACCGCTTCATCCCGGAAGACAAGGGCCGTCTGGTCACCGCCTTCCTCGATCAGTTCTTCTCGCGCTACGTGCAGTACGACTTTACGGCGGACCTTGAGGAAAAGCTCGACCTCGTCTCGGCGGGCGATCTCAACTGGAAGGCGCTGCTGCGCGAATTCTGGCAGGATTTCCACGCCAAGGCCGGGGAAATCAGCGAATTCCGCGTTTCCGAAGTGCTCGACCGCCTCAATGACGCGCTGGGGCCGCACATCTTCCCGGATAAGGGCGATGGATCGAACCCGCGCACCTGCCCGACCTGCGGCAGCGGTCAGCTCAGCCTGAAGACCTCGCGCTTCGGGGCCTTTGTCGGCTGCTCCAACTACCCGGAATGCAAATATACCCGCCCCGTCGGCAACCCGGAAAACGCTTCCGAAGACGCCGGCGCGTCCGGTGACCGCGAACTGGGGACTGATCCGGAAACCGGCAAGGTCGTGGCGCTCAAGATCGGTCGCTTCGGCCCCTATGTGCAGCTGGGCGAGGCCGAGTCGAAAGACGACAAACCCAAGCGCTCGTCCCTGCCGAAACAGTGGCCGCCCGCTTCGATCGACCTCGACCGCGCGCTGAAGCTCCTGTCGTTGCCGCGCAAGGTGGGCGACCACCCTGAAGACGGCAAGCCGATCACGGCGGCTCTGGGGCGGTTCGGGCCGTTCATCGAGCACGAAAAAACCTATGCCAACCTGCCCAGCTTCGACGATATTTTCGAGGTCGGGCTGAATCGCGCCGTGGTGCTGCTGGCTGAAAAGCGTGCCAATGCCAAGGGCAAGGCCACCTCGGTCGCACCGCTGAAAGAGCTTGGGGCACACCCTGAGTCCGGCGACCCGATTCAGGTCATGGCCGGTCGCTACGGTCCTTATGTGAAGTGCGGCAAGGTCAACGCCACCATCCCCAAGGACACCGCGCCTGAGGACGTGACGCTGGAACAGGCTCTGGCCCTGATCGCGGCCAAGGGCGGCGTGAAGGCCTCAGCGAAAAAAGCTCCGGCAAAGAAGGCCGCGGCCGCGAAAAAACCTGCCGCCAAGAAGACGACCACCGCGACCAAGAAGGCTCCGGCGAAAAAAGCACCCGCAAAGGCCAAGACGGAAGCTTGATATATTAAGAGTCTTGGGGCCAGTCGGCCCCAAACCCCGTAACCGGGCGCTCGTACTCCCTCCTCCCTGTTGCGCAGCAATGGGGAGGTGGCACGCCGAAGGCGTGACGGTGGGGGATAGCGCCAAGCGTAGCCGCACGCTACGCTCCTGACCATGAAAACGCCGCGCAAGCACCAGTTCGCCAAGCAGCTCCGGCAGGACATGTCTCCGCCGGAAGTGCGTCTCTGGCTCCGCCTGCGGTCACGCGCCAAAGGTAATCTGAGCTTTCGTCGTCAACATCCGATCGGGCCTTATGTGCTCGATTTCTATTGTGCCGCAGCCAGGCTCGCCATCGAAGTCGATGGCATCGAACATACGTTCGACGCACGCCGTGTGCGTGACACACACCGCGACGAATGGCTTTTGGAACAAGGCATACATACCCATCGCATACCGGCTTTCGAGATCATGGCGGATGCCGATGAGGCTGCGGACGGCGTGTACCGACTGGCGATTGAACGCGCGGCCAAAACCTGAGTCATCCCCCTCCGTCTTGCCGCTTCGCGTCAATCCACCTCCCCATGCCTTCGGCACAGGGAGGAGAAATCACCGGCTCTTTTTGACTCCACAAGAAAACATCGCATCGCGCCGATAAAGCCTTTACACTCCGACTCATGAAAACACCCCATACGCCCCGGCCTGCTTCCGGCCTGCCGGATGACGACACCCTCCTCGAAGTCCTGAAATCCGCCCGCGAGTTGGATATAGGCGCACTGGCCAAGCAATTCGGCCTTAAGGGCGAGGACCGCCGCGCCCTGCGTCAGAAGCTTAAGGCGCTCGCCGACTCCGGCAAGCTGAACAAGAGCGGACGGAAATCCTTCGGTGCCGTGGGCGCCCTGCCCGAAACCGGCGTCGCCGAGGTCGTCGAGCGCGATATCGATGGCGATCTGTGGGTCAAGTGGGGCAAGTCCGACGACCCGAAGCTGAAACACAAGCCGCCGCTGGCGCGACTTGCACCGCTCAAGAAATCCCTCGCCCAGACCCCGCCCGCCGTCGGCGACCGCATCTATGTCCGCTTCGAGCAGACCGCCGACGAATGGATCGCTCACCTCGTCAAGGTGCTCGATCAGGGTGCAATCAAGGTGGTCGGTGTCGTGCGCATCGGTAAGGCCCGCAAAGGCCCGCGCGACATCCGCCTCGAAAGCGTCGATCGCAAATCGAAGGACAGCTATACCCTGGTCGCCGGAGCTATCGACAGCCTCGAAGACGGCGACGTCGTGCTGGCGGCCCCGCAAGGCGGCACGCACCGCTTCGGCCCCAAGCCCGCCAAGCTGCTGGAGGTAATCGGTAAGGAAGACAGCCCGCGCATCGCCTCGATCATGGCCATCCACGCTCACGGGCTCAAGGTCGGCTTCGCCTCCTCGACCGAAGCCGAGGCCGAGGCCGCACAGGCCCCCGACCTCAAGGGCCGCGAGGATCTGCGCCACCTGCCGCTGATCACCATTGACCCTCAGGATGCCCGCGACCACGACGACGCCGTCTACGCCCACCCCGATGACGATGCCGCCAATCCCGGCGGCCATGTCGTCTGGGTGGCCATCGCCGATGTGGCCAACTACGTCAAATCGGGCTCCTCGCTGGACCGCGACGCCCGTGAAAAGGGCAATTCGACCTACTTCCCCGACCGCGTCGAGCCCATGCTGCCGCACGTCCTGTCCTCGGGCCTGTGCTCGCTTCAGGAAGGTGAGAACCGCGCGACCCTGGCCGTGCGCATGGTCTTCAACGCCGACGGCAAGAAGATCGGGCATCAGTTCGTGCGCGGCCTGATGCGCTCCGCCGCCAAGCTGTCCTACGAGCAGGCGCAGGCGGCCATCGACGGCACGCCGGACGACAAGACCGCCCCCCTGCTCGACACGCTCCTGAAG
>JASGGL010000141.1:0-7933 GCA_047605065.1 Asticcacaulis sp.
CCTAAATCCAGCCGTCTGATTTCAGAATTTTCTGAAATGTCCGGCTGACCGGGGCTTCGAGATCGCCACGCAGAAGTAGACAGACCTTTCCGTCCTGTTTTTGCACGTCTTCGATGGCGTCTTTCGCCACCCACCACGAACGGTGCGTCTGAGAGCCCTCAATGCCTTCGAGTTCACGAATGGCATCGTAAAGGCGCATAAGAATCAGTGTGTTACCTGCGCTGGTGTGGACGCGCAGATAGTGGTCTTCGGCGCTCAGGGCATAGATGTCAGCCTTCTGGTGCTTGAACGGCAGGCGATCGAGGAAGGCGACCTGAGGGGCTTCGGTCTGAGGGGCGGCAACGGGCGCGAAGGCGTGGCTTTGCTGGGGTTCGCGATTGATCAGCACATTGAGCGCGGTCATGGCGGTGGCGATCACGCCGACCGGCCCCAGAAAGCGCACATAGTGGGCGATGTTCCAGTTCATATGACCGAACAGCGGTGTGATGGCCCAGACCACCAGAGATATCGATGGCGTCAGCAGCACAGCCAGAAGCGCGCCATAGAGCCACGGACGCCCCTCGAGCCGCAGCGTGTGGCGCAGATAGCCAAGCATCAGCCGGTCGACACCCACGGCCACCAGCGAGCCGGACACCATCAGCAGGCTCCAGTAGAACAGGCGTAACCCCAAGGGAATGCTGCCGGTGCCGAAAGCGCCGATCAGGCTGAGGAACAGCGCCATGGCGAAGGCCGAGCCGAAAATCCGCGCGGCCCCCTTGAGGGTTTCCGACCAGCGACCGGCAGACGCGCGCGCAACTGGCGAAGCGCGAAGCGCAGAAGCGGTGTTTTCACGTATCTGCGGCGTCTGTTCGCGCATCCTTAGTCCTCGGTCCGGCGGGCATGTGCCTAATTGGCGTAAGTTGAGCCTGCCGCACAAGGAAATTTTCATGCCGTCCACTACACCTGCCACCAGTGAGTCCAAATTCGGCCTGGCTGGAAAATTCATCTCGGCCCTGATCCTGACCGGCGGGCTTGTGGTGATCGCCGTTCTGGCCTCAGGTAATGATTTCAGCCTTGCCAGACAGGTGGTGGCGCAGGCGCATTTTCATGCGCCCGATCTTGACCTGATCGCGCAGGCCTCGCTGGCCACGCAGATACATCTGACGGCGGCGATCAGCGCCTTCTTCATCGGGCTTTATCAACTGATCGGGCCGAAGGGCCGCACACCCCACCGGCTTCTCGGCTACATCTGGCTGGCGCTCATGCTGACGGCGGCGATCTCAAGCTTCTGGTTGCGCGGTATGAACCACGGCATGTTCAGCGTCATCCATATCCTGTCCGGCTGGACGGTGGTGGTCGCGCCGATGATCGTCTATGCGGCACGTACGAAGAATATCAAGCGCCATCGCGGCATGGCGACGGGTCTGTTCATGGGCGGGCTGGTGGTGGCAGGCCTGTTTGCCTTCCTGCCGGGGCGGTTGTTGTGGCAGGTCTTCTTCGGCTGACGGGTTTATGGGATGCCGGCATTAAAAGCTACGTTTTCTGAAACGCTGTGATAGGTTCCGTCTGATAATTGCGGCGGGACGGAAATGAACGACACACCAGAGAGGACGGACGGGCCCCCGGCCCCCGGCTGGCGCACCCATGCCTGCCTTGTGCTGCTGCTGATCGTCTATGTTTTCAACTTCATAGACCGTCAGATCCTGTCGATACTGGCGCAGCCGATAAAGGCCGAACTGGGCCTGAGCGATGCGCAGTTGGGCTGGCTTGGGGGCTTCGCCTTCGCCTTTGTCTACACGCTTCTGGGGCTGCCTGCGGCCATTCTGGCGCAACGCGTCGGGCGCGTGAAGGTCATTGCCGCCGCCCTGATGCTGTGGAGCGCGGCAACGGCGGCTTGTGGCCTAGCCTCTTCGTGGGTGATGCTGGCTCTGGGGCGGTTCGGGGTCGGCGTTGGTGAAGCGGGCGGCGTCGCCCCGGCCCAGAGCCTGATCAGCGATCTTTATCCGGCACAGCACCGCGCCCGCGCTCTGGCGGTCTTTTCGCTGGGTGTGCCGCTGGGGTCGGGGTTCGGCATTATCTTCGGCGGGCTTCTGGCCTCGGCCTTCGACTGGCGGCATGCCTTTGCGGTCATCGGTCTGGCGGGGCTGTGCTTCGCACCGGTTTTCTGGTTCGGTCTGAAAGGGCGCGATACCCAGAGGACGCAGGCACCGCCGGTGTGGCTGGCGCTGCGGCGCGTGACGGGCAATGCGTCCGTGTGGTTGATCTCGTTGGGGGCGTCCTTGTCCTCGGTCATCGGCTACGGGCTGATGTTCTGGCTGCCATCGGTCTTCATGCGTTCGTTCAAAGCGACGCTGGGGTCGGCATCGCTGAGCTTCGGCCTCATCGTGCTGATCGGCGGGGCTATGGGCATATTGGGCGGTGGTGTTCTGGCCGACCGTCTGGGGGCGAAGTCGCCGCGCTGGTTCGCGCTGATTCCGGCCGCCGCCTATCTTTTGTGCATCCCGGCCTATGGGCTGGTGCTGTCCGCGCCGGGCTTTGCCTTCGACACGGCGGCGGGGTTCGGGCTTCTGGTTGTGGCGCAGGCGCTGGGGCTGGTGTGGATGGGACCGGTGACGGCCAGCCTGCACCATGTCGTCGATCCCGAAGACCGCGCGCTGGCGTCGGCGGTATTTCTGTTCGTCACCAACCTGATCGGACTGGGGTTCGGTTCGTGGATCATGGGCCTGCTGTCGGACCACCTTGCCCACGCCTATGCGGCAAACGCACTTAAAATGGCGGTCGGTTACGGGCTTGGTTTCTATGTTCTGGGAGCGGCATGTTTTGTGGCGGTCAGCTTTATTTTGCCGCGCGACTGGAAGGCCGGACAGGCGATTCAGGCCGCCCACGCACCCGAATAATACCAATGTCTTTGTCGCCGGGGATAAAAATCGGTTATCTTGCGGTTGCACAATGCCGAGGGTGACTTTATAACCCCTGCCCGCGTGGGGCGGACAAAGACGTTCGCTCCTCAACAGGTCGCACGCGGTGGTCCCACCGCCTGTCTTTCCCGGCTGGTACCGTTAACACGGTCCGGCATCCTCGCTTTACAAGACCGGGTTCCATGAACATTCACGAGCATCAAGCCAAGGCCGTACTGAAAGAGTTCGGCGTCGCCGTTCCGCGCGGCTATCCCGCCTTTTCGCCTAAGGAAGCCCTTGAGGCGGCCAAGAATCTGAAAGACGATTCGACCAAGGTGTGGGTCGTCAAGTCGCAAATCCACGCCGGTGGCCGTGGCAAGGGTAAGTTCGAAGGCCTCGGCGCCGACGCCAAGGGCGGCGTGCGCGTCGTGAAGTCGCCTGCCGAAGTCGAAGCCAATGCCGACGAAATGCTGGGTCGCGTTCTGGTCACCCATCAGACGGGTCCGGCAGGCAAGCAGGTCAACCGCCTGTACATCGAAGAAGGCGCGGACATCAAAAAGGAGCTCTACCTCTCGCTCCTCGTCGATCGCGTCACCTCGCGCGTCTCGGTCGTTGCTTCGACCGAAGGCGGCATGGACATCGAAGAAGTCGCCCACTCGACGCCTGAGAAGATCCACTCCTTCACCATCGATCCGGCCACCGGCGTTTTCCCGGTGCACGGCCGCACCCTGGCTCACGCTCTGGGCCTGAAGGGCGATCTGGCCAAGCAGGGCTTCAAGCTGCTCCAGCAACTGTACGCGGCGTTCAACGCCAAGGACATGGACATGCTGGAAATCAACCCGCTGATCATCACCGGCGACGAGCAGCTTCTGGTGCTCGACGCCAAGGTGTCGTTCGACTCCAACTCGCTGTTCCGTCATCCGGACATTCAGGCCCTGCGCGACCTGACCGAAGAAGACGCCAAGGAAATCGAAGCCTCGAAGTTCGACCTCAGCTACATCGCCCTTGACGGCGAAATCGGCTGCATGGTCAACGGCGCGGGTCTGGCTATGGCCACGCTCGACATCATCAAGCTGTATGGTTCCGAACCTGCCAACTTCCTCGACGTCGGCGGCGGTGCCACGACCGAAAAGGTGACGGCGGCGTTCAAGATCATCACCTCGGACCCCAAGGTGAAGGGCATCCTCGTCAACATCTTCGGCGGCATCATGAAGTGCGACATCATCGCCACGGGCGTGATCACCGCGGTGAAGGAAGTCGGCCTGAAGGTTCCGCTGGTGGTGCGCCTCGAAGGCACCAATGTCGATCTCGGCAAGAAAATCATCAACGAAAGCGGCCTGAACGTGATCGCCGCCGACGATCTGGCCGATGCGGCCGCCAAGATCGTCAAGGCTGTGAAGGGCTAAGGTTTAGAAGCATGTCCGTACTCATCAATTCGCAAACCAAGGTCATCACGCAGGGCTTCACCGGCGCGCAGGGCACCTTCCACTCCGAACAGGCCATCGCTTACGGGACTCAGGTCGTCGGCGGCGTGACCCCCGGCAAGGGCGGCACCACCCACATCGGCCTGCCGGTGTTCGACAGCGTCGCCGAAGCCAAGGACCGCACCGGTGCCGACGCCTCGGCCATCTACGTGCCGCCGCCCTTCGCGGCTGACGCCATCCTCGAGGCCATCGAAGCCGAAATCCCGCTGATCGTCTGCATCACCGAAGGGATTCCGGTGCTGGACATGGTCAAGGTGAAGCGCGCTCTGTCGGGTTCCAAGTCGCGCCTGATCGGACCGAACTGCCCCGGCGTTCTGACTCCGAACGAGTGCAAGATCGGCATCATGCCGGGCAACATCTTCTCCAAGGGTTCGGTCGGCGTCGTGTCGCGTTCGGGCACGCTCACCTATGAAGCCGTGTTCCAGACGACCAATGCCGGTCTCGGTCAGACGACCGCCGTCGGCATCGGTGGCGACCCGGTCAAGGGCACCGAGTTCATCGACGTGCTGGAAATGTTCCTCGCCGACGAAGCCACCAAGTCGATCATCATGATCGGTGAAATCGGTGGTTCGGCCGAAGAAGACGCCGCTCAGTTCCTGATCGACGAAGCCAAGCGCGGCCGTAAGAAGCCGATGGCCGGCTTCATCGCGGGCCGCACGGCGCCTCCGGGCCGCCGCATGGGCCACGCCGGTGCGATCATCTCCGGCGGCAAGGGCGGCGCGGAAGACAAGATCGCGGCCATGGAAGCGGCAGGCATCAAGGTGTCTCCGTCTCCGGCGGCGCTCGGTGAAACGCTCCTCAGCGTTCTGAAGGGCTAAGGCTTAAACCTACCTCCTGAAAAGCGGGAGGTGGGATGCCATACCTCCGTCATGAAAAGCGCGTAGCCTCAGGGCTGCGCGCTTTTTTATTGCCGCCATGACCCCGCAGGCGCATAATGTTAGCGCTCACATTTTTGGTATACGATTGTGCGCACTTAAGAGGTTCTCAACACCTTTCAAACAGGGTATATGCGTCTTTGTATGGCGGTGTCGTTATTGGCCGCCTCAACACTAGGAAAGGGAGACGGTGTCGTCATTGGCCGTCTCAAGGTATAGTTATGGCGGACGATTCCGGTCGGCTTAATCAGGTCTTTGCGGAGACCTCGTTCCTCTATGGCGGCAACGCCCTGTTCATCGAACAGATTCAGGAGCAGTGGGCGAAAGACCCCGGCTCTGTTACACCCGCCTGGCGGGCCTTTTTCGATCAGCTTATGGATAACCCCGCGAACGTGGCGCAAAACGCCTCGGTCGGTGGCTGGGCGCGTCCGGTCGCCGAAGCGCGCGACGAGCTGACCTCGGCGCTGGACGGGTTCTGGCCCGCCGTCGAAGCCAAGGCCGCCAAGGGCATTGCCGATAAGAACGCCAAGGATGCCGCCGCCGGCAAGGCCGCTCCGGCCTCCGCCGCCGACCTGCAGAACGCTGCGCGCGACTCGGTGCGCGCGCTGATGCTCATCCGCGCCTACCGCATCCGCGGCCACCTTCAGGCCAATCTCGACCCGCTGGGTCTTGAGCCGAAGGGCGAGAACCCGGAACTGCTGCCGGAACACTGGGGCTTTACTGCCGCTGACATGGATCGTCCGATCTTCATCGACGGCGTTCTGGGTCTGGAAACGGCCAGCCTCAAGGAAATCATCCAGATCCTGCGCCGCACCTACTGCGCCAATGTCGGCGTGCAGTACATGCATATCTACGATCCGGCCGAAAAGGCGTGGATTCAGGAGCGCATCGAAGGCCGTGACAAGGAAATCAACTTCACCAAGGAAGGCAAGATCGCCATCCTCAAGAAGCTGATCGAAACCGAAGGTCTGGAACGCTTCCTGCACCGCCGCTTCCCCGGCACCAAGCGCTTCGGCCTCGATGGCGGTGAAGCGCTGATCCCGGCCATGGAGCAGATCATCAAGCGCGGTGGCAATCTGGGCGTCAAGGACATCATCCTCGGCATGCCGCACCGTGGCCGCCTGAACGTGCTGACCGCCGTTATGGGCAAGCAGTACCGTGCCCTGTTCCATGAATTCCAGGGCGGTTCGACCGTGCCGCTCGACATCGACTCGACCGGCGACGTGAAGTACCACATGGGTGCGTCGTCCGACCGCGCCTTCGACGGTAACAATGTCCACCTGTCGCTGACGGCCAACCCGTCGCACCTTGAAATCGTCAATCCGGTGGTGCTGGGCAAGGCCCGCGCCAAGCAGGCGGCGCACATCAAGGCCAAGGGCGACGGCGTGCTCGACCGTACGCAGACCATTCCGCTGATCCTGCACGGCGATGCCGCTTTCGCGGGTCAGGGCGTCGTGGCCGAATGTTTCGCTCTGATGGGCCTTAAGGGTTACAAGACCGGCGGTACACTGCACATCATCGTCAACAACCAGATCGGTTTCACCACCGCGCCGCGCTTCTCGCGCTCTTCGCCCTATCCGTCGGATCAGGCGCTGGGCGCGCAGGCCCCGATCCTGCACTGTAACGGTGACGATCCCGAAGCCGTGGTCTACTGCGCCAAGGTGGCGACCGAGTTCCGGCATCAGTTTGCCAAGGACGTGGTCATCGACATGTTCTGCTATCGCCGCTTCGGTCACAACGAAGGCGACGATCCCACGTTCACGCAGCCGATCATGTACGCCAAGATCAAGGACCATCCGTCCACGCGCGAAATCTACGGTCAGCGTCTGATCGCCGAAGGCGTTGCCTCTCAGGCCGAAATCGACGGCTGGGTCGCCGAATTCGACGCCTTCCTCAACGCTGAATTCGAAGCGGGCAAGGAATACAAGGCGACCAAGGCCGACTGGCTGGATGGCAAGTGGTCGGGCCTCGGCCTGCCGGAGGACGATGAGCGCCGTGGCTTCACCTCGGTGCCGCGTGCCAAGCTGGAAGATATCGGCAAGAAGATCACCACCATCCCGAACGAGATCGAGGCGCACAAGACTCTGCGTCGCGTCATCGAAGGCCGTCGTCAGGCGATCGAATCGGGTGAGAACCTCGACTGGGCGCTGGCCGAGCATCTGGCTTTCGGCTCGATCCTCGATGAAGGCTTTGACGTACGCCTGTCGGGTCAGGACTCGATCCGCGGCACCTTCTCGCAGCGTCACTCGGCCTTTATCGATCAGCGCACCGAAGAGCGTTATTTCCCGCTCAACCACCTGCGCGACGGTCAGGGTGCTTACGAAGTGATCGACTCGGCCCTGTCGGAAGAGGCGGTGCTGGGCTTCGAATACGGCTACTCGCTGGCCGATCCCAACACGCTCGTCATGTGGGAAGGCCAGTTCGGCGACTTCGTGAACGGCGCTCAGGTCGTCATCGACCAGTTCATCAGCTCCGGTGAACGCAAGTGGCTGCGCATGTCGGGTCTGGTTATGCTGCTGCCGCACGGCTACGAAGGTCAGGGCCCCGAGCACTCCTCGGCGCGCCTTGAACGCTTCCTGCAACTGTGTGCCGAAGACAATATGCAGGTCGCCAACTGCACGACGCCGGCCAACTACTTCCACATCCTGCGCCGTCAGATCCACCGTCCGTTCCGCAAGCCGCTGATCATCATGACGCC
>JASGGL010000142.1:0-7932 GCA_047605065.1 Asticcacaulis sp.
AATTCACCGAAGAGGCCGTGGCACAGGCCGAAGCGGCAAAGCCCGCCGATAAGGCCGCGAAATAACGCTGAATACACCCATTAGAGCGGAATGATTTCTAATGGAATCATTCCGTTCAAGCCGCCATTGAGGCGGCGGCCAAGGTGGCGGAGCCACCGCCCGGCGAGGGACTAAAAAAGCTAGATCATTATGTTTCTATCAAAAAACATAATGATCTAAAAAAGCCCGCCGTTTCCGGCGGGCTTTTTTGTATCAGCTTTATCTCGGGACTTACTGAGCCACCACCGCCGCAGGGGCCGCGACAGGCACAGCGTCCGACACACCGAACAGGTTGCCCGGCATGGCACCGATGATCGCCGCCGACAGGCAGGTGGCGATAAAGCCCGCGAACAGCGCCTTCCAGACGAGGCTCAGCACTTCTTCGCGGCGCTCCGGCATCAGCACGCTCAGTCCGCTGACCGTGATGCCCACCGAGGCGATATTGGCAAAGCCACAGATGGCATAGGTCAGAAGCATACGGGTGCGCTCGCTCATATCCGCTGCGGGGATGGCCCCCAGCTTGAGGAAGGCGACGAATTCGGTAAGGGTCAGCTTGGCCCCCAGAATATAACCGGCCTTCTGCGCCTCTTCCCACGGCACACCGATGACCCAGGCCAGAGGCGCGAACACGTAGGACAGGCCACGCTCCAGCGACAGGGCCTCACCACCGACGTGCGGGAACATGCCCAGAATGATGTTGATCAGCGTCACGAAAGACACGAAGACGATCAGCGTCGCCGAGATGTTCATCACCACCATCAGGCCATCGGCGGTGCCTTTCGAAATGGCGTCCATGGCGCTGTCGTATTTCAGCGACGAGTTATAGTCGGCAACCGCGCCGCCTTCCCCGTCCTTTTCCGGCACGATGATGCGCGACAACAGCACGCCCGCCGGTGCCGAAACGATGGAGGCCACCAGCACGTGACCGGCAGCATTCGGCAGGGTCGCCTTGAGGATCAGCGCATAGGCCACCATGGTCGAACCGGCGACGGTGGCCAGACCGACCACCATCATCATAAAGACTTCGGAGCGCGACAGCTTGCTGAGATAGGCGCGGATAACGATCGGGCTTTCGATCATGCCCAGAAAGATATTGGTCGCCACGGCCAGAGCCGATGCGCCGCCAAGGCCCATGGTCTTCTGGAACAGGAAACCGAAGGCCTGCGTGATCCATTTCAGGATGTGCCAGTGCCAGAACAGCGCCGACAGGGCCGAAATCACCAGAATAAGCGGCAGGACCTGAAACGCGAAGACGAACAGCGCGCCCTGATTTTCGACCATATAGGGCTGCGTCCCGCCGCCCAGATAGCCGAAGACGAACTGTGTGCCGACATTGGTGGCCTGCGCCAGAGCGTCAACCCCGGCATTAATGCTGTCGAGTACGGCCTGCGACTGCGGGAAGCCGAAAAACAGGAAGGCCAGCAGAACCTGAACCCCGATGGCACCTATGGACAAAAGAAAAGGAAACTTCTTCTTGTTTTCCGATATCAGCCAGCAGGCGGCCAGCATGACGACGATGCCCAGAAGGCTTTGCAGGTTCAACATTCCGAATGACGGCATTTACTCAAATCCCCACGGCGGACGGATTGCACACGATTGCACCGCCGAAAGGGTAAATATCAGATAACCTTTGAAACCATGGCAAGCGCTTTTTAAGGTTAACCCGGAATCTTTTCGCTCACAGCGGCCCGCTATGACAAAAAGGCTACAAATCCCTGATGACAAATCAGGTCAGGCCCCTGTAGTCTCCCTTTCGGAACGGCGCTCAAGACGCCACCCACGACAAGGACAGGATCAAAGTGAGCCCTCACCCCGGCCTCAACGACGCCAGTGTGCGTCACCTTCTGGTGGTCGACGATGACGACCGCATCCGCACCCTGCTGAAAGAGTTCCTGTCGCGTCAGGGCTTTCGCGTCACCGCGGCGGCCCACGCCGATGCCGCCAAGCGCATGCTTCAGCTTCTCGATTTCGACCTTTTGATCCTCGACGTCATGATGCCGGGCGAAGACGGCTTCTCGCTGTCCAAATGGGTGCGTCAGCATTCCAACGTTCCCATCCTGATCCTCACGGCGCGCGGCCTGCCCGACGACCGCATCATGGGCCTGTCTCTAGGGGCGGACGATTACCTGTCCAAGCCCTTCGAGCCGCAGGAATTGCTATTGCGTATCGAGGCCATTCTGCGACGTACCGGTGTGAAGCCCACCCTGCCCAAGACCATCAGCATGGGGCCGATCACCTTTGATCTTGAGCGCGCCGAACTCAGCAAGAACGGCACGATGGTGCGTCTGACCGAGGCCGAGGCGCAGTTGCTCAAATATCTGGCCGAACGCGCCAATGTGCCCGTGGACCGCATGGACCTCGCCAAGGACAGCGTCGACACCACCGGGCGCGCCGTCGATGTTCAGGTGACGCGCCTGCGCCGCAAGATCGAGCCCGATCCCAAGAACCCGCGCTACCTGCAAACCGTGCGCGGCAAGGGCTATATGCTGGCTCCGGACTAAGGCTACGCCTTAGTCCTTATCCATGCGCTCAGAGGCCGCGCAAGCTCGCCGCATACGCGGCGGCGGGCAGCCGCCCTTGCCAAACCGCAATGAGAAGATCATTGCAGTTTGGAGATCAGCGTTAAAGCGTAAAGGTCCGTATGCGCATACCTCGTCTCAAATTCTGGCCGCAGGCCTTCAAGCGCAAAATCCCCAAGACCCTGTGGGGCCGCGCCCTGTTGATCATCGTCCTTCCCGTGGCGCTGATGCAGGTGGCGGTGACCTGGGCCTTTTTCGACATGCACTGGGAAACCGTGACGGCCAAGCTGTCCGAAGGGCTGGTGGGCGATGTCGCGTGGGCGGTCGATGCCTATAAGGCCGATCCGACCCCGCAAAACATGGAGCATATTTCCGCCGCCGCGCAAAAGGCCATGCAGTTGTCCATCGTCTATCAGCCCGGACGCGACCTGCCCGAAAGCCGCCGCCGCAACGCCTGGGCCGCACTCGACCGTTCGCTTAAGCGTGCCCTGACCGAACAACTGGACGACCCCTTCTGGTACGACACGACGCGCTATGCCGGCGCGGTCGATATCCGCGTCAAGGTCCACGGCGGCGTCATCCGGGTGATCGCCCCGCGCGAGCGCGCCTTTGCCACGCGCGCCCACATCTTCGTCCTGTGGATGACCGGCGCGACCATGGTGCTGACGGCGGTGTCGATCCTGTTCATCCGCAATCAGGTACGCGCCATCGAGCGCCTGTCGAAAGCCGCCGAGAAATTCGGACGCGGCGAGGACGACCCGAACTTCAAGCCCTATGGTGCGGCCGAGGTGCGCGCCGCCGCCCAGAACTTCCTCAAAATGAAGTCGCGCATCCAGCGCCATATCGAACAGCGCACCACCCTGCTCGCTTCGGTCAGTCACGACCTGAGGACGCCGCTGACCCGCCTCAAACTCGAACTGGCCATGGCCAATCAGGACGCCGCCACCGAGCGCATGAAGCAGGACGTGTCGGAAATGGCCTATATGATAGACGAATATCTGGCCTTCGCGCGCGGCGAAATGCAGGAAAGCCCGCAGGCCACCTCGATCAACGGCCTGCTGGAAGCCATAATCGACGGGGCGCGCCGCGCCGGTCATCAGCCGGAACTGATTCCGCTAAGCGAAGACATCGAAACTTCGGTGCGCGTCATGGCCCTGAGCCGCGCCCTGTCCAATCTGGTCATGAACGGCTTCCATTACGCCACCCACGTCCGGGTCTCCGCCGGGGTCGAACATAAGCCCGGCGGCAAGCAATCCCTGCACATCTATGTCGACGACGACGGCCCC
Source organism: Asticcacaulis sp. (assembly GCA_047605065.1). GTDB lineage: Bacteria > Pseudomonadota > Alphaproteobacteria > Caulobacterales > Caulobacteraceae > Asticcacaulis. Next base: position 3,845 of record JASGGL010000142.1, read on the forward strand.
GGCATCCCGCCGGAAAAGCGCGAAGAGGCGCTCAAGCCCTTTTCGCGGCTGGACGATTCCCGCAATCAGAACAAGAAGGGCGTGGGGCTGGGCCTTGCCATCGCCCGCGATACGGTGCGCAGCCACGGCGGCGAACTGAGCCTCGACGAAAGCCCGCTGGGCGGCCTCAGGGCCGATATCGGCATCCCGCTGATTTAGGGCCTATGACAGACGGCTTCAATATTGTGGCCATCCGGATCAAGCACGAAAGCACCGTAATAGTCCGGATGATAATGCGCACGAATACCCGGCGGTCCGTTGTCACGCCCGCCCGCCTCCAGAGCCGCCGCATAAAAAGCGTCTACGGCGTCACGGCTTTCTGCGACAACCGCCACATGCACATGATCCGTTGGCTGTCCGTCACTCAGCCACAGATAGGGTTTATGCGTTCCAAAACCGGTGCCCCATGGACCGTCCATCACCACTCCATACCCTAACGGCGCAAAAGCCGCCGAATAGAAGACCTTGCTCCTCTGACGGTCGGAAACGAAGATATTCATATGGTCGATCATGGCCTTGCTCCCTTTGCGGCCAGACTATACCGCCCACTCACGTGCTGACAATGCGCACGCCAGTCCATTAACGCCGCATTTACCCTGTTTTCTAACCCTTTATTGACCATATGCGGACATTCTGCGGGCGAAGCCGTCAAAGCGCGGCACGCCGAACAGAAGGTTCCTCATGGCTCAGGCCGAAACGCATCGACCGGTTGCCCGTTCGCGCCCTCCACTCAAAATGTGCGGCGACTGCAACCTGTGCTGCAAGGTCTACGACGTCGAGGATGTCGGTAAGAAGGCCGGGAAGATGTGCCAGCATACGCGCGAAAGCGCGGGCTGCGGCATCTGGGGGCTGCACCCGCAAACCTGTCAGGATTTCAAGTGCCTGTGGCTGAAGCACGATGACCTCAACGGTCTGTGGCGGCCCGATACGGCGGGCTTCGTGCTCCGGCTTGAGCCCAACGGCACCACGCTCAATGTCGATGTCGACCCCGCCCGTCCCGACGCCTGGCGTCAGGAACCCTATTATTCGCAATTCAAGATCTGGGGCGAAGGCATACTGAAGAACGAGCACCTTCTGGTCGTCTATGCGCCCGAAGGACTTTACGTCGTCACCCCCGACGAAGACCTGTTCCTCAAGGCCCCGAAACGCGGCGACATCCTTGAAACCGGCATGGAAATGACCCTGTTCGGCCCGCGCCCGTTCGCCCGGGTTATTCCCGCAGCCAAAACGCGCGAAGCTCGCCGGGCTTAGAGCGGTCTGCAAAAAAGCCCCTCCGGAGACGGAGGGGCTTTTTCCTTTATTCCTGCTCGACGCTGCCTGCGCCGCTGATCTTGCTATCGAGCTGGGCCGGACGGGTCGCCAGTTCGACATTGCCGGAACCCGACACATCGACCTTGACCTTACCCGTCGGAGCGATGGTGGCATCGCCGGACCCTGAGATGTTGATATCGGCGTCTTCGACCGTCAGTTCCCTCAGATCGGCCTCACCCGCTCCGGAAATCTCCAGCTTGAGCGCCTTGGCGCGGCCCGAGACTTCGGCAGAGCCCGAACCGCTGATGCGCAGGTCGAGGCTGGGCTGATCGTAGGCGCTGATCCTCAGGTCGCTGGACCCGACGATCTCGAAGTCCTTCACCGACGGCGCGGTGATGACGATCTTAAGCGCGTCGTTGGAATGCGCCTCGATGTTGCCCGACGAGAAGTGGAACTCCACCGTGCTGCGGACATCCGGTCCGTCGGCGAGGAACAGGCGGCCGTTTTCCAGACGCACCCGGTCGGTCATGAGCTTATCGCCATTGATGGTGACCGAGGGCGTCGCGCCCTGCGTATAGACCACCTCGGCCGGGATATCGACCAGAAGGCGTTCACCACCGGTCCAGGCCAGCGTCTTCGTTACCGGCGGCTCGACGCGCGCACTGGTCTTTTCCACAAAGCGGATGTGTTTGTCTCCCGCTTCGGACAGGGTCCATACCCCGCCGTTTTTGGCAATGTCATGGCTGGCCAGCGCGGTGGCCCCGGCGATGCAGGCGACCGACAGCACGAAGCCCGAGCCTGCGACGATGAAAAGTTTGCGGATCATGTTGCGTCTCCTCAGTATCAGGCGGCTTGCGCTTCAAGCGCGGGTTTCAGCAGGCGGTAGTGCAGACGGCCGTACCAGACGAGGCCGTTGACCAGCCAGATGGTGGCGATCGCCGTCAGAGCGATGATGGTCACACCCAGTGCAATCCCGCCGATGCCACCCAAAATCGCCGCGGCGAGACCGCCGGGCATCCAGAAGGCTCCAGTGGCGAAGATCGCGCCGCTGGCGATGATGATGCCCAGCGCGGCCATGAAGAAGCCGACCAGCGTGCCTGCCACGCCCATCAGAATGGGCAGGAGGATCAGGATATCGATGGCCCCGAGGCCCAGTACGGCAAAGACAGCCGACACCGCCGAGGACGGGGTCTTGGTGTCTTCCCATTGTTTCAGGCCGATTTCGGCCTTCAGTTCGCGGGCCAGACGCGAGGGGTCGCCAAGGGCGGAAGCCACATCGGCTTCGCTGCGACCGGCGGCAGCGCCATCGGTGAAGTGTGCTTCGTAGTCAGCGACCACGTCAGCGATAGTGGCGGCGGGCAGGCCGGCAAGGCCGCTTTTCAGCCGGTTGATAAAGTCGTTGCGAGTCATGTCCCTCAGCCCTCCAGAGTGTCAGTTTGCGCCTGCGCATCGTTCGGCGCGGCGTCCAGCAGTGCGTCGACCGAACGGGCGAAACCGCGCCATTCGTCGGCCTGCGCCTTAAGCGCGGCATGGCCCGCTTCGGTCAGGCGATAATATTTGCGCGACGGCCCCGACGAGGATTCGACCAGTCGTGTGTCGACCAGTCCGTCGGACTGCATGCGCCGCATCAGCGGGTAGATCGTGCCCTCACCCATGCCAATGGCGTCGGACAGGGTCGAGGCGATTTCGTAGGCGTAGCTTTCGCTGCGGGCCAGAAGCGCCAGCACGCACAGCCCCAGCACGCCTTTCTTCAGTTGTATGTCAATGGTTTCAGCCATCTCCGGGTTTCCTTTCGCCGGAGCGGTGTTCGCTCCGTGATGAAGATGTGTATATGGCAAGCTACTGTTTATTGCAAGATACCTTTTTGTAACATGTACCATTTGTAATGTGGTAGCCATCCATGCGAGGTAGCTTGCAACGCACTTCCGTTACACAGCAGGCGCTTGCCGCTCGACACCCGTGGCCGAAAGGTGCAAATGAGGACATATGACTCACGATCCGCTTGCCCTGCCCGACGCCCCCGCTGCCAACTGGGTCGACCGCTTCGCCCCTGAGCCCCTGCGCCCATGGCTGAGGCTGGGGCGCTTCGACCGTCCGGTCGGCATCTGGCTTCTGTTCCTGCCCGGCGCGATGGGCATAATGTTCGGCGCGCAATGGGTGTTCACGTGGGACATAGCTTATAAGCTGGTGCTGTTTGCCGTCGGTTCGGCGCTGATGCGCGGCGCGGGCTGCGCCTTCAACGACTTTGTCGACCGCGATTTCGATGCGCAGGTCGAACGCACGCGCCTGAGGCCCATTCCGTCGGGACAGATCTCCCCGAAACAGGCGCTGGGCTTCGTCGCCGTTTCCTGTGTGATCAGCCTCGGCATACTGGTGCAACTGGGCTGGGCCGCCATCGGGCTTGGGGTGGCATCACTGGCTCTGGTCGCCGCCTATCCGTTCATGAAGCGCATCACCTGGTGGCCTCAGGCCTGGCTGGGCCTGACCTTCAACTGGGGCTTCCTTATGGGCGTCGCCGCCATGACCGGCACGCTCAACCTCGGAGCGGTCATCTTCTATGCCGGCCTGATCTTCTGGACCATCGGCTACGACACCATCTACGCCTATCAGGACATAGAAGACGACGCCATGATCGGCGTAAAGTCCTCGGCGCGGGCGCTGGGCCGTCGCGGCAAGTCCGGGGTGTCACTCTTTTACGCGCTGGCTCTGGCGCTGACCGGGATCGGTTCCATTGCAGGCGGGCTCTACTGGCCGGTCTATGCCGGGCTTCTGGCCGTCGCTCTTCACCTGTTCTCACA
>JASGGL010000143.1:0-7880 GCA_047605065.1 Asticcacaulis sp.
ACTGAAGTCGGTCGTCGACAGCCTCAACGTCTTCAAGGCCAATGCCGAAGAAAAGATCCGTCTGGCCGAAATCGAAGCCGCGACGATGAAGACCCGCGAAGAGCGCACCCGTCAGATGTCGGAACTGGCCGAACGCTTCCGTCACGAAGCTCAGGACATGCTGGACGCCCTGTCGTCCGCCGCCTCGGACCTCGACGCCAACGGCCGCACGCTTCTGACCATCGCTCAGGAAAACGAGCGCCGTTCGCAATCGGCGGTCGCCTCGATCCGCAACTCGGCCGACAACGTGCAAAATGTCGCCTCGGCCACGACCGAACTGTCGGCCTCGATCGGCGTCATCGGCGATCAGGCGGTCCGCTCGGTGGAAATCGCCGCCGAAGCGGTGTCGGAAGCCGACAAGACCAACGACTCCATGGCCGAACTCAGCCGCGCCGCCGACCAGATCGGCGAAGTGGTCGACCTCATCAACGCCATCGCCCAGCAAACCAACCTGCTGGCGCTGAACGCCACCATCGAATCGGCCCGCGCCGGTGAAGCCGGTAAGGGCTTCGCCGTCGTCGCCTCGGAAGTGAAGTCGCTGGCCCAGCAAACCGCCAAGGCCACCGACGAAATCCGCGATCGCATCAAGGACATCCAGACCGCTGCTCAGAATGGCGTCGCCGCCATCCGCGGTATCGGCTCGACGATCAAGCACATGAACGAGATCGCCTCGTCCATCGCCGACTCGGTCCATCAGCAAGGCGACGCGACCAACGAAATCGCCCGCAACGTCAACGAAGCCTCGGACGGCACCACCACCGCCTCTTCGTCGGTCTCTCAGCTGTCGGCATCCGCCGCCGACACCGAAAAGGCCTCGACCGAGATGCTGGGGGCCGCGCGTCAGCTTACCCAGCGCACCGAAGCCATGGGCGAAAACATCCGTCGCTTCCTCGGCGAACTGACCGCCGCCTGATCCATCCGGTCCCTGTACGTAAAAAGCCCTTCCGGCCCATGCCGGGAGGGCTTTTTATTTGAACATTGCCAAGTGTAAATTCCCGTTTACCTTGTTTTTGGTAAAATAATTCTCCGAAATCGGCCACATTGTGAGATACATTCATCTGAAATTAAACGTCTTGGCTGTATACACGTACTGTGAGCAACAAACATTGCTCACCAAAGACCTCCCAAAGAGGGCCGAACGCCCTTACGTTTATTCAGAAAGAGTTAGATCCGTGTCCAAAGCCGCTATTATTTCTGCGCTCGTCCTGACCGCCTTCGCTGCGCCGGCCTTCGCCGAATGCGATGAGGCCCAGGAAACCGCCGCGGGCAAGGCCATCGCCTCCGCCGCTTCCGCCGCCGTTTCGAAGGCCGTTGCCGTCGAAGGCAAGCAAATGGTCAGCATCAACAGCTGCGACGCCGCTGGCAAGAACGCCTCGGTCGACTTCAAGTACAACTTCCTCGGCGCGGGCGGCCTCTACTGGGCCGAAGGTTCGGCCAAGGTTGCCGGTGGCGCTGTCACCGAACTGAAGCTGCGCCGTCTGAGCCCGAACCTGGCTGATGCCTCGGCCAAGTCCGGCGTCAAGCTGGCTTCTAACTAAGCCCTATATACGGCAAGGACAGCGGGCGTTCGCATCTGTATCCCCCGGATTGCAGCCCCCGCCCCTGGAGCGCTTCCCGATAAAGTGGGAACCACTTTTCGGAAAAGAAGTGCGCTGACATAAAGGCTTAGAGCACCGATCAGGTTTAACCGGGTCGAAAACGCTCTAAGCCGGAAATGGCCGCCTGAAAGACACGTGCCGGGTCACAGACCCGCAAGCCCGGTCTTTCGGCGGCCTCTTGCGTTTTCAGGATCGCCAAACCGTCATACAAATCTCAGCGGACTTAACCGTTACTTATCCAGCGTCGTGTAAGCTGTGCTCACCCTGAAGAATATCAAGGAGCTACAGAGAGATGACAAAACGCCTTTACCTGATCGCCCTCGTCGCCGGCTTTACCCTCGTGGGTGCCGCCAACGCCAGCGAATGCGATGACGCTCAACAGACCGAGGCCGGCACCACGCTGGCTACACTGGCCAAGACAGCCGTGTCCAGGGTCGTTCCTGTTACCGGCAAGCAGATGGTCAACATCAGCGCCTGTGACGTGCGCGCCGGGACCTACTCCATCGAATTCAAATACAACTTCCTCAGCACCGACGGCCTCTATTGGGTCGAAGGCACAGCGCGCTTCGGCGCAGGCGGGTCCAACGGATCGGTCAAGGTGAGCAAGTCCTCGCCGAACATGGCCGCCGCCGAGGCCAAGGCCGGTGTGAAACTCGCCGGGAACTAACGTCTTTCCTGCGCCATAGGAAAAGCCTCCGCGATCACTCGCGGAGGCTTTTTAATTAGGGCTTTTACCTGAGAAGGCAGATTACTTCCGCCCGAACGGTTTGAAATCCTGCGGACGGCTTACCACCGGCCCGGACTTCTGCTTCTGACCCAGAAACAGTCCGCCGAAAAGGGCGAACGAGGTCATGGCGTGTTGCTTTTTCTCGTTGTCGTTCATCACAGTGCGCCTCCTTTTTCATGACAAGATGAACAAGAAGACGCGTCGCAAACTCTCAGGGGACTCTCACCTCTCTCAGCTGTCGTCGCGTCAGATATCAATGTGACATAAAACAAAAATTACACAACATAAAATCCGTAATCGGATTATAATTTTCGAATATTAATTATCAACACCCTGTTTTATATAATTATTTTTAAATTCAAATTTTAAAAATTAAATTCAATTTCGTCCGAATACGTCTCTTTTGCCCGATTCACGATAAAAAAACCTTATCCCTGTATTGTCTGACCCAAGCCAGAAAGATGGCGCCTGTTTACGGGTGATGGTGAAAATACCGATGCTTAAGTCCGCCTTTATCCTGGGGTGCGCCATAACCAGCGCCGTCGCCTCCGGTCTGATTGTCGCCCGTTACGAAGGCTTTGTGCGTCACCCCGCCGAAACCGCGACCGTCGTCCAGATCGACACGGCCTCCAGCTCCACCGGACCGCGCAGCACCATTGGTGGCGTCACCGCCATTCCGAAATCCGCCGACGGCCATTACTGGGCCGAAGCCCGCGTCAACACCACCACGGTGAAGTTTCTGGTCGATACCGGTGCCTCGGTCGTCGCCCTGACGCCGCAGGACGCGCGCCGCCTCGGCATCAACACCTCGACCCTCGCCTATGATCAGGATGTGACCACCGCCAGCGGCAAGACTCGGGCCGCCCGCGTGCTGATCGCCCACATGCAGATCGGCCAGAGCCAGATGGACGATGTCGAAGCCCTCGTCATTCCCGAAGGCCTGTCGACCTCACTGCTGGGCATGAGCTATCTGGGCCGCCTCAGCCGGTTCGAAGCCACCAAGGGCAGCCTTATCCTGCATCCCTGAGGGCATAGGCCTCACGTCGCGCCTCGGCCGACGCCATGGCCTCATGCACGGCGGCGATAGCGCGATCCAGCACCTCAAGCCCCGCCCCCGGCCGGATCGACTCGACCGTCAGGATGCGTCGGAAGGCCCGCGCCCCAGGCAGGCCGTGCATCAGCCCCAGCATATGACGCGTAATGGCAGGCAGGCTTACGCCCGCCTCAAGCTGTGCCGCGATATAGGGACGATAGGCCTCAAGCGCCTCGAACGGTCCGACATCGCCTGATGCGCCGAATATCCGGCGGTCCACCTGCCCCAGCAGGGCCGGCTCATGATAGGCCGCCCGGCCCAGCATGACGCCGTCAACGTGCTTAAGGTGCGCCTCGGCCTCGTCGAGCGTCCCGATGCCGCCATTGATCGAAATCGTCAACTCCGGATGCGCCCGCTTCAGCGCATAGACCAGATCATAGTTCAGCGGCGGGATGTCGCGGTTCTCCTTGGGCGACAGGCCCTTCAGCCAGGCCTTGCGCGCATGGACGATAAAGGTCGAAACCCCGGCCTTCGCGCAGGCTTCGACCAGCGCAAACAGCGCCGTCTCTTCGTCCTGATCGTCGACGCCGATGCGGCATTTCACCGTCACCGGGACCGAAGTCGCTTCGCCCATGGCCTGCATGCAGTCGGCGACCAGTTGCGGCTCACGCATCAGGCACGCGCCGAACGAACCGGACTGCACGCGATCGGAAGGACAACCGCAGTTGAGATTGACCTCGTCATAGCCCCATTCTTCAGCAATTTTGGCACAGGCCGCCAGTTCGTCAGGATCGGACCCTCCCAGCTGCAGCGCGATGGGATGCTCAACCGGTGAATAGCCCAGCAGCTTTTCCCGATCGCCATGGATGATCGCGCGCGACGTCACCATCTCGGTATAGAGCAACGCCTGCCGCGTCAGCGTGCGATGGAAGGCACGGCAATGCCGGTCCGTCCAATCCATCATCGGCGCAACAGAGAATCTATGGCTGTTCGTGGGCATCAATACTCGATCCCGGCAGGGGAGGCTTAGGGCGAAGAGGCCCGCCTTTATCACACCGCGTCCCGCAGCACCAGCACAGGCCGGGCCTTAAGCCCCCGCAGCCTTAATCCCGGCGACCACCTCGCTGATCACCCCCCTCAGCCAGAGGTGGGCCGGATCGTTGCGATAGCGGACGTGCCAGGCCATCTCGACCGGGAAGGTCCCCAGATCGACCGGCGCAGGCAGGATCTTCAGGCGCGGATCATGCGCCAGCCGTCGACAGATCAGCCCCGGCAGGGTGGCGCAATAGTCGGTGACCGCGATCATTTCCGGAATGGCGAGGAAGTGCGTCACCGAAACGGCGACATCGCGCCTGAGCCCCTGCCGCTCCAGCGCCTGAAACAGACCGGCGCGCAAACGCCCCGGCGGCAGGACATTGACGTGGCGCATACGCTCATACTGTTCCCGCGACAGGGTCTGACCGACCTCAGGATGACCGGCGCGCACCACGCAGGCCAGACTTTCATCCATCAGGTGCTGCACGACCAGATTGTCCGGCGGATCGATCAACCGTCCCATCACCATCGCCGTCGTCCCCGATATGACGCCCGTTTCGGCCAGATCATTGCCAAAGGGCGTCAGGCGCAGCCGTATACCCGGCGCACGTTCGCGCAGGCGCGCCACGATTTCCGGCGCCAGCGCAAATTCGACATAGGAGTTCGGCGCGAGGGTAAACAGGCGCTCGGCCCGCGACGGGTCAAAGTCCTGCTGCCCCAGAATGACGTCATCGATCTTCGCCAGCGCCGCGGCAATGACCGGGGCCAGTTCCTGCGCCTTTGCGGTCGGCTGCATACCGTAACGCTCACGCACGAACAGCGGGTCGCGCAGGGTTTCGCGCAGACGATTGAGTGCGTTGGACAGGGCGGGCTGGGTGATCCCCAGACGCTCGGCCGCGCGCGTGACGTTGCGCTCCTCCATCAGGACCGCAAACACCGGCAGGAGATTCAGGTCATATCGCATCGAGTTATAATGCTATGCGAATATCTAAAATAAAAGAAATAAATTTTAGGAATACATCTCCGGCGCGCATATTCGGGGCGTCCACAAGGGACGCCACTCAAACACTTTTGATAGACGCGCATCAGGATGCGCTCATGGAGACTAAGATGAGCAAAGGCAAAGTACTTCTGATCGGTTCCAACGCCACCCGCATCGAAACGCAGGGCGGTGGCTTCGGGGCCACGGGTCAGTATCTGAATGAAACGGTCGTTCCGGCTCTGGCCGTGATCGAAGCCGGTTACGAGGTCGTCCTCGCCACCCCGAACGGCAGAAAGCCCCATATCGACCCCGTCTCGGATGCGGCTGAGCACTTCGGCGGCGATGCCGACGCCCATGCCCGCGCCCGCGACTTCTGGGCCAACGATCCGGCGATGAACACGGTGCGCACCCTGCGCGCGGTGATCGAAGAAGGCCTCGACACCTATATGGGTGTGTTCGTCCCCGGCGGACAGGCTCCGGTGGTCGACCTGATGCAGGACGCCGATCTGGGTGAAATCCTGCGCCACTTCCACGACCGCCAGAAGCCCACCGCGCTTCTCTGCCACGGTCCGATCTCGGTCGTTTCGGCCATGCCGCACGCCCGTGAGTTCCGCGCGGCCCTGATCGCCGGCGACACGGTCAAGGCCGCCGAATGGGCGAAAGGCTGGCAATATGCCGGTTACAAGATGACTGTCTTTTCCAATAGTGAGGAAAAGATTGTCGAGGACTATATCCTCAAGGCGAAGCTCTACTTCAACATGGTCGATGCGCTGGAAACCGCTGGCGGCCAACTGATCACCACGACGGTCGATTTCGAACCGAATGTCATCGAAGACCGCGAACTGATCACCGGTCAGAACCCGCGCTCGGATAAGCCCATCGCCGCCCGCTTCGTCGCCGCGCTCAACCGCGTGCCCGTACTGGTATAAAACCTGTCGCTAAATAAAATACCGACTGACCGGCGGGGCGTCCCCGTCCCGCCGATCCTTAGAGCGGATGGCTTCAAGTGGAATTGCCATCCCGCTCTGAATTTTTGAATTAGCGCGATATTTAAGCCCAAAACCGCGCACACTTTTGGGCATATCGCTCAACCCACGGAGTCCCCCATGTCCGCCCCCGTAAAAGTCATCGCCCTCCTCACCGCCCGTCCGGGCAAGGCCGAAGCGCTTCACGCCCTTCTGTCCGCCATGACCGCGCCGTCGCGCGCCGAACCCGGCAATCTGCGCTATGATCTGTGGCAGGATCGCGCCGAGCCCGCCCGCTTCGTCCTCGACGAGCTCTATACAGATGATGTCGCCGTTGCCGCCCACCGCGCCACGCCGCATTTCCAGACCTATCTGGCCGCCATCAACGATCTGGCCGAACGCACCGCCTTCGTGCTCGATCCCCTGCACATCGCCTGATTTAAGGCCCCATCAAGGAATAACTTCCATGTCCCTCAAAACCCTCCTGCCGGGCAAGCTCGGCTTCGGTGCCGCCCCTCTGGGCAACATGTTCCGCGACATACCCGAAGCTGAAGCCCAGGCGACGGTCAAAGCCGCCTGGAACGACGGCATCCGCTATTTCGACAACGCCCCCTTTTACGGCGCAGGCCTTGCGGAAATCCGCATGGGCGAAACGCTGAAAGACAAGCCGCGCGACCAATACGTCATCTCGACCAAGGTCGGCCGCGTCATCCTCGATGAGGTCGAAGACATCAGCGCCCGCGATCTGGGGGAAAAGGGCGAGGTCTTCAAATACGGCCGCCCCAACCGCATCGTGAACGACTATTCCGAAGACGCCACGCTACGTTCGATCGAAGACAGCCTGAAGCGTCTCAACACCGACCATATCGACATCGCCTTCGTGCATGATGTGGCGCAGGATTTTTACGGCGACGACTGGCTCTCGGTCTTCGAAAGCGCCCGCAAAGGCGCATTCAAGGCCCTCGACCGGCTGCGCGATGAAGGCGTCATCAAGGCGTGGGGTCTCGGCGTCAACCGCGTCGAACCCATCGAGATCCTGCTGGCGCTGGAAAACAATCGTCCCGACGGCTTCCTGCTGGCCGGGCGCTACACCCTGCTCGACCACGACCGCGCCCTGCAACGCGTCATGCCTCAGGTGGCCGAAAAAGGTCTCGGCATCGTCGTAGGCGGCCCTTATAGCTCAGGCGCACTGGTCGGCGGACCGAACTTCGAATACGCCCCGGCCACGCCCGCCATTCTGGATAAGGTGGCCCGCATCAAGGCCATTGCCGATAGTTACGGCATCAGCATGAAGGCAGCAGGGCTGCAGTTCGCGCTGGCTCATCCGGCAGTAGCCGCCGTCATCCCCGGCACCAGCCGCCCGGGCCGCATCGCCGAAGACCGCGCCGCACTGCAGGAAACCATCCCGGCTGATTTCTGGGCCGAGTTGCGCGCCGCGGGTCTGGTCAATCCAGAGGCCCCTTTGCCTCAGAGCGCTTCCCGATAAAGTGGGTACCACTTT
>JASGGL010000144.1:0-7878 GCA_047605065.1 Asticcacaulis sp.
CCAGGGGGGATAAACCCATAAAAACGCTGCCCCGTTATCGCTCCAATGTTTGAAAGCATAATCCGTGAGCAGGAAGGGTATAGCCACCATAACCACCCCTACGGCCAGTATAATCAGCCCCTTTATACGCTTATTCATCACACCTCTCCCCAAATTGAACGTCGTTCATATCATGAAATCAGCGACTCCGTACGGAAAATTTCATATAAAGATATCTTTATATCATGATTGCATCTGATCGGCGGTCCCGCTATAAGGCGGCAACATTTGCAACTATCGAAAGCACGTATCATGGCCGTCAAAGACCAGGATTTTATCGTCCGTGACCTGTCCCTCGCCGCATGGGGCCGTAAGGAACTGGACATTGCCGAAGGCGAAATGCCGGGCCTGATGGCCACCCGCGCCGAATACGGCCCGTCGCAGCCGCTCAAAGGCGCGCGGATTGCGGGTTCGCTGCACATGACCATCCAGACGGGCGTCCTCATCGAAACGCTTCAGGCGCTGGGGGCCGAGGTGCGCTGGGCGTCGTGCAATATCTTCTCGACGCAGGACCACGCCGCCGCAGCCATCGCCGAGCGCGGCACGCCGGTCTTCGCCATCAAGGGCGAAACCCTCGAAGAATACTGGGACTACGCGCACAAGATCTTCGAATGGCATGACGGGGGTTACCCGAACCTGATCCTCGACGACGGTGGTGATGCGACGCTGCTGACCGTGCTCGGGCCGAAGGCCGAAAAGGACGCTTCGATCCTCGACAACCCGACCAATGAGGAAGAAGAAGCCCTCTATAAGGTTATGAAGCGCTACCTGAAGAAAAGCCGGGCTTCTATTCGGTATCCGACGCCATCATCGGCGTGTCCGAAGAAACCACCACGGGCGTTCACCGCCTCTACGCCATGGCGCAAAAGGGCGATCTGCCCTTCCCGGCGATCAACGTCAACGACTCGCGACCAAGTCGAAGTTCGACAACCTTTATGGCTGCCGGGTTGCTGGTCGACGCCATCCGCCGCGCGACCGACGTCATGCTGGCCGGTAAGGTCGCTGTCGTTCTGGGTTACGGCGATGTGGGCAAGGGCTCGGCCGCAAGCTTGCGTAATGGCGGCGCGCGCGTCATCGTCACCGGTACCACCCGATTCGCGCGCTTCAGGCTGCGATGGAAGGCTATGAAGTCCGCACGGTCGAGGAAGTGGCTAAGGTCGGCTATATCGTCACCTGCACAGGCAACAAGGACGTGTCGAGCACATGCGCGAGATGAAGCACAACGCCATCGTCTGCAATATCGGCCACTTCGACTTGGAAATTCAGGTCGCGGCGCTGCGCAACTACAAGTGGGACGAGATCAAGCCGCAGGTCCACCACGTCGAATTCCCGGATGCCAAGAAGATCATCGTCCTGTCCGAGGTCGTCTGGTCAACCTCGGCAACGCGACGGGTCACCCGTCCTTCGTCATGTCGGCCTCGTTCACCAATCAGACCCTGGCGCAGATCGAGCTGTGGACCAACAACAAGGCTTACGAAAAGCAGGTCTATACCCTGCCGAAGAAGCTGGACGAAAAGGTTGCCTTGCTGCACCTCGAAAAGCTGGGGCGAAACTGACCGTCCTCAACCCCGAGCAGGCCGACTATATCGGCGTCACGGTCGAGGGGCCGTTCAAGCCGTACATTATCGGTACTAAAGCGCTTCCCATAAAGTGGGTGCCACTTTTCGGAAGAAGCGCGTTAAAGCCAAAATTTAGAGCGCCGATCTGGTTCAACCAGATCGGCGCTAAACCGGAAAAGGCGCTGGAGCTTGCAGCGCCTTTTTTTCTATCCTGCACATTATGAGCCTTTACCGCGTCATGCTGCACGGTACGCACTTCCGCCTGAAGCGATTAGGCGGCGCAAAGCGACGGCTTTTACACAACGCGGTTTGTAAAAGCGGCTTCAACAGATGAGGCTGAGAGTTGGCTTTGCAGCAGGTGCGTAAGGACGATTACATATTGCGGCACCTGCGCGCGCGTGCAGGTGAGACGCCGATGCTGTATATAGATGAGGTCGAGGCGTGGGACGATTGGACGGAGGATCTGCCGCCCGTGCCGAACCTTGGCTTTACCTTTTATCCTATGTAGGCGCGCATGACTAAAACCACGCGGACATCCCTCTACACCGTTGTCCTCGATTACGATGGTGGCACCTACATCTCGCAGGTACGCGCCCCGGATGAGAGAGCGGCCTTGTTCCTGTGGTGTGATCGGTTCGAGGCGGCGGAAACGGCGGCAAAAACGCGCAAGGTTGCGTCAAAAGTCAGAAAATCCCTTGATGACGACCGGCCGGTTTTATTGTCCGGGTGCGAGTTCGTGTGGTGCGCGACCGCGTCCCGTAAGGGGAAGTTTATTCTGATAAACATCGTCAAAACGGCCGGCTGATAACGCGGCCCATGGGCCTATCTCGGATTGCCTTTGACAATGGCCGCGCATTTTTTGCAGCGCTGGACGCGGCGTGAGCCGATTTCGAGGGACGGCTGATAGGCATCGAAGACGGGCTCGTCGGCCAGACGTTCCCACACGTGGCTGCACTTTTTAGACCACGAAAAGGGCAGTCGTAGATTTAGCATGCTGCGTGCTCCCGCGCCGCAGCATACTAAGCCAATCCTTATGTAAGTAAACGCCTGTCAGGAAAATCGACGTGCCGCGCCGGGTTTAATTCGGGGATCAACCCAGAGCCACACGGAACCAGCGCCCAGGTCGCGGCGCAAAACAGCCCAAGCCCCAGCAGAGTCCATTTCAGCGGCAGCTTGGGTTCGGGCTGAACGGTTTCGAGTGCGCTCAGCAACTGATACTGCAGCGCATGGGCGGGAGGGCACACCTGCGGAGTGCGCAGAGGCTTCCGTCGGCTGGGACGGCTGTGTCGGCGCGCTGGGAATGTAGATGCTTGGCTCGCTCCGCGCATGGCGCTCTCCTTGTGGAGGATGTTTCCTGACCCGTTTTATTCTATTGTGGTTAAATAAGGATCGAAAAACAAGGCTAATTTTTGGTTTATTTTGATAAAGAAGTTATCTGAATCCGGATTGTATAATGAGGTCGGGAGTTGCGCCGAAAATGCGAGTAGTGGGTGCTTTTTTATTTAAGCGAATCTCGTTTCAATTATTAATTACCTATTGCTGCGGTTGCGAAAATAAATGTTCGGGTAACTATATTCAGAAGGGGTTTGTTTTCCATATTCGCTTACCCTGTTGGTGTTAGAGCGCTTCCCGATAAAGTGAGCCCCACTTTACGGAAGAGAGGCGCGTTAAAGCCAATATTTAGAGCGCCGATCGGGTTCAGCCAGATCGGCGCGGAGACACCCTCATGTCGCGCGCGCAAAAAGCGCTTGACGTCCGGGCCGCTGGCCCTGTTGTCGGTCACGATCTGTATTCTGGTTTTCGGGCCGTTTCAGGGCGCGGAAGAGGCTTTGGCTGACCGATAAAGAAGCGCACGCCATCGCCTTTTTCGTGCTGACCGTCGTGCTGCAACTGGCCTTGCCGCGTGTGCGTCGTACGGACATGGCGCTGGGGGTGCTGGCCGTCGGCGCGCTGATCGAGGTGGGGCAGTTGTTCACCGGACGTAGCGCCAGCATCTACGACTGGCTGGCCGATGCCATTGGGGTGACTGCGGCGATTGTGCCCTCCTATGTCGAAACCTTCCGCCACTATGTTCGTGCCGAACAGAAAGGCCAGCCGCTGCCACGCCGCCGCGCGGCCGATCAGGGGCCTGAAAGCGCCGCTTCCGGAGATGTGACGTCGGGCACCTGACGCACGCCTGACGAACAGACAATAAAACCGCCGGGTGCGCACTGCACGCCGGCGGTTTTTCATGCGGCGCCCTACCGGCGCGGCATCTATATTAATGACGAAGAATAAGCAGGGCGACGGCGGCCACCATGACCCAGCTATGCCCACAAAACCAATGAGAATCCCGGCGCGTTCCGACAGGGGCAGCTTGACGTTCGACGCATCGCGCCAGACGACGACTTCGGGCTTGGGCTCATTGATAACGGCCATGACGTTCCTCATCCCTTATGGGTATTCTTATGGTTACGACTGTCGTCATTCCGTCATATGCACATGCAAAAGCAAGTCAACAAAGTGTGTTGGTGCGGCGCGAAACAGATGGTGCGGTGCATTCGAAGCGATATGCCAAAAAGTGTGAGCGGTTTTTGGCATCAATATCGCGCCAATCAAAAGTCAGAGCGATATGCCAAAAGTGTGAGCGGTTTTTGGCGTCGATATCGCGCTAAACAACATTTCAGAGTGGAATGACTTCATCTGGAATCATTCCGCTCTGACGGCTTTGACATTGTCCTGCGGATGCGACAAAGCTCAGGGGGTAGTCGAGGACGGGCGATGAGTAACGCAGCAGGTGGGGCCGGATGGGCTGTTCGTGTAAGTATGGCGACGCTCGCTGCGGCGGTAGCGGCGTTTGCCGGGCTGGCCGCTCTGCAATTGTCGAGCGCGGAAACGCCCAATGTCGTCACATGGCCCTTCGGAATGACAGAGGTTCTGGTGGCGCGCACCTATCAGGAAGAGGCCGTCGACAAAAAGATCGCGCTGCTGGAACGGGCCACGGCGGCCTCGCCGGTTCGCGCCCTGCCGAAGCGGCTTCTGGCGCAGGCCTATCTCGATGCCGACGGGCGCGTAACGCCACGAGTGATCGCCGCGCTGAAGGAGTCCTACGATCGGATGCCGGTATCGCGTGAAGATGCACCGGAAAGACTCCGGCTGGCCTTCCGGATATGGCCGGACCTGCCCGAAGAGGTGCGCGCTCAGGTGGACAACGAGCTTAATCTCTATATGTGGCGGCCGGAGTACCTCATCGATATGGAGCGTTACGCTGAGACTCTGGGCGGCGAGGCGCGCGGCCACCTGTCGGGGGCGGTGTTTATGCGCCGCATCATGAATCAGGTAGAAGCCGATGACGCCCGCGCATCATCGGCTCCCTGAATAGATAGCATATATAGGTTCCCGGCGGATCAGCTCTTGCCGGGATTATCCAGCGCGTACCAGGCCATGCTGTTGTTCGGCCCCTGGCGTGACAGCCACGCGTAGCGCACCTTTTGCCAGGGCTTCATCTGAGCACTCAGGTTATCGAGCACGTATTCGCCCTTGGTGGTCGACAGGACCAGAACGGCGTGGACCTCGTTGCGCTCGGTACGCACGATCGCCAGACTCATGGCCGATTGCGGGATACCCATCTGTGACAGCAGATGACGCTTTTGCAGGGCGAAGTCTTCGCAATCACCGGAGGGGTAACCCGTCATGCCCGGCACATTCCAGAAATCGTCCTGCCCGAAGAGGGCCTGATCGCTTTCCGAGCGGATCGTCTGATTGACGCGGAAATTGATTTCGTCGGCCTCGCGCCACATAGCAGGCGTCATGTGGACCTGACTATAGGTCAGAACGTCCTCACGCGGGGTTGCGGGCGGCAGGGTGGGGGCCTGCACCGTCTTATCGGGCGCCACGCCGTCCACATACCAGTTGGAATCCGATGAACGGGGCGCGGCAACCGGCTGCGGCGCTGTCTCGGCCCTCAGCACCTGAGTACGCGCTCTGTAGCGCGTCTGATAGCGCGTGGCGGCGAGGCTCAGGCGTTTCGTGTTGAAGCGATCCGTTTCCGGCGCGATCTCGGGCACTTGCGCCGTCAGATCGAGACCCAGAGTCGGCGTGGTGAGAGCGGGCGTAACCGGCCGGGAGTCGCGTGAATCGGCCTTCACCACGGTCAGGCTGTCTTCGGCGTCCTGAACGGCCACCAGATCGGCTTCGGGCTGCGTCAGGGCGAAGGGCTGCGGATCGAGTGCCGGCTTGCCGCCCCAGTTAAGGTAACGCGCCGATGTGGCGCGTGGCGCATCCGCAATCACTTCATCGCGCGGCGTATTGGCCGCCGGACGCGTGGCGGACGTGTCGCCCTGCGGTATGATGGCGGCCAGCATGTTGGTAATCAGGCGCTCACGCACGGATTCGGCGGTCTCGCCGGGCGAAGAGGCGCATTCCTGCGGCATCCGATCGCAGAAGGAGACGAAGCCCGCCGGGGTTTCCACTGCCTTGCCAAGGCGCATGACCGGCACGGTTTGGGCGCGTGCGACCTGTGCTTGTGCAATAATGGCGGCGGTTGCCAGTAAAGCCGTGGCTATATGTGCTTTTTGTATGGGCGTATACATGCTTTCGATCTCCGTGATCGAGAGCATTTCTATCATTAAGAGTTCAATTAACTGATAAGGTTCATGAATAACGTCTAATGAAGACCTTTGGTTAATTTCAGTTTACTATAAATGGGCGTTTGGATGGGTTCGCGCGCTCGGCTTGGCGCGGCTGCGAACTTCGGCTATAGAAACGACGGACTTGATTTTGAAAGCTTTTTATTATGTTGCGGAAATGGATTTCATCCCTGACCGGCGGGCGTCCTCAGGAGTCTGAGGCGGCTACGGTCATCGATATGCCGACCTATGCGATTGGCGACATCCATGGCCGTTATGATTTGTTTGAAAAAATGCTGGCGGCCCTTTGGGCGGATTCGCAATCTCAGGGCCAGCCGTGCCGTCTGGTTCTGCTGGGGGATTATGTCGACCGTGGCCCGGCCTCGGCTCAGGTGATTGAGCGGATCGACGGCCTCCTGAAATCACCGGAAGTGCGGGCGGTCTGGTCTGAAATCGTCGTATTGCGCGGGAATCACGAAGCCACCCTGCTGGAGTTCCTGCGCGACAGCGCCTGTGGGCCGGTATGGATGGAATATGGCGGTCTGGCGACGCTGGCCTCTTATAATGTGCGCCCGCCCGCCACGCGCAACGATACCGAAGGCTGGGAATCCGCACGCGAAACCTTCAATGCCGCCTTTCCTGAGTCGCATCGGCGGCTGCTGGAGGCATCTCAGCTCTGCTACATCGCGGGCGATTATGTCTTTGTGCACGCCGGTGTGCGACCGGGAGAGCCGCTTGAGCTTCAGGGGGAAGAAACCCTTCTGTGGATTCGCGGGGAGTTTTTGGAATCCCGCCGCGCCTGCGAAAAGGTCGTTGTCCACGGCCACACCCCCGAAGAGCAGGCGGCGCTTCTGCCCTGGCGCATAGGACTCGATACAGGCGCATATGCGACCGGGCGTCTCAGCGCGGTACGCCTTAAAGGAACAGAGCGACAGCTGATTCAGGTCGGGCCGAACTGAGCCTGAGTCGGGGCGGGTGCACCGAGAGTCGGAGTTAAAATTGACTTCTGACTGAACGGCTTGTACACATGCTGTATTGCAACAAAGTTGATGATTTTTGGGGGTATTGAGCATGCGCGCACTGTATGTCGGTCTGCTGGGAGTCCTGACCCTGTCTCTGGCCGCACCTCTGGCCGGGTGTCAGACGGCAGGTGGTTTTCTGGCGCCCTTCCCGGAAACCATGACGACTCCGGCGGCGTCTGCCTCCCCGGCAGCTGTTTCCACCATGGCTGGCGCACCGGTCGCAGAGTCCGGCGTGGCGGCCAATGCCGCCGAAGTCCAGCAGGTGATCTACCAGTACCGTCTGGGCGCAGGCGACAAGGTGCGCCTCATCGTTTTCGGTGAAAAGGATCTCGGCGGCGAGTACGTGGTCAATGGTGCGGGCACCATCTCCCTGCCGCTGATCGGTGAAATCAAGGCCAGCGGCCTGACGGTCACCGAGCTTCAGCAAAGCGTCGCGGCCTCCTATGCCTCGGGTTATCTGCGTGACCCGAAGGTCAATTTCGAGGTGCTGAACTTCCGTCCCTTCTACATTCTGGGCGAAGTGAACAAGCCGGGCGAATATCCCTACGTGACGGGCCTGACGGTCGTTAACGCGGTGGCTCGCGCCGAGGGCTATACCTACCGCGCGGACAAGCGCAAGGTCTTCATCAAGCACGCCAGTGATTCCACGGA
>JASGGL010000145.1:0-7872 GCA_047605065.1 Asticcacaulis sp.
GTATTTGGTGTTATCATACCTGAGTCGGAAACGACTCAGGAGGAGACACATATGATACGCAAGCTTTCGGCAGAATTTATCGGCACGTTCTGGCTGGTCTTTGGCGGTTGCGGCAGTGCGGTGCTGGCGGCAGGTTTTCCGGGGCTGGGCATCGGTTTTGCCGGTGTGTCTCTCGCCTTCGGTCTGACGGTGCTGACCATGGCTTATGCGGTCGGCGGCATATCGGGCGGGCATTTCAATCCGGCGGTGTCGCTGGGGCTGGCCGTGGCCGGACGCTTCAGCTGGGTCGAACTCATTCCTTACTGGGCGGCGCAGGTGCTGGGCGGTGTCGCCGGGGCCGCCGTTTTGTTCGGGATCGCCTCGGGTCAGCCTGAATTTGCGGCGGGCGGTTTTGCTTCGAACGGCTATGGCGCGCTGTCGCCCGGTCATTATTCGATGCTGGCGGCGCTGATGGCCGAAATCGTCCTGACGGCGGTGTTCCTGATCGTCATACTGGGCAGCACGTCAAAGCTGGCTCCGGCGGGGTTTGCGCCGATCGCCATCGGTCTGGCGCTGACGCTCATCCACCTGATCTCGATCCCGGTGACCAATACCTCGGTCAATCCCGCGCGCTCGACGGCGGCGGCCCTGTTTGCGCAAACCGACGCGCTGGGTCAGTTGTGGCTGTTCTGGGTGGCACCGCTGATCGGTGCGGCCATAGGCGGGGTCATCTGGAAATGGTTCCTTGAACCCAGGCCTGCCGAATAGTCGCGCCGTGACAATTTGTTCATGAGCTATAATTCATTGGTGAAGCGGTGTTATGCGGCGTAAGCTCCGGTTACGGAGGATGCCTCATGGATATGTCGAACGCCTTTTTCAGCTATCGCGGCCGCTTTCGCCGCCGCGATTTCTGGCTCTACAGTCTGTTTTTGTGGCTGCTGAGTTCGGCCTTCCTGTACCTGTTCGGCGGCGACAGTCAGGGCATGAGCCTTTTGCGGCCCTATCGTTTCGAAGGTGTGGGCCTTGTCGGGCTGGTCGCCTGGCTGGGTGTGCTTTACGCCACCTTCGCGGTTCAGGTGAAGCGCTGGCACGATCGTGACAAGAGCGGCTGGTGGGTGCTGATTGCGCTGGTGCCGGTGATCGGCTGGCTGTGGGTGCTGATCGAGTGCGGCTTTATCGAAGGCTCGCCCGGTGAAAACCGTTATGGCCCGCCCAGCAAGCCGTTCGGTTAAACCGTTTCGATCACCGGCTGACCGCTGAGGCTCAGGCGGAAGCGCCCGCGATCGGTGCGCTCCAGACGGATGGGCGCGTCTTTTTCATCCAGTCTGCGCCGCAAAAGGATCAGCCGGGTTTCGAGATTGTCCTTGAAGTCGGGCAGTTTCAGCGAAGCATCGCGGCGGATTTCCCGGTTGGAAAAATCTACTTTTCCCGTGTCGAGATAGGCGCGGATCAGGTTGTGCAGCAGCCGTCCGGACACGCCCCTGATCAGATAGGTATCGTCGATGAAGACGCTGTCGTCGAAGGGGTGGTGGCGCAGCCGGAAGGACGGGCCTGCGGGCGTTTCAGGTGTGCTGACGGGGGCGGGGCCAGACGCTTCCGGGCCTGACGTTTCCGGGCCTGACGCGTCCGGGGCGTCGTGAAGCTTAAGGCCCGCCGCCAGTTGACTGGCCAGAATGCTCAGGGCGGCCTCGTCTTCGTGGTTGAAGGCGAAGGCGGTGTCCGATTCGACGAACAGCACGCCGCACAACTGAGCCTGATGGATCAGCGGCACGGCCATCTGGCTGAGGGCAGTCTCAAGGCCGGGCAGGGGAATGTGGCGGGGATCGGCCTGATGCGAGGCCGCCACCGCCGAGGCGTAGCGCTGGGCGCGGCGAAAATCGCAGATGCGCATGGGTTGACGGATATCGGCGCTTAGCCCGATCAGGCCCTCACCGGCGCGCACCTCCGCCCCGACGCCTTCGCGGCCTCCATACCCCCTGTGTGCCAGCGTGGTCAGCGCGCCTTCGCCATCGGCCACAAGCAGGATGGCGTGACTGATGCCCAGGTGGGTTTCGATTCCGTCGAGCGCGGCTTCGATAAGGGCGTCGGCATCGCTGGCTTCGGTCAGTTGCAGGCAGAACCGCGACAGGCGTTCAAGGTCGGTGCGCGGCGGCAGGCGTGGAGGCGTCTCGCTGAGCGGCGACAGGGCGGCAATGGAGGTCAGGGAATGGACGCGGTAGATGTCCACGCTCTTCAGCTTCATGACCGCATGGCCGTCGATCACCTGAAGGTGGGCCGACATGCGCGCGAACAGCGGGCCGGCCTCCTCCGAACGCACATAGCTGATGGCCAGAATATGCTGTTCGCCGGTGCGGCCATCGACCACCATAAGCGTGGCGGTATTCAGCCGCTTTACATTGCGCGCGGTCTTGGAAAAGAACTGGTTGGACAGGGCGACATGGTCGTCGTCTATGTAGTGCACCTGCGACAGGTAGGAGACGTTCGGCGCGCCGTCTTCGCCCAGCGTAGCGATGACCGAGGGAATCACGCCTTCGAAGCAGTCGCGGACCTGGCCCGGTCTCATACGCCGCCCTCGGTCAGAGGGTGTCCGGCGCGCGGGCCGGGGGTCTGTTCGAAAAGAGAGTCAGGACGCAGGCGCAGGCAAATCAGGTCATCGAGCGGCAGGGTGTGCGATAACTGCGCCCGCGTGACCCCTAGCGCACCCATGGCCGCCAGCATCTGCGTCACATAGGTCTCGGCGGCGCGTGCCTCATCGTCGGGGCAGGGGGTAAGGGCAGTGATGTGGCCCTTTACCTGATAGGAGCGGTAATCGGCAGGCGCGGTGAAGGTCGCCGCCACAAAACCGCCGATGCGTGCGGCGTTGGCCGCGTCGCGCCATTGCCGGCTGACGCGCAGTTCGATGTCGCCGTCGGGCAGGGCGCGCGCGCCGGCGGATCGGCCGATCGCGGCGGCGTCACCGTCGCGCACGGCGAAGATGATCATCACCTGACCTTCGATGTGGCGGATGATATCGGCTGACAATAACACGCTGGCCCCCGGTTTGCGGCGGCCAGCATAGGTGGTTTTTCGTCTTTTAGGAACCGGGGCGCGCGCTTAGGAAACATTTAGGAAGCCAGTGGATGCGCCTGTGGCTAATGCCGGTCTCACGAAATAGAGCGTCTTCCGATCGGGTTGACCCAGATCGGCGCTCTAGATTTTTGCTTTAACGCGCTTCTTTTCCGAAAAGTGGTGTCCACTTTATCGGGAAGCGCTCTGAGGAGACTAAAAATGAGCGATGTGAGGATAGAGGCCGGTTTGTGCGACCTTAACGGGCGGTTCGATTTCTATGGCGCGATCCACAAGGCGTTGCGCCGGGCGCAGGGCGAACTGCTGATCCGGCTGGGGCGTGAGGATTTCACGGCGTCGTCGGCTAAGGCCACTCTGGCCGATCTGAGGCGGCTTCTGGCGCTGGCCGGGCAGCATATCGGCCATGAGGAGCGTTTCGTGCATGCCCATCTGGACAGTCCGGCCCTGCTGGATCATCAGCACGATCATCACCGGCAAAGTCTTCTGCGGCTCGAAGCGCTGATCCGTGGCATCGAAGCGGCGCCGGTTGAGCAGAAACCGGCCATGGGACGCAGGCTCTATCTGGTCTTCGGACATTTCATCGCCCACGACCTGCTGCACATGTACGAAGAAGAGACCGTCGCTCAGCCGCAACTGTGGGCCGCGATGAGCGATCCGGCGCTGGCGGGCCTCGAAGGGGCGATCGTCGGCTCGATCTCGCCGGAGGATAATATGGCCTATATGCGCCTGATGCTGGCGGCGCTGAACCCCACTGAGCGCGCGGGCCTGCTGGCGGGGGTGCGGGCCAATGCTCCGGCGGCAGTGTTCAACGTGATCATGGGCAGCGTGGCACAGGACGTGTTGTCGGCGGAGGAGATGCGCGATTTGCAACAGAGACTGGGGATGGTCGAAGCGGTGCTTTAACGCCCAAACGTTCAGACGCCCAAACGTTCAGACGCCAGAAGTCACAGCCTCCCGGACAGGGTTCGGGGGGCTTCGTCGTGTCGTGCGTATCGAAAGGAAGAAAAGGGGGATGGAGCGGGTAGTCGGGATCGAACCGGCATCCTCAGCTTGGAAGGCTGCTGCACTACCGTTGTGCTATACCCGCCCGGAATCCACGGGCCATCCGGCAAGGAAGGGTTTCAAGGGCGCGCGGTGGTGGGGGAAGCAGGACTCGAACCTGCGAAGCTTACGCAGCGGATTTACAGTCCGCCCCCTTTGCCGCTCGGGACATTCCCCCAAGGCACGCCCGTTTGAAACGAGGTGGCCCTTAAACTCAATCTTTGAACAAAGAACAAGTCTAAAAACAAAAAAACTTTTTGGTTTCTGTGGATGCCCGCATTAAACAGGCCCCAATCACCCCAAAAAGCCTCACCGGCTTCTCATCGGAGCGCGTCTTATAGTGTCAACCCAACGCGAACGCAACGACCCTAAATCGCGCAAAGGGGCGAATAACGCCAAAAAAAGCGGCCAGCCGGGGCGAAGCCGCGATTTCGGCGGCGGGAAACCGGCTCAGGCCGCGAAGTCAGTGCCACCTAAAACTCAGACTCCTAAGACTCAGGCCCCAAAGGCACAGGTCAACCGGCCTAAAGTGTCCGAGGACGGATGGGTCTGGGGGCTGCACGCCGTCGAGGCCGCGTTGAAAAACACCTCGCGGACCGGTCCGATTCGTTTATTCGTTACGCCGGACCGTCAGAAGGGGCTGTCGTCGCAGGTGCTGAAGCGTGGCGATGTGCATGTCCGGGTCTGCGAAATGACCGAGATTACCAACTTTCTGCCGCAGGGCGCGGTGCATCAGGGGATTGCGCTCAACGGCCCGCCTCTGGAAGGCGACGACCTCGACGGCCTGATGGAAAGCGCGCTGCGCCGCGACCGGCCGGTGCTGGTCATGCTGGATCAGGTGACCGATCCGCAGAATATCGGGGCCATTTTCCGCACGGCGGCGGCCTTTGGGGCGTCGGGCCTGATCATGCAGGACCGCCATTCCCCGGTCATGCAGGGCGTATTGGCGAAAACGGCGGCGGGCGCGATGGACATGGTGCCGTTCGCGCGCGTCACCAACCTGTCGCGGGCGCTTGAGGCCCTGTCGGAAAACGGTTTTGTCAGCCTCGGCATGGCGGGCGAGGCCGAACACAGCCTTCAGAACGTGCTGGAACAGCAGGGCTGGCGCGTGGCGGCCACGCCGCGGGCGCTGGTTATCGTCATGGGGTCCGAAGGCGAGGGCATCCGGCGTCTGGTGGCCGAACATTGCGAGCATCTGGTGAAAATCCCCATGCCCGGCGGTTTCGAAAGCCTCAATGTCAGCCACGCGACCTCGATTGCGCTCTACGAAACGCTGGGGCGGCACCCGTCGCAGGGGATTTAGAGCGCGTCCCGCTCTAACCGCCGCGCGCCAGCGCCTCGACCTTTAGCCGGCAGGTGTCGCCTTCGCGGAGAATAGCGGCGTTGCGGGCGCGGGCTATGTCTTCGTCGACAGGGACCCCGGCAGCCTTGAGGCGCTTAAGCGCGTTGCGCGCCCGTGGCAGGCCGTCTGAATACTTGACCATATAGGGTTTACGGTTGGCATCACGCCCCGGACTGACCGTGTCCTCGACCTCATAGCTGCTGATTGAGGCGCGCCAGTACCAGTAGACGGCGCAATACGTGTCCTTATCGACGCCGATGCCGTTTTCGAAGCGGCGGCCGATCTCGTACTCGCTCCATCCGGACGGGCCGTCATAAACCTCTGCCCATGACTGCTTTTCCATGGTCTTCGCCCAGCCCGGCATGCCTTCGATGGGATCGAACAGATCGCGCGAGGCGCGGTCGGCCTCATAGATCGCCGTGCAGGCCGACAGGCCGGGCAGCGTAAGGACAAGGCTGCACAGGATGGGTCTCAGTTGTTTTACGGATATCATTGCCCCCTCCCATATGCAGCCGATGGCTGCGCCCGTCGTGAAGATATTCCAGACCTTGCTACTGGACAAGCGCGACGGCAAAACCTAGGACAGGTGCAAACCTTCTCATAAAAACGGACCTCCGATGGACCTCCTCAGCAATCCTGAGCTTATGTCTCAGGTGACGGCCTTCTTTCAGGTCGTCTTCATCGACATCGTCATGGCGGGCGATAATGCCGTGGCCGTTGGCCTTGCGGCGGCGGGGCTGGCACCCAATGACCGCAAAAAGGCGATCTTCTACGGCCTGATCGCGGCGGTCGTGCTGCGCATCGGCTTCGTGCTGATCACGGCCAAGCTGCTGCTGATCGTCGGCCTGCTGCTGGCGGGCGGGCTGCTGCTCCTGTGGGTGGCGTGGAAGATGTGGCGCGAGTTGCGTGAGCCGGAAACCCACGATCATGAGCGCGCCGAGGCCGCTCTGGAAGACGCCACGGGGGCCGACATCAACAATGGCGGCGCCATGGCCGGTGCCGTCCTGCCGGCCAAGAAAACCAAGACCTTCAAGGCGGCGGTAATCCAGATCCTGATCGCAGACATTTCCATGTCGCTCGATAACGTGCTGGCGGTGGCCGGTGCGTCGCACGCCCACCCGGAAATCATGGTCTTCGGCCTGATCCTCGCCATCGCCCTGATGGGGATTGCCTCGCACTTCATCGCCAAGGTGCTGCACAAGTACCGCTGGATCGGCTTCTTCGGTTTGCTGGTCGTGCTCTATGTGGCGCTGAACATGATCTGGGAAGGCCACCGCGATGTGGTCGTCGACCTGAAAAAGGTCGAGGAATATAACCAGATCGTGCCGGACTTCATGGACATCACACCTAAGGACGTGGCCCACTTCAGCCACGGGGCACAATAGGCAAAAGGCCCGGAGAAATCCGGGCCTTTTTCGTTACGGCATGTCTTCGGGCATGTCTTCAAGGCGGTAGGGCGAAAGACTGGCGCGGTAGCCGTCGGGCGAGGGACCGAAACGGTTGCCTGTGCGCTGTCCGGCCAGAAAGCCGCATTCGATCAGGGTCCAGACCTGTCCGATCACCGGGACAAGCCCGATCAGAAGCCACCAGCCCGAACGCCCGCGGTCGTGCCAGCGTTTGACCATCAGGCACAGACCAATCCACAACAGAGGAATGGCCAGAGCCAGCCATAGCGGATCAAGGCCCTGTTCTGTCCCAGTTTCTGGCCCCGCAAGGCCGATCTCCGCGCCATAATGTGTCCTGACCCACCACAGGATCAGGCAGATGAGCGCTAGGCTCAGGCCCCATCCCCACAGGCCGATGCGCGACAGCCGCCCATACGGGCTCAGCAAGGTGTTGACGATGTTCATATGTCCTCCCCGGCCGGTCATATCCGCCGACTCTTGTTCTGCGAATTTACCATAAGGCGGTGGGCGGCCCGGTAAACTTATCGGGAGCGACGAAAGCGCGCAGGGCGCAAAAGGCGGATGCGCAACGCAGGGAATGGGGCTATGCTTTGCGAATGAGAGTGGTTCTGAACCTTCTGGGGTTGTTTTTTGTCGCGCTGGGCGTGATCGGCATGTTCCTGCCCGTCATGCCGACGACCGTGTTCTGGATCATCGCCGCGGTTATCTTCGCGCGCTCGAACCCGGAGTGGGAGCGGCGCATCATGGAACATCCGAAATTCGGGCCGCCGATCCGTGCCTTTCGTGAACGCGGGGTGATCGGACCTAAGGCCAAGCTGGCGGCGACCTGCGGCATGGCGGTGTCTTCGGTGATCGGCTTTGTCACGCTGCGCGGTGCGTGGGCCTTTGTACCGGCGGGCGTATGCCTGCTCTGCGCGATCTACGTCCTGTCGCGGCCCTCTCAGTAGACGAACGCGATAATAAGGCCGATGAACAGTTAGGTTGTATCCGCTGAGACGGCTTGACCCGGACGGAGTGCAGGGGGTAGCGTTCGCACCT
>JASGGL010000146.1:0-7831 GCA_047605065.1 Asticcacaulis sp.
AAGGTCTGACGGATCTGATTTAAGGAAGGCATGGGACTCCGACGGCTTAACAGGCTTCTTGGGCCGCACAACAAAACGTAATTTCTGCGTATATAGAGGGCTTGGGAAATTGCGCAAAGACCTTTGCGTCAATGCAGGTATTTTTTGAGCGTAAAGCGCGATTTTCATAGCAAAAACGCTCCGCCGGTCAGGGCGGAGCGTTGAAACTACGGTCCGGAAGACGAACCCGCAAATCCAGAGATTCGCTGTCTATTCGTCTCCGTCAGCGTCCGGTTCCGGCGTACCCAGCATGTCTTCGGACAGGGCCTCGGACTTCTTGCGCACCGCCTTTTCGATTTCCAGAGCGATTTCCGGGTTCGACTTCAGGAAATCACGGGCGTTTTCACGGCCCTGACCGATGCGGATAGAGTTATAGGAGAACCAAGAGCCCGCCTTTTCGACCACGCCGCCTTTGACGCCGAGATCGAGGATTTCACCCAGCTTGGAAATGCCTTCGCCGTAAAGGATGTCGAACTCGACTTCGCGGAACGGCGGCGCGACCTTGTTCTTCACCACCTTGACGCGGACATTGTTGCCGACGATTTCGTCACGGATCTTGATCGAACCGGTACGGCGGATGTCGAGACGCACCGAGGCGTAGAATTTCAGCGCATTCCCGCCCGTCGTGGTTTCCGGCGAACCATACATCACACCGATCTTCATGCGGATCTGGTTGATGAAGATCACGATACACTTGGATTTAGAGATCGAGGCCGTCAGCTTGCGCAGGGCCTGCGACATCAGGCGCGCCTGAAGCCCCGGCAGGCTGTCGCCCATATCGCCTTCGATTTCAGCGCGCGGGGTCAGGGCCGCAACCGAGTCGACGACCACAACATCGACCGCGCCCGACCGGACCAACGTATCGGTGATTTCCAGCGCCTGCTCACCATTGTCAGGCTGCGATACCAGAAGATCATCCAGATTGACGCCCAGCTTATGAGCATAGACCGGATCGAGCGCGTGTTCGGCGTCCACAAAGGCCGCCGTACCGCCCGCCTTCTGAATTTCGGCAACCGTATGCAGGGCCAGCGTCGTCTTGCCTGACGATTCCGGACCGTAGATTTCCACGACCCGCCCCTTGGGCAGACCGCCGATGCCAAGCGCCATGTCGAGACCCAGCGACCCCGTGGAAACCGACTCGATTTCCATCACCTTCCCGGCATTGCCGAGCTTCATGACCGAGCCCTTGCCGAAGGCGCGGTCGATCTGGGCCAGCGCCGATTCAAGGGCGCGTTGTTTTTCAGCTTCGTCTTTTCCCACGAGTTTCAATACCGCTTGCGACATGATTCCAGACCCTCCTATGCCACGATTCCCAACACGAAGGTCCATCCCCCCCGCCGCGAATTTGTGTTGAGAAGACCGTACTTGATTTGTTCCCAGTTCGCAATATGTTCTCATTAAAAAAGAGAACAAAATTTTTCGGAATTATACGACCGGCTTTTCCGGCACCTCTTCCAGCATGCGCTTGAGCTGGTCGAGATAGTTATAAAAAGCGTCCCGGCCGGAATCGGTCAGGCTGACACGGGTATTGGAACGATTGGAGACGATCTTTTTGCGGATGGCGACATAACCGGCTTCGCTCAGCTTTTTCAGGTGCAGCGACAGGTTACCGTCCGTTATGCCGACCTGATCGCGCAAATCGGTGAAGTCCGCCTGCCCCGCCGTCGACAGATAGGCAAGTATGGCCAGACGCGCACGCGCGTGGACCAGATCTTCGAGGCCATCTGCAAAAAAGGGCTTCATAACGGCACCTTCTCAGGCGGGGGACACATCCGGTCAGACGCCGGGGATGTTCGCGGAAAGCCATTTAGCCCCAGCGGCGGGGCCATGGCAAGTGACCTTCCGGAGACACCCTCACTCAGCGTGTGACCGCCCATTCATCGTAAACGGTTTCAAGCACGGCCAGAGGCACCGGCCCCGCGGTCAGGCCGCGGTCGTGGAAGGCTTTGATATCAAAGCGGTTCCCCAGCTTCGCCTGCATCTTTTCACGCAGTCTCACCCACTGAATCTTGCCCGTCATATAGCTGAGGGCCTGACCCGGCCAGACGCAGTAACGTTCGATTTCCGTGGTGGCCGCCGATTCCTGATCGCCATTGGTGGCGACGAAGTAGCGAATGGCCTCTTCGCGCGACCAGCGCTTGGCGTGCATACCGGTATCGACCACAAGCCGGATCGCGCGGAACAGGGCGGATTGCAGATAGCCGATATGACCGACCGGGTCCGCGTCATACATGCCCATCTCGGTCGCCAGAAGCTCGGAATAAAGTGCCCAGCCCTCGGAAAAGGCCGAGAAGCCCCCTACCTTGCGCAGACGCGGCAGGCCTTCGGTTTCCATCTGGATAGCGATTTGCAGGTGGTGCCCCGGAATCGCCTCGTGATAGGTCAGGGTCGGCAGCGACCATGACGGCCATTCCGCTGTGTCGCGCAGATTGATGTAATAGGCCCCCGGACGCGAGCCATCGAGCGTCGGACGCTGATAATAGCCGCCCGGCGAGCCCGCTTCGATCTCCTTGGGCACGCGACGCACCACGACCGGGGTTTTAGGCAGGACGCCGAACCAGTCCGGCAATTTGGCCTGCACCACCCTGATCTGAGCATTGAGGTCTTCGAGCAGGTTTTCCTTGGCCACATCCGTATTGTCGTAAACATATTTCGGATCGCGAGCCAGCGCCGCCATGCGTTCGCCCACCGTACCCTGCGTCATACCCAGCGCCTTGAACCGCGTATCGGCCTCGGCGGAAAGTTCCCTGACCAGATCGAGACCGATCTTGTGGATCTCATCCGGCGTCATGGTCGTGGTGGTGCCTGAGGAAGACCCCGCCGCAAAGGCGTAATAGGCCTCACCGTCCCTGAGCTTCCACACCCCGGCATCATGCGTCGCCTTGACACGCGCAGTTTTCAGCGCCGCGATCTGCGCCGCCAGCGCCGCCGCCACGGGGCCATCGACGATCTTTGACGCCGCCTCGCCCCAGTTCCCGGCAATGGCCTTATCAGCAGTCTTTTTGGCCAGGGCCTTCGTCATGGTCGAATCGGCACCACGCACCGCCGCCAGCGCTTCGATCTGAACCAGAGCCTTGTCGATGGCGAAGTCCGGTGGGATGACGCCCTTGGCCACATCGCTCTTGAAGCGCTCGGTTTCCTGACCGATCAGGGTGGCGAAGGCCTGAAGCCGCGACAGATAGGCGTCGGCATCGGCCTTCGTCTCGATCGTGTGCTGGTTGGCGAGGAAGTCCGGGGTCGACTGATAAGAGCCGTTAAGCTGGCTCAGCACGTAGGGATTGGCCCCGCCCCAGCTTCCGAAACGGAAACGGTCATAGCCCGACTTGCGGTTTTCGTAGCCCCACAGGACCGTATCGTAATTGATCCGGCCCATACCGCTGAGCTTGGCGCGGGGAATGGCCTTCAGGGCCGCGAGATTCTTTTCGGCGCGCGCGATGCCGTGCAGGCTTTCGGCCTCGCTGGCGTCATTGAGCTTCGACTTCAGCCCGGCACGGGCGTCTTTATCGAGGCCCAGCGAGGTCGCCAGCGTCGGGGAATTATCGACATTCTCATTGAAAATATGGTCGAACAGGTCGTTGAGGGCCTTTGCCGCGCCGGGCTCGCTAACGGCAGCCCCGGAGGCGATCCCCGCAGCGGCAAGTCCGGTAATAGCGGCACTGCCCGCCAGAAGGTGACGGCGGTTCAACATAAGACCCTCATTTTCTCGTTTTGGCTGTTCTGAATCCGGTGACCAGCAGATACTTACTGCGCCGCCGCCCATTCCGTATAGACGGTTTCGAGCACCGCCAACGGCACGGCCCCGGCCAGCAGCCCGGTGTCGTGGAAGCGGCGGATGTCGAACTTCGCGCCAAGCTTCGCCTGCATGGCGGCGCGCAGCTCAAGCCATTTGATCTTGCCGATCATATAGCCCAGCGCCTGACCCGGCCACACGCAGTAACGTTCGATTTCCGTCTCGTTCGGATCACCCAGATTGGCGTCCATGAAGGCCATCGCCTGCTCGCGGCTCCAGCGCTTATGGTGCATGCCCGTATCGACCACGAGGCGGCAGGCACGGAACAGTGCATCGTGCAGGTAACCGATATAGCCATAGGGATCGTCGGCATACATGCCCATATCCTTGGCCGCGACCTCTTCGGAATAGAGCGCCCAGCCTTCGATATAGGCGTTGAAGCCGGAAATCTGACGCAGCATCGGCAGGTTCTTGTTCTCCTGCTGGATGGAAATCTGCATGTGGTGGCCGGGAATGGCCTCGTGATAGGTCAGGGTCGGCAGGGTCCAGCTCGGCACTTCGGCGGTGTCGCGCAGATTGATATAATAGGCCCCCGGACGCGAACCATCGAGTGACGCAGGCTGATAATAACCACCCGGCGCACCCAGTTCGGTGGCGGGCGGGATGCGCTTGATCGTCACCCTGGTCTTGGGCAGGACACCATAATAGGCCGGAAGCTTGGCCTGAACCACCTCGACCTGCTTGTTGAGGTCGGCCAGCAGCTTTTCCTTACCCGCATCGGTATTGGGGTAGACGAACTTCGGATCCTTGGCCATGGCCTTCAGGCGCTCGCCCGTCGTCCCGCTGGTCATGCCGAGCTTCGTCATGGTTTTTTCCAGCTCGGCATTGATTTCGGTCACCTTGTCCAGACCGATCTTGTGGATGGCCTCCGGCGACAGGTCCGTCGACGTGCCTCCGCGCGCACCATAAACGTAATAGGCTTCACCCTGCGGGATATGCCACACGCCCGCATCATGCGTCGCTTTCGGCAGAACGGCTTCAAGCGCCTCGATCTGACGTGTCAGGGCGGGAACCACCTTGCCCGTATAAAGCGTCGTCGCGCGGCCCTCCCAATCACCGGCCAGACCCTTAGCCTTGGTGCGGCTGGCCAGAGACTGAACCAGAACGCTCTCGGTGGGTTTGGCGTCGCGTTGAGCCTTAAGCTGGACAAGGCCCTTCTTCAGGGCAAAGTCCGGCGCGATCACACCTCTGGCGACATCGGCCTTGAACTTCGCCGTCTCCTGATCGAGCAGGACCGCGTAGGCGCTCAGCCGCGACAGATAGGCTTCGGCGTCCG
Organism: Asticcacaulis sp.; assembly: GCA_047605065.1. GTDB lineage: Bacteria > Pseudomonadota > Alphaproteobacteria > Caulobacterales > Caulobacteraceae > Asticcacaulis. Next base: position 5,106 of record JASGGL010000146.1, read on the forward strand.
CAACGGTTTCCACCGTATGCTGGGTGTCGAGGAAGTCGGGAATGGAGATGTAGCTGCCGCTTAACTGCGTGATGACATAGGGCGACGAACCGGGCGTACCGTAGGCAAAGGTCTTATACCCCGTCAGGCTTTGCGACAGGTCCCACAGCACTGAGTCGTAATTGATACGATCCATGCCGCTCAGCTGATCGCGGGGTATGGCCTTAAGCGCTGCGATAGACTTTTCGAGAAAGGCCACATAGCGCACACGCTCGGCTGGCGTGGCCGGATCGAGCTTCGCCTTCAGCGGTGCACGGGCCCCCGTATCGAGACCCAGTGACGTCGCCGCAATCGGCGAATGATCGACCATCTCGTTGAAAATAGCATCGAACGTGGCGTTCAGGGCTTTTGATGCTCCACCTGCCGCCGCCAGCGCTTTACCAGACCCCGCAATACCAACAGCGACGAGCGCGGATGCGCCGGATAACAGGGAGCGACGGTCAAGCATGGGAGCCTCCGGTGACAGGTTACAAGGGCAACGAGCCTAGATCGCCTGTGCCGCCTCTGCAACGGGGGTCACATGAATAGTTTGTAATGTGAGGGAAGATGCCGGAACGGAGTGCCTGCGCCTAATGGTGCCGACCAGGGGACGACGGTCGGCAGGCGCCAAAGGGGGACGACTCTGGCAAACGGGCCATGCCTCCGTTCCGGCTTTTGCGACGTTCCGTTCCCCCCGGCACCCCCTCGGCCCCGGACACGAAACATCGACAAACCTAATGGATACGCCACTACCCCGTGCGAACGAAACGCATTCGCCGCCCCTGTCCGGAACGATCATGCTGATCCTTCCGAATTCCGGGATCACTTTAGGCTGCAACCACTATCGCGCGATATCACACGAATTGGGGATAGGCAGACGCCACATTCTGCGATCACGCCATTGTGCCGATGAAAACAGGGGCAAAAAGCATTCATTGGCGTTATAGTTTCTGTGATTTCATTCTCCGCGCGACGCCATGAACACCCTGCCCACGCCCCTCGACAACCGGCCCGAACACTGGTCCGATCACTTCCCATCTCCAGATAGCGACGGCAACAAGTATGATCGTGGCCACGCTATCGTACTGGGCGGCCCCCTTCACAGCACGGGAGCCGCGCGGCTGGCGGCACGTGCGGCTTTACGGGCCGGTTCGGGCCTTGTGTCGGTCGCCTGCGATCCATCAGCCCTGATCGTCTATGCGACCGCTTTTGAAGCCGTGATGACCAAGCCGGTGCGCGATGTGGCGGAATTCGCCGGACTGATCGGTGATCCGCGCGTCACCTCGATCCTGCTCGGTCCGGCAGCAGGTATCAATGAGCGCACGCGCAGCTTCGTGCTGGCGGCCCTGGCCACGCTCAAGCCCTGCGTACTGGATGCCGACGCCCTGACGGTCTTTCGGGACGATCCCCACACCCTGTTCGCGGCCATAAAAGGCCCGTGCGTACTGACGCCGCACGAAGGGGAGTTCACCCGCGTCTTTGGCCGGATCGAAGAGCGCGCCCGCGCCGCCGCCGATGCGGCTGCCGCATCCGGAGCGATCATCCTGCTGAAAGGTCCGGAAACCCTGATCGCCCATCCGGACGGCCGCATGGTGATCAATCGTCACGCGCCCTCGTGGCTGGCCACCGCGGGTTCAGGCGACGCACTGGCAGGGCTGATCACCGGCCTGATGGCGCAAAACATGCGCGCCTTCGAAGCGGCGTGCGCCGGGGTGTGGCTGCATTCGGAAGCCGCGCGACGCTTCGGCCCCGGCCTGATCGCCGAGGACATCAGCGAACAGATCCCGGCTATCCTGCGTGACCGCAGCGCCTGATCAGATGGCGCAGACCACGCCGGTGCCCTTAAGCCCGCAATAGCCTTCCGGGTTCTTGTCCAGATAGCCCTGATGATAGTCTTCAGCGTAATAGAAGGGTGCATCGGCTTCGGGCGCAAAAATTTCGGTGGTGATCGGCCCCATGCCCTTCGCCGACAAGGCCGCCTCAAAGGCGTCACGCGACTTCAGCGCCGCCTCATACTGAGCCGCGGTCGTAGTGAAGATGGCCGAACGATACTGCGTACCGATGTCGCCGCCCTGACGGAAACCCTGAGTCGGATCGTGCCGCTCCCAGAACAGCTTCAGCAGGCCGTCGAACGCGATCACTGCCGGGTCATAGACGACCAGCACGCCTTCGGTATGCCCCGTCTGGCCGGTGCAGACCTCCTTATAGGTCGGATTGGGGGTAAAGCCGCCGATATAGCCCGCAGCGGTCACATAGATTCCGGGTTGCTGCCAGAACAGGCGCTCAACGCCCCAGAAACAGCCCATGCCGAAGACGACGGTCTCCATACCGGCGGGAAACGGACCTTTCAGCGGCGTCCCCAGCACGATGTGCGTTTCATCGGTGAGAATCGCCTCCGCGCGTCCGGGCAGGGCGTCCTGACGGGCGATCATCTGGGTCTTGGTGCCGAACATGGTCTGCGCTCCTTGAGTGCCTTTGGGGCGGCTAGAGGGTAGCGGGGTCATTTATCCCCAACATAGCTGAGTGTCCGACATATAGTGCGTGAAAAAGATAGTACCAGAGGCCACTTGGGGACTTGCGATTTCCCGGTGGATGGTTATAACCGCCGCCTTCCCAGACCCCGTGCCAAAGGCCGGAGTCTGAATGCGATGGGCAGGTGGCCGAGTGGTTGAAGGCGCACGCCTGGAACGCGTGTATAGGGGCAACTC
>JASGGL010000147.1:0-7818 GCA_047605065.1 Asticcacaulis sp.
GATGGCGTAAGTCGCAAGGCGAAAAGCGGTCGCGTCCGGCCGAACGACGACACCAGAAACCACGCCAGACAATTGGCCGCCAGCGACGCGACCACGCCATGACTCAGGGCATCGAGCCCCGGCATCCAGTTGCGTACGCCGAACAGGCCCGCCGGGTCAAAGGCACCATAGGCCAGCCCCTCCAGCCACTGCGCCGGTGCCAGTGTCGGAATGAACAGGGTGTATAGCCAGACAACCAGTCCGCACAACAGACCAGCCTGAATGGCGGCCGCGTCGCGCGGTTTTCCGTAAACGGCCACCAGAAGCGCGGGCGTGAATTGCGCCATCGCCGCAAAGGCCACCTGACCGATCGCCGCCAGTTGACGCCCCGGCGGCACCCAGAGCGCGTAGGTCAGGGCCGCCCCCATGATCACGCCGATCGAAATCCGCCGGACCCACAACATGACCAGACCGAAATCGCTGGTGTCCGATGTCCGGCGGTGGCGCAGCAGGAACGGCGCAATCAGATCGTTGGAAATCATGGTGGACAGGGCGATGGTTTCGACCAGCGCCATGCCGGTCGCCGCCGAAAACCCGCCGATGAAGACCAGCAGCGTCAGGCCATGCCAGCCTGAGGCATAGGGCAGGCTGAGGACGAAAAGATCGTGCGGCACCCCCGGCCCCAGAAGGCTCAGCCCCGCCAGGGTGATCGGCGGCACCATCAGCAGCGTAATCAGCAGATAGACCGCAAAGGGCCACCGCGCCCTTTGTGCGTCTTCGGGGCGATTCGCGCCGATGACGCCCGTATAGAACTGACGCGGCAGGCTGATGACCGCCGCCATCGATAAGAGGGTAATGATCACGAAGCCGAAATCGATCTGGGACAGTTCGAAATTGACCGAAAACCGCTCCCAGCCCGCCGTGCGAACCTCCTGCGGGGCATTCAGCCAGGCCAGAATGGCAAAGCCCGCCACGGCCACCAGCGCCACCAGCTTGACCAGAGACTCCGCCGCCACGACGTAAAAGACGCCTTCGTTACGGCTGGAGGCCACATAGTGCCGGGTGCCGAACAGGATGGCGAACAGGCCCAGCGCCAGCGCCGTCAGGGTCATGGGCAGGACATTGTCACCACCGGCTACCGCCGCAAAGCTGGTTCCGACCGAACGCAACTGCAAGGCCAGATAGGGCACCGTGCCGAACAGGGCCAGAAGCGTGACCAAAGCCGCCACGCCCCGGCTTTTGCCAAAACGCGCGCCGATGAAATCGGAAATCGAGGTGGCCCCTTCGGACTGCACCGCTCCGATCAGGCGGCTTAAGAAACCGGCGGCAAAGAGCCAGACCAGTATCGGCCCGATATAGATAGGAATGAAGCTCCAGCCCTGCCCCGCCGCCGAACCGACCGCGCCGAAAAAGGTCCAGCTGGTGCAATAGACCGCCAGCGACAGGGCATAGGCCGCCAGACGAAACGGCGGACGCCCATGGCTTAGTCGTGCCTGCCGCTCGGCCCAGGCACCCACAAGAAACAGCCCCGCCACATACAGGACCGCAGCCAGTAACAGAATATAGCCGTTCACGGCGCTTCCCCTTTGCGTTTGAACCTAGGGAAAAGACCGGCATCGCGCAAACAAAAACCCCCGGCCGTGAAGCCGGGGGCCTTCGTGAAACAACCCGAAGGTTGCGTCAGACGGTTACCAGGAGCGCGAAACGTTCAGGGTGAACGTACGGCCCAGGAAGTCGTACTGGCTGGTCAGAGCCGAGTTACCAACGCGGGTCGCGGTGCCGGACGTGATGGCCGGAGCGGACTCGTTGGTGATGTTGCGGATCGCAGCCGTGACCGACCACTTGTCGAAGCGCTTACGCAGGCTCATCGAGTGGTTTGCATAGAACTCGGTGTTCATGTCGTAGCAGTAGTTTGCCGCGGTGTAACCCAGCAGGGCACCCGAGTAGCAATCCGTGCCGTACCATTCGCGCATCGAAGACTTACCAACCATGGAGGTGTTCCAGTTGAAGGTATAGGTCTTGTAGTCGAAGCGGATGTTGTTGTTCGACACGAACTCAGGTGCGCCGACGCCGAAGGACAGGTTGTCCTGAGGTGCCGCGCCCGGAAGCAGGATCGTCGTCCACTTACGAATGAACGAAGCCTGGTTCTCGATACGCATCTTAACCGGCCCGAAGGTGTGATCGTAATAGATCTTCAGGTCGAAGCCGCGCATGAACTGCTCAGCGATGTTGACGTAGTTGTTGTCAATCGTCTGGATCATGTAGATCGTCGAGCTGCCCGGGGTCAGGTCGCGCTTGACCAGCGAACAGAACGGCGAGGACAGGTTCGGCGAGGTGTAGCAGGCGCTGACGATGTTACCCGCGCCGAACTGAGCCACCTGATTGTTGATCTTCGTTTCGAAGAAGTCGACAGCCACCTGAAGCTTGACCGAGGACGGCGTGAAGATCAGGCCGATCGTACGGTTGTCGGAGGTTTCAGCCTGCAGGATACCTGCGCCACCGCCGGCATAGACCGAAGCGGAGGAGTAGCCCGTACCGGTCGACGGGTTGGACGAGGTATAGGTTTCAGGGATGCCCTGAGCCGCACAGTTGGCGCGCAGAGCGGCGTCGGTCTTGGTGCCCCACTGATAGCAGGGGTCGACCGCCGTCTGAGCCGAGAAGCTGAGCAGGTCGCCGAGGTACAGTTCGTACAGCGCGGGAGCGCGGAACGAGTTGCCTTGCGAAGCGCGCAGACGCCAGGCGCTGTTGATAACCCAGTTGGCCGAGACCTTATAAGTGTCGCTCGAACCGTAGGACTCGTAGTCCGAGTAACGGCCGGAGATGCCAACCGTCAGGCTGTCAACCAGCGGCAGGCCCTTCAGGACCGGGATACCCAGTTCGTAGAAGGCTTCCTTGATGGTGTCGTCACCCTTGGTGACAACGGCCGTCGACAGACCCCAGTAGTTGCCGCGTTGAGCTTCGGCACCCGGATTGTCGTTGATCGATTCCTTGCGGTACATGAAGCCGAAGGTACCACCGACGGTGCCGGCGGGGAGTTCGAACAGGTCACCGGAGAAGTCGGCTTCGGCGTAATACTGACGATAGGAGGTCTTACCCACTTCGTGGAAGAACAGGTAGTCCTTTTCCGCCTGCGAGAAGTTGCCGGACAGGACGCTCTTCGAGGTCCAGGCAATACCACCGGTCGGGCAGGTCGTCGTCGAGATCAGAACCGCCGTGTTACAGGCCGTGGCGTAAGCCGAAGTGGCCAGAACGCGGTCGTTATAGACGGTGTCGATGCCGTAGTAACCAACCGAGTGCGACGACTGGGCGTAAACGTCCCAGGTCCAGTTCTTCAGCGTACCGAAGTCCGGCAGGATACCCTTGATACCGACGACGGCGCGGCGGTAGTTGATGTCCTGATCCGAGTTGTACGGGATGATGATGACCGGCTGAACCGCCGAGGCCGGGTAGCCGTTCGGGTTGCCGGTGCGGAACACGTTGTTCGGGTTACCGATCGCAACGGTCGGGAACAGCTGACGCCAGCTTTCCTGAACCGAGGTACGGTTGTTGAACTGGTACTCGAAGTACATCTCGGTGTTGCCGGTCAGATCGTAGCCACCGAAGAAGCTGATCGACTTGCGGGTAACCGGCGAGATGAGCGTCTTGGACAGCCAGCGCGCGTCTTCGGTCGGGTTCTCAGCGCGCGACGCACGGGTCATCGAGAGCCAGTTGGCACCGTTAGCCGCCAGGGTGTAGGTCGCGTTGACGCGGTGCAGACCGGCCAGATCGTCCGCCGCGTAACCGCCGCCAGCGACAGCGCCGTCCTTATAGACGTAACGACGGCCCGAAGCGGTGGCCGTCATGGCGCCCGAGAAGAAGCCCAGCGTACACTTGTAGCTGCCGTCCGGATAGGTCAGGTCGAGGCGAGCGCCGGTGTTGGCGTCCGTGAAACGGTCCTGCGGACAGGCGAAATCGTCACGGTCGCTATAGCGCAGGGCGTTTTGCTTGTAGTAGTCAGCCGCGAACGCGCCGTAGAAGCGGTCCGTGGTGAAGCCTTGCGAGATGTTGAAGTTGCGGGTTTCGCCGCCGCTTTCTTCCGGGATCGAGAAGAACACGTTGGCGTTGCCGCCCGAGTAGTTCTTCTTGGTGATGACGTTGACAACGCCGGCGATGGCGTCCGAGCCGTAGATCGACGACGCGCCGTCGGTCAGGATTTCAGTACGGTCAACAACCGAGTTCGGGATCGTGTTCAGATCCGCAGGGCCGACGCGGCCGCTGACGCCAGCGGGACCAACGCGACGACCGTTGAGCAGCACCAGCGTACGGTTGGAACCGAGGCCGCGCAGCGAGATGGTGTTCGAGCCCGGACCGCCGGTGACGAGGAAGCCGGTGTAGGAGTTGTCGATCTGCGACGCCGTAGCGGCGATGGTCGAACCCTGCAGAACCTTCGTGGTATCCGACAGACCGACCAGCGTCGAACGCTCGGACGTGATGATCTGAACCGGCGAGGCCGACGTGAACTCGGCGCGACGCAGACGCGAGCCGGTGACGACGACTTCCTGAACTTCTTCCTGCGCAGCTGCCTGCTTGGCTTCAGCGGCTTCCTTCTCTTTGTCGGTCTTCGCTTCCTGAGCGTTGGCCGACATTGCGAAGGTCGCTAAGCCCATGAACATGGTCGAAGCGAGCAATAACTTTTCTCGTTTCAAGATACCCTCCGGTAAAAAATAAACCCACCGGCGCCACATTATCCCCACCGGCTATGCCGGCTGCGCCTTGATTGCAGTTCGTTTCAGAAAGCAAACGTTTCTGGGAGAACCATTCCGCTACATAGTTTTATATTCAACTAACAAAAAACCACAAATTCAATTGTGGCGGAAATACGATAAGCTCCAAACCTGTCACAAATTTAACACGCACTCGCAACGAAACCGACAAAATGCATTAAAAAGACGTAACACAAGGCCGAGTTTGGAATTTTAAATATCTGCTTTTTAAAAGAAAAAATATTTTCCATAAAAATATTGCAACGCAAAATATGGCCAGTGCAAACCTTTGACCCATTACGAAGTGGCAAAAATAACTCAGTTATTGGGGCGCATAATATGTCAGCGACCCGTAAATGCCATATTGTCTGCGGTCGCATTTGCGTCATATGGTGATTACCGGTGCAACAAACGGCGCCGGGGGCCTTAATTCAAACCGCTTCCGCACGCCCTTGCCTTTATTGCCTTTTCGGGCCTTTATTGTTCTATTCGGGAGCGTTTCATGGCTATATTTTCTTCCTTCGCGCCGTCATACCGGGCTCTGGCCACTGCCATTGCCCTGACGGCCGGAACTCTGGCACCGTCCGTGCTGCTGCCGGCTATTGCTCAGGCCCAGACACAGTCAGCGATTCCCTCTGCCGAAGACTTCGGCCGCCTGCCGGCCATGAGCAGCCTGACCCTGTCGCCCGACGGCAAGCACATGGCCGCCATCACGTCTCAGGACGGCAAGACGGCGGTCATCACCGTCTGGGCTACCGACGACCTGACCAAGCCGACCGGCATCGGCATCGATCCGCGCATGCGTTTCATGAGTGTCAGCTTCGTCAAAAACGGTCGCATGGCTGTAACAATGCGTCAGTTGCTCGACTACGGCACGAACCGCAGCTTTATTTTCAAGACCGAATTCACCGACCTGAACGGCTCCAAGTGGCTGAAGGGCGCTCCCGAACGCCGCGCCAAGACCGAAATGGAAGAGCTGAGCCGCGCCATGAGCAGCGCCCGCGTCGTCAACAGCCTGCCGAACGACCCGGAAAACATTCTGGTCGCCGGTGACGACGGTGAAATCTACAAGTCGAACCTGATGACCGGCAAATACGTCCTGCAGGAGCGTATCGGTGATAAGGACGGCGGCCTGATGTACGACCTGAAAGGGGAGTTGCGCGCCAAGAACCTGATCGAGTTCGCGGATGGCAAGGCCTATTCGGTTCAGAAGTTCAAGAACCCGGACACCGGTCAATGGGAAGAAATTTATCGCGCCTACTTCAAGGACCGCGAGCTTCCGTCCATCGCCGCCCTGACCAAGGACCCGCACATCATCCTCGTCTCGGCACGCCGCGGCAAAGATCATACGGCCATCTATAATTTCGATGTCCGCACCAAGGAATATGGTGAAGTGGCCTTCGAGCATCCTGCCTTCGACGCAGGCGGCGCACAGGTCGACCCGCGCACCGGCGATGTGGTGGCCTTCTCGTATCAGGCCGACCGGCCGATGTATTATTACGTCGACGAAGGCCTCGAAAAGACGATGCAGATGATCGGCGATGCGCTGGGCATCAAGACCAAGACGGTCGACTGGACCGATCTGGCGACCAACAAGCCGATCAAGCTGCGCCTGTTCGATGGTCCGGGCGTCTCGCTCGTTGACTGGAGTCAGGACTATAAGACCCTGATCATCAAGAAGTCGGGTCCGTCTACGCCTTCGGAATACTATCTCTATATCGAAGGCGTCGGCATTCGCGGCATCGGCGGTGAGCGTCCGTGGCTGAACACATCCCTGCTGGGCGCGGGCGAACTGGAACAGTTCACCGCCCGTGACGGACGCCCGATCCCGGCCTTCGTCTATAAGCCGAACGTCGAAAAGTACGGCAAAGGCCCCTACCCGACCCTGATCATCCCGCACGGCGGCCCGTGGGCGCGTGACTATCTCGACTGGAACGTCATCACGCCGTGGGCGCAGTATTTCGTGGCGCGCGGCTACGCTGTGGCTATGCCGCAGTACCGCGGTTCGGACGGCTGGGGCCTGTCGCAATGGAGCGCCGGTGACCGCAAGTGGGGTCAGGAAATGTCGGACGACATGGATGACGTCGCTCTGGGTATGGTCAAGCAGGGCGTTGCCGACCGCAACCGTCTGGCCATGCACGGCTACTCCTTCGGCGGCTACTCGGCCATGGCCGCGATCGTCCGTCCGAACCCGATCTATCAGTGCGCGATTTCGGGTGCCGGACCGTCCTCGCCCAAGTCGATGCAGGACCGCAACGACGTCAACCGCTTCCAGCGCGAATTCCAGCGACCCTTCGTCGGCGGTCTGGACGCCAAGGGCAATGTCGATAAGGCCAGCATCCCTATCCTGATCTACCACGGCGACCGCGACACCAACGTACTGCCGGGGGAATCGAAGGAGTTCTACGACACGCTGATCGCCGCCAAGAAGAAGGCACAGTACGTGTCGTTCAAGGACATGGGCCACGAGTCGAGCCTGTGGAGCCCCGATCATGCGGCCAAGCTGCTGACCATGGTCGACGACTTCCTGAAAAAGGACTGTAAGCCCGGCGGCCTCTAAGGCTGAGCACGCGCTAAGAAAAAAGCCCGGTCAATCGACCGGGCTTTTTTTATGCGTGACCTACAAGTGGCGATTAATCCGCCGCGTGAACCGCGCCGTTGGCCATCGCCCTGCGGCTCAACCAGATCAGCGGGATCAGGCAGACGATGATGATCGACGAAATACGGAAGATGTCGACCGTCGCCAGCAGATAGGCCTGCTGGGTCACCTGACGGGTGATGGCCGCCACGGCCTGCGCCTGAGACATGCCCATCTGCATCAGTTGATGTACGGCCTGCTCTACGCCACCACCGCCACCGGAATGCCCTGACATAGCACTGGCGATATTGCCCTGAGCGTGGGTTTCGTAATTGTCCCACAGCGTCGTCGCCAGAGAAGCGGCGAACGAACCCGCAGTAATACGGGCGAAGTTCGACAGACCCGACGCAGCGGGCATCTGATGCGGGGCCACGTCGCGGAAGGACACGGTGATCATCGAGGTAAAGAAGGTGCTCATCGCCGCTCCCATCACGAACATGGGCACGATCAGATTGCCGA
>JASGGL010000148.1:0-7750 GCA_047605065.1 Asticcacaulis sp.
GCTGGCGAAGGCCTTCAACGCCGCGGCGGGGACGGACTTTGGCGGTTTGACCCTGCCGTTCACCCAGCCGTTTTCGATGACGAATTTCAGCGATGGGGGCCGCAAGGTGGCCATCCGCTGGGACGAGGCCATGTGGAACTGCGACCTTGTCGGCTACACCTGCGAAAAGGCCGTGCGCAACCGTCAGGGGCGGGGTTTTTCCGGCGTGGTGCGCGACCTGAAGACACCCGCCGACAATACGCCGAAGCTGTCGCCGGACGGCAAGTGGCTGGCCTTTGTCGACAACTTCAACATCGCCATTAAACCCAAGGCCGGTGGTGAGACGATCCGCCTGTCCACCGACGGTTCCGAAGGCCTGTTCTACGATCCGGAATCGATCCAGTGGTCGCCGGATTCCCAGAAAATCGTCGCCCTGCGCGTTCAGCCGGGCTTCCGCCGCGAGGTGGTGCGGGTGATTTCCTCGCCGAAGGATCAGGTCCAGCCGAAGGTCGATATCCAGCTCTATCCGAAGCCGGGCGATGCCATCGATATCGATCGTCCCGTCCTGTTCGATGTGGCGACGAAAAAGCAGACCCACATTCCTTATGATCTGTTCGCCAATCCGCTGCGTCTGCGCGACCTGAGCTGGCGCAAGGACAGCAAGGGCGTGCGCTTCGAATACGATCAGCGCGGCCATCAGGTCTATCGTCTGATCGAAGCCGATGCCGCGACGGGCAAGGCGCGCGTGGTGGCCGAAGACACTTCCGAGACCTTCATCAATTCGTATGGTCGCCGTTACAGCTATGATGTCGGCGGCGAAGGCCGTGAGCTGATCTGGATGTCGGAGCGCGACGGCTGGAACCATCTCTATCTTTACGACGCCACGACCGGCAAGGTGAAGACCCAGATCACCAAAGGCCAGTACGTGGTGCGTCAGGTGCTCAAGGTCGATGAAAAGAAGCGTCAGATCTATTTTGCCGCCAATGGTATGCGGTCCAACGAAGACCCGTACTTCCAGCACTATTACCGTGTCGATTTCGACGGCAAGAACCTCACGCCGCTGACCTCGGCACCGGCCTTCCACGATGTCGCCTTCTCGACCGACATGCAGTTCTACACCGACACCTATTCGCGCGTGGACATGCCGAACGTGATGGAGTTGCGCCGCGTCTCGGACAACAGCCTCGTCTCCACGGTCGAAAAGGGTGAGATTTCGCGCCTGACCGCCGCCGGTTTCAAACCGCCGGAAGTGTTCACCGCCAAGGGCCGCGACGGCAAGACCGACATCTGGGGCGTTATCGTGCGCCCGACGAACTTCGATCCGAACAAGAAATACCCGGTCATCGAAAACATCTATGCCGGTCCGCACTCGTCCTTTGTCCCCAAGACCTTCTGGCCCTTCGGCCCGCACTCCAGCGGCGACAAGGTGATCGGCATGCAGTCGCTGGCCGATATGGGCTTCATCGTCGTGCAGATCGACGGCATGGGGACGCAGAACCGCTCCAAGGCCTTCCATGACGTCGCGTGGAAGAACCTTCAGGACGCGGGCTTCCCCGACCGCATCGTCTGGCATAAGGCGGTGGCCGCGAAGTACGGGTCTTACGACATCAGCCGCGTCGGCATCTATGGCGGGTCGGCGGGCGGTCAGAACACGCTGAGCGCGCTGGAGGAATATCCCGACTTCTATAAGGCGGGGGTCGCCTATGCCGGGTGCTACGACAACCGCATGGACAAGATCGGCTGGAACGAGGCGTGGATGGGCTGGCCTCTGGACGAAAGCTATGCGCGCTCGTCCGGGGTCGATAATGCCTATAAGCTCAAAGGGCATGTGCTGCTGGTGGTCGGCGAGCTCGATATGAATGTCGATCCGGCCTCGACCATGCAGGTGGTCAACGCCCTGATCAAGTCGCGTAAGGAGTTCGACCTGATCGTCGCCCCGAACGACGGCCACGGGGCCTTGCGTACCACGGGCGACGTCAATTACGGTCTGCGCCGTCAGTACGACTTCTTCATTCGTCACCTTCAGGGCGAACAGACGCCCGACTGGAACACGCAGGCCGACACCCTGCCGAAAACGCCGGGATAAGATGAGCGACACCGTTACCCTCAGCCTGCCGGACATGTGGACCTTGAGCCTGCGGACCCTGACCGGCAATGGCTTTTCGCAAGACCATGCCGAAGCGATCACCCGCACGATCGGCGCTTGCCAGAAGGACGAGTGCCATTCGCACGGGCTTTATCGCCTGCTGGTCTGCGTGGCGACGCGGCGCGCCGGCAAGGTGACCAATGCCGAGCCGATGGTGACGGATGCGGCCCCCGGTCTGGTCCGGGCGGATGCGCAGGGGGCCTATTCCCTGCTGGCGTTCGAGCGCGGGCTGCCGCTTCTGGCGGAAAAGGCGCGCACGCAGGGGATTGCCGCTCTGGCTATCACGCACTGCTATCACTTCTCGGCCCTGTGGCCCGAGGTTGAAGCCATTGCCGCGGCCGGTCTGGTCGGGCTGGCCATGACGCCCAGCCATGCGTGGGTGGCGCCTCACGGCGGCACGAAGGGCGTGTTCGGCACCAATCCGCTGGCCTTCGCCTGGCCGCGACCGGAGCAGGCGCCGTTCGTCTTCGATTTTGCGACTTCGGCGGCGGCGCGTGGCGAGATCGAACTGCACCGTCGTGCGGGTAAGCCCATCCCCGAAGGCTGGGCGGTCGATAGCGACGGCAATCCGACGACCGACGCTCAGGCGGGAATGGACGGAGCCATGCTGACCTTTGGCGGGCATAAGGGCTCGGCCCTGTCGGCGATGATCGAACTGATGGCCGGGCCGCTGATCGGCGATTTCCTCAGTCTGGAATCCTATGCCTACGATGCCGGGCAGGGGGCCACGCCCTATCACGGCGAGCTGGTGCTGGCCATCGATCCGGAAACCTTCATGGGCGGGTCTTATGCCCATCATGCCGGTCGTGCCGAAGCCCTGTTCGACGCCATTGTGGGGCAGGGCGCGCGCCTGCCGTCTCAGCGCCGCTATGAGGCGCGTAAACGGACCTATGCGGCGGGCAGCGTGACCATCCCGGCTAAACTCTATCAGGATATTCTGGCGCTTACGGCTTAGGCTTGTCTTCGAGCGCCTTTTGCAACTGACGCTTCAGTCTTCGGCGCAGCCCTGCATCCAGCGGTCCGTATAGCCCCTTATCGCGCGCGCTGAGGTGGGCCACCGGATCGCCATTGTCACCGAAGACATAGTGGCTGAACAGGTTGCGCCAGACGCCGCGTTCGTGTTCGGGCAGGTCGCGGATAGCGAGGATGGCGTGCAGGAACGCCTCCGAAGGCGCGGCATCGGCCTGTGCGGCGGCATCCCACCAGTAGTTGACCAGCACGTTGAACGGCGACAGTGAACGGACCTGATGCCACCAGCCATAGGGGATATAGAGGGCGTCGCCGGGTTCAAGCTCGACATCGATGCGGGCCTTCTGCGCCTCGGCAAAGCGCGGATAGCGCGTCAGATCGGGCGCATCCGGATCGACCATGCTGACCGGGACGCCGCCTATGGTGCGTTCATAGGGACCGGGATAGAGGTTCGGCGTCTGCTCCGGCGGGAACAGTGAAAAGCGCCGCCGTCCGGCCACCACGCAGGCGATATTGTCATTGAGGTCGTAATGGGTCCGCGTGACCACGGCATTGCCGACCCAGATGCGCGGCGGCACATCGGGCAGGAGGTCGAGGCGGTTCTCTTCGCCGAACCCGGGCATAAGCCGCGCCACCGGCGTCGATTGCAGGCTGATGGCCATGGGTTCGGCCTTTGAGCGTTCGGCCAGTAGGCGGCTCAGCACTTCGGCCAGTGTGGCGGGCCCATGGCTGAAATTGGTGTCATGGGTGTCGAATCCGTAAAAAAACAGGCCCTTCACGCGCGCCGGAGCGACATAGACCCCGGCGGTTTCGCCCGTATCGTGTCCACTCAGATAGCTGGCGAGGGCTTCATCGGACGTCTGCGCGGCTTTGACGGAGGCCCAGTGCGCCACGACACCTTTCAGTAAGGCGGGTTCCCGGCGCACCCGGATCACTTCTGAAAACTGAGTGAAATCAGCGCCTTCGTATTGGGCTATCGTGGGTGTGGCGGGCATATCCATAAAGCGGACCTTACGCATGACTGGGCTGTGGAAAGAATGGCAAAAAAGCCGCACTTCGTAAATCGTATACTTTATCGCTACAAATCGTATAATTTATAATTGACGATGCCCCCGGACGGTGTTTAGCTCATTTTTGTCAGAATTATTTCGACGACGCGGCAGATTTGTAACGCCGTGCGTCCGTGTAGTCATAAGGGGATCGAGATGACATTACGAACGACGCGTAGCCTGATTATGAGCAGCGTGGCGGCCTCGGCGATTTTCGCCGGATGGATGGCCATGCCAGCGATGGCCCAGGAAGACGGGGCCTCGGAAGTGCAGGAGGTGGTGGTCACGGGTACCCGTATCCGCCGCCCCAACCTTAAAAGCGCCTCGCCGATCACCACGGTCGACGCGCAGGAAGCCTCGCTTCAGGGCGCGGTCAATGTGGAATCCTTCCTCGCCAAGCTGCCTCAGGTCGAAGCCGCCGCGAACGAAAACGGCTCGAACGGTTCGGATGGCCGCGCCACGGTGAACCTGCGCAGCCTCGGCGGCGGGCGCAGCCTGGTGCTGATCGACGGTCAGCGCTTCCTGCCGACGCAGGCCATCGACCTCAACTTCATTCCTTCGGCGCTGGTGGAACGCACCGACGTCCTGACCGGCGGGGCCTCTTCGGTCTACGGTTCGGACGCCATGTCGGGCGTCGTCAACTTCATCCTTCTGAAGAACCTCAACGGCGTGCGCATGAATGCGCAGTACAGCATCTTCAACCACAAGAACTCCGAAGGCTACCTGCGTCAGATCCAGTCGGCCAAGAATTTCAAGCTGGCCCCGGAAAACGTGTGGACCGGTAAGAAGTTCGACTTCAACATCGCTGCCGGTGCCAATCTGGATGAGGGCAAGGGCAATATTGCGGGTTATTTCGGCTACCGCAAGATGGACCCGGTGCGTCAGGACCAGTACGACTATTCGAACTGCGCCATCAACTATCCGGCCGCTTCGGTCGCGCCTTCGGGCACGGCCTATAGCTGCGGCGGCTCGGCCACCCACGCCTACGGCTCGTTCCGTCCGCTGACCTATACGGCGACCGGCGGCACGGCGGTCAACACCAACACGTCGGGCGTCACCTACGCCAACGCCATGGACGGTTCCAAGACCTGGGTCACGGACGGCGCGGACTTCTACTACAACTATTCGCCGGACAACTATATCCAGCGCGACAGCGAGCGTTACACCGCAGGTACGCTGTTCAACTACAATGTCACCGAGCACATGCAGGCTTACGGCAGCTTCATGTTCATGGAAGACCACTCCTTCTCGCAGGTCGCCCCGTCGGGCATCTGGACCGGCCGGGCTTTCACGGTCAACTGCGACAACCCCTTCCTGAGCACGCAACAGCGCAGCATCCTGTGTAACGGCAGCTCCAGCGGCAACGCCACCACCTGGGTCGCCCTGCGCGGCGTCGGCGGCGAACCGCGCCGTAACGACATGCGTCACACCGATTACCGCGCCACCTTCGGCCTGCGTGGTGATTTCAACGACGCCTTCAAGTACGATGTGAGCTACATCTACACCTCGTCGCGTACCCGTTCGAACTATCAGAACGACATCAACCAGAACAAGGCGGCTCAGGCGCTTCAGGCGGTCACCGTCAACGGTCAGATCGTCTGTAAGGACACCTCCGGCGGTTGTAAGCCGATCGACGTCTTCAGCTCGGCCGGTCCTTCGAAAGAAGCTTACGCCTTCATCTACTCGCCGACCTTCACCGCCAACGATCAGGATCTCAAGGTCCTGTCGGGTTACATCAGCGGCGATCTGGGCAAGTACGGCGTGACCTCGCCGTGGGCTTCGGACGGTCTGGCCGTGGTTCTGGGTGCCGAACACCGCGAAGAATCGACGGCGACGCGCTTCGACGAAGTGCAGCTGGCCGCCGGTTCGGTCAATTCGGACGGCGTGATCGAGGTGAACGAACTGTTCAGCGAACTGGAAGCCCCGATCGTTCAGGACAAGCCCTTCATCTACTCGCTGTCGGTTGCTGCCGGTTACCGCACCTCGACCATCAAGGTGTCGTCGACCAAGAACCCGGAAGGCGAAAAGGACGCGGAAACCTATAAGCTGGAACTGCGCTATCAGCCGACGCCGGACGTCCTGCTGCGCGTCAGCCATAACAAGGCCATGCGCGTACCGAACGCCAGCGAGCTGTTCGCGGCTCAGTCCTACGGTAACATCTCGGCGACCGACCCCTGCTCGCAGAACGGTATCGCCCAGAGCGGTGCCACGCTCGATCAGTGTCTGCGTACCGGCGTCACGGCGGCTCAGTACAATAACAAGACCATCCCGGATTGTCCGGCGACCTTCTGTACCCGTCAGGGCGGCGGCAACCCCAACCTGAACCCGGAAACGGGCAAGACCGATACCTATGGCATCGTCTTCACGCCGCGTTTCGTTCCGGGCCTGTCGGTCAGCCTCGACTACTTCAAGATCCGTATCGAAGACTATATCGGTACGATCAGCCCGACGGTCGCCCTGTCGCAGTGCGTTCAAACCGGCAACCCCGTCTTCTGTAACCTGATCCACCGTGATCCGCTGACCGGCGCGATCTTCGGCGCGGGCGCTGATGGCGGCTATGTCGTGGGTACCAATGTCAACACCGGCTATCTGCAAACCAAGGGCTGGGACATCAACGCCAACTACACGCTTCAGCTGGAAGACGTCTTCAAGAAGGCCTACGGCTCGGTCAACTTCAACCTGACGGGCACGCTGCTCGACTCGCTGGAAACCGAAGCCATCCCGAACGGCGGTTCCTACGACTGTAAGGGCCTGTTCGGCCCGGTCTGCGGTCAGCCGACCCCGGAATGGCGTCACAGCTTCCGCGCCACGTGGAAGACGCCGTGGACCAAGACCTACCTGCCGGCCAATGTGTCGCTCAACTGGCGTCATATCGGTGAAGTCAAGCTGGCCTCCAATACCGGCAAGGCCTTCCTGACCGGCACCAAGTCGACCATCGACGGCGAAATCCCCGCCTTCAACTATATCGATCTGGCCGCCACCTTCGACGTTACCAAGGATGTCGTGGCCCGCGTCGGTATCAACAACGTTCTCGATAAGACGCCGCCGTACATGTACGACGCCCTGCTTACCGAAAACGGCAACGGCAACACCTATCCGGGCGTCTACGACGCTCTGGGCCGTATGCTGTTCGTCAGCTTCTCCGCAAAGTTCTGATGATCAGTTCCGGAGCGGGAGGGCCTCCGCCTCCCGCTCCCTTTTTCTTCCCAGTACCGCGTTTCAGTATCTGCGTTTCATGATCTTCCGGATGAACTTCCCCGCACAGGCCGGGTTTCTCCCCCGATTACCGGCCTGGGGTCCACTCAAGGCGGCAAACCCAAAGCGTGAAGGTTTGCCGCTTTCTTTTTGTATTCATTGCCTTTCTATTGTCGGAGCCCGCTGATGACGCCTCGCTTCAATCGCCGCGCCTTCCTTCAGGGTTCCGCTGCCGGGGCCGCAGGCCTGAGCGCTGCCGCCGCGGCGCAGGCGGGCGTCCTGCCTTCGCTTGTCCCGCCCGCACAGGCCGCGACCGAGGGGCATGTCCATCTGGCCGATTTCGAGGCGCAGGGGACGCAGTGGCGCGTCTATGAGGACCAGAGCCGCCGCGACGGCGTCATCACCTTCGTAT
>JASGGL010000149.1:0-7657 GCA_047605065.1 Asticcacaulis sp.
TATGGATCTGGCCCGAGAACGTCAGGTCGAGGGTCTTCAGCGACAGGTCCTTGAAGGTCGGGAAGCGGATATCGAGCCGTGCCTCGGCGTCACCGCTCAGGCGGTCGCGCGTCAGCCCCTCCTTCGACAGGCTGTGGCCGGTCAGCGGGTCGATCGCCTCGATCAGCTCCGCCGCCCCGCTTTTGGCGGTCATCCAGATATGGGTCTTCGAATTCGGGTCGCGGCGGGCGTGGAATTGCGGCACCGAGACGCTGCCGCCGGTCAGCGGCACATCGACCAGACGCCCGCCATTGAGCGTCAGGTTGAACCGCGCGCCTTCGAGCAGCCCTGTGCCGTAAAGCCCCGTGGCGTTCTGCATCCGATGATCGACCACCAGCCCCATATCACGGAAGCGGAAGGTCAGTTTCAGGTCTTCGTTGCGCAACTGCCCGTCGCGGAAATGCCCCGGCGGGGTTTTCAGCACGAAATCGGCGTCGGAATAGACCCCGCCCTGAATGCGCCGGATCAGGTCGGCGCGCGTAATCGGCGTCAGGTTTTCCGGCCAGAAGGCGAAGACCACCTCTTTGCGGAAATCGCCGTCGATGCGCGCCGTCAGATCGGCCCCCAACTGCCCCTTATCGTCGGTATAGAGCCTGCCTTTGGTCGTCAGGGGCGCGTCGACCAGCAGGGCCTTGCCCGAGACGATATCCAGCTGATGCAGGTCCGGCGTGAAGGCCCCGCGGAAATGCACATTGGTCAGGGTCTGGGTCGGGAAGTCGTCTGCCAGCTTGCCCGACACGCGCGGCCCGGTAAAATCGAAATGCACCGCCATCTTGCGGTCCGTCTTCGCCTCTTCGGGGGTGATGTAGACGCTGCCCGCCAGATCGGTATCGAGGAAAAAGGATTTCAGCTTGAACGACGAAAAGCGCACGGTGCGCTTTTGCGGCAGGTAGTCGGCCTTGATGGACAGCGCGTCGAAATCGGGGCCTGAGCGCCCGAAATCATAGCGGCCCTGCCCCGCCGAAATATCGACAAAGGCGCTTTCCAGCCCCTTCTGCGCCGAATAGCTGAGCTGCCCGCGTCCGCTCACGGCGGCGCGGAACCGCGACAGGGCCAGCGTGCTGCCGACCGACGGGAAAATCTGCGAAGGCACCAGATCTTTGATCTCCGCCGACAGCTTCGCCGTCTTGAGCCCGGTCTGCGCCTCGCCATCCAGCACAAGGCGCGCCGTATGGCCTTTGGTGGTCACGTCCAGCCCCAGATGGGTGCTGAGGCGATCCTTGCGCTTGGAAAAATCGATGCGGCTGACCTTTGCCTGCCATTTCAGGTCGGCCCCCACCTGCCGGAAGACGATCGTGCCGTTCCGCAGTCCGAATTGCCGGGTGAAGCTTATGGGCCGCCCCAGCTTTTCCCGGCCCGTCAGATCGTGGAACAAAGGCTCTATGGCAAAGGCTTCGGGATTGCCGTGGGCATCGTAGCCCAGTTCGTAGCGTCCGCCCGGCGACGCCGACAGGGCCACGAAAAAATCATCGGCGGTCAGGCGCGCCGGTGCCAGATGCAGCCCCAGAAGGCTGTCGATGGCCAGAGCCGCCTCCAGATGCGCCGCCGAGGCGATGGGGCGAGACTGGCGATCCTTGAGCATCAGGTCTTCGAAGCGCAGCCCCAGCGCATTGGCGTCGTGGAACCACACGAGGTCCAGATGCCCCAGACTGGCCTTCGAACCCGGTATGGTGCGCTCAAGGCGTTCGACGATCAGGAAGCGCAGGCCGTCCACGCGCACCGGCCCCTGCGACAGGCACACGCCAAAAGCCGTTACCCCCAACAGGAACAGCGCCGCAAGGCTGAGCCTCCAGTGTTGTCTGAGCGTGGTGATCAGGCTATGCACGAAGATCCGAAACGGCGGTCCGGGCGCACCCGGAAAAAACAAAACATAACGGGAAATCTATCCCCCCGTCTTTCCCATAAGCTTAACAGAAGGCATTGTCATGGCAAAAAAAATCGCGGTTGCGTCACAATTCACTCCCTATGCCGTGCCCGCCTTCAGCCTGCCCGGAGATGATGGCCGCAACTGGACGCAGGATGACCTCAAAGGACGCTGGACCATCCTCTTCCTCTATCCCGCCGACAATACGCCGACCTGCACACAGGAAGCGCTCGATTTCACCGCCGCCATGCCCGATGTCACCGCCCTGAACGCACAGCTTATCGGCCTGTCGAAGGACGACCTCAAAAGCCACAACCGCTTCAAAACGAAACACGCCCTGACGCCCGTGCTGTTGTCGGACACGCCCCCCGGCCTGCCCGGCCTGATAGACGCGCTTAAGGCGTGGATCGAAAAATCCATGTACGGCCGCACCTATATGGGCACCGACCGCTCCACCTATCTGATCGATCCCGACGGCGTGGTGCAGGCCGAATGGCGCAAGGTCCGCATCAAGGGCCACGTCGCCGATGTATTGCAGGCGCTCAAAGACAAAACCGGCAAATAGGTCACCCACAGCGCTTAGCTATTGACAAGGTTAAAAATAACAGAACCGCGTTATCCGGCACTTTTCTTGAACAGCCTCGGGAAAGTCATTCAAAACGGGACACGCTTCCTTTTAAAGGGAAGTATAATTCTTTGTTTTTAAACGTATTCGCAGAAATGTCGCAACGCAGCAATCCGCGAATCGATTACCGCTTGCCAAAGCGGGAGTGGTTAAGCCATAATTAAAATCCTATGCGAGGCGCGGGTGTAATGCCTAAAAAAAGCTTTCAACGCTTAAGGAATGCTCTGGAACAAACCTTTCCGGAGCGGCACCTCTACATCCGCAGCGGCGGTGAAACCCAGGGTTACATTCTCAGCACAGGTAAACAATTCGGACTGGCGGTTCTGGCCACGGTCGGCCTGACCTGGCTGGCCATGAGCACAGGCGCGGTCATTTTCATGGCTATTTCCGGTGGTGCGGGCGGCAATAAGCAGGTCATGATGGCCCGCGCACAGTCCGAGCGTCTGGTTGCCGACCGTCAGGCCCGCCTCGACGTGCTGATGAAGCAGAGCGAAGCCTCGTCAGGCTCTCTGGAACAACTGGCGCAGACTGTGGAAAAGCGTCATGGCGCTCTGGTCCATATCCTTCAGGACTTCAAGGGCGTGCCCGGTGCGGCGACGGCCCTCAATCCCGCCCGCATCGACGAAACCCTTCCCCCGGTGGAACGCATCTATGCCGTGCGTGCCGAACAGGAACGCATGGTGTCCAAGGCTGAGACATTCGCCAAGTCGCGCGCCGAGCGCCTGCGGCTGGCCTTCCGTCTGGCCGGTCTCAACCCGCAATCCTATGCAGGCGCGACGGGCGGGCCGCTTCTGGAATCGCGCGACGCCAAGGAGCTGGCGGCATTTCTCGATGTCGATCAAGGCTTTGCCGAGCGTATCCGCAACGCCGCCTTAAATCTTTCGGACATGCGCGGCCTCGAAAAATCCTCGCGCGGCCTGCCGTTTTCGCGTCCGACGGTCAATACGCGGACGACCTCCGGCTTCGGCGTACGCTTCGATCCGTTCACCCGCCGCCCTAAAAATCACAATGGCCTTGATTTTGCAGGTCCCTTCCTGACACCGATACATGCCACGGCCCCCGGCATCGTTTCGTTCTCCGGGGTCCGCAACGGTTATGGCAACTGTGTCGAAATCGATCACGGTAACGGCTTCAAGACCCGTTACGCCCACATGCAATCCTTCGCCGTGCGCTCCGGTCAGCGCGTCGCCGTCGGACAAAGGGTGGGCGCGATGGGCTCGACGGGCCGCTCCACCGGGGTTCACCTTCACTATGAGGTGTGGCTGAATGGCCGTCCTCAAAATCCTGCGCGCTTCGTAAAGGCTGGAGACTATGTTCAACAAAACTAGCAAACCCGTCCGTCCTCAGGCCGACGCTACCCGCGCGCCGGTCAAATCCAACGTCCCGCCGCCGCTGGACATGTCAACGGTCAATATGAAAACCCCCGGCGCGACCCCGGTCGCCGCTCCCGTCGCTTCGGCCCCGGTTTCTGCGCCTGTGGCGCGCGGCGGCCTGTCGAGCCTGGCGGCCAACCTGACCATCGAAGGCAATATCAGCGGCAATGCCGACCTTCAGGTCGATGGCAATGTCCGCGGCAACGTAAAGGTCGCCCACCTGATCGTCGGTGAAGCCGGCAATATCGAAGGCGATGTCGAAGCCGAAACCATCGAAGTGCGCGGCCGCGTGGTCGGTGCCATCGCCGGTAAGTCGGTGAAGCTCTTCTCTTCGGCCTATGTCGAAGGCGACATCAGCCATGAAAACCTGTCGATCGACATCGGTGCCTACTTCCAGGGCCGCTGCCAGCAAATCCGCCGCGTCGAAACCCCGGCTCCGGTGGCCGTCGTCAACACCGCCAACAGCTTCACCGCGCCGGATACGTCGTCGCACGGCTCCGCGATGAACAGCTACGATCTCAGCGCGCTCTCGGACCTGAAATAGGACCAGACGTAAGACCTGAAATAAGAAACGCGTACAGAGTTTGCGAAGCGCGCCGGAAAGGGCCCGAAAAGGGATTGACCTTTTCCGGCGCTTTTTGTTGGGCTAACCCATCATGACCACGCCTGCCCCTGCACCCGACCCGTCCGAAAATGCCCCCGCCAGCGGCCACCCGCCGCTCGACCTCAGACTGCTGCGGCAGATGCTGATCGAAACCTGGACCGAATGGAACGAGGACAACGCCCCAAGGCTGGGGGCGGCGCTGGCCTTCTACAGCATCCTGTCCATCGGGCCGTTGCTGCTGATCGTCACCGGCATCGCCGGGATCGCCTTCGGGCGCGACGCCGTCAACGGCTACCTGATGACCGAACTGGGCACCCTCATCGGCGATCAGGGCGCGGCAGCGGTGCAGACCATGCTGAGCGGCGCGTTCAATCCGCATCAGGGGGCCATCGCCACCGCGATCGGCCTCATCACCCTTATTATTTCGGCCACCGGCTTCTTCGCCCAGCTTCAGGACGCCATGAACGCCATCTGGAACGTCGAACTGGATCGCAAACACTGGACGTGGTTCATCAAGAAGCGGTTGCTGTCCTTCACTCTGGTCGTCGGCATCGGCTTCCTGCTGCTGGTGTCGCTGGTGGTGTCGGCGGGCCTGAGCGCCTTCAGCGCCTTTATCTCGCCCTATGTGCCCGCCCCGGTCATGGGCCTGCTCAATATCGTCCTGTCCTACGCCGTGGTGACCTTCCTGTTCGCCATGACCTTCCGCATCCTGCCCGACGCCCATATCTCATGGAGCGATGTGTGGGTCGGCGCGCTGATCACCGCCGTGCTGTTCACCATCGGCAAGCAACTGATCGGGCTCTATCTGGGTCAGAGCGCCCTGTCTTCGGCCTATGGCGCAGCGGGATCGCTGATCGTGCTTCTGGTGTGGATCTACTATTCGACGCTGATCTTCTTCTTCGGCGCGGAATTCACGCAGGTCTACAGCCGCCACCTCGGCAAGACGATCAAACCCCGCCGCAAGCGCAAGGCCAAGCCGGAGATGTGAGGCAGGCTTTGGACACTGGCTGAGCCTCATGGCCAATAAAAAAGCCGGAGCACCCTGCCCCGGCTTTTGGCTTTACTGATCTTCGCCGTCGCGCGTCGCACCGACCCGCTGGGCCAGAGACGCTCCCATGAAGGCGTCGAGATCGCCGTCCAGAACCCCCTGACTGTCCGAGGTTTCCACATCGGTACGCAGGTCCTTGACCATCTGATACGGCTGGAGGACATAGGACCGGATCTGGTGACCCCAGCCGATATCGGTCTTGGTTTCTTCCAGCGCCGCCTTGGCCGCCTCGCGCTTTTGCAGTTCCATCTCGTACAGGCGCGCGCGCAGCATCTTCCACGCCTCGTCGCGGTTGGCGTGCTGCGAACGGCCCGCCTGACAGGCGACGGCGATGCCGGTCGGAATGTGCGTCAGGCGCACCGCCGAGTCGGTCTTGTTGATGTGCTGACCGCCCGCACCCGACGCGCGGTAGGTGTCGGTGCGCACGTCCGCCGGATTGATGTCGATGACGATGGTGTCGTCGACCACCGGATAGACCCACACCGAGGCGAACGAGGTATGGCGACGGGCGTTGGAATCGAACGGCGAAATGCGCACCAGACGGTGCACCCCGGCCTCGGTCTTCAGCCAGCCATAGGCATTGGTGCCCTTGACCAGAATGGTCGCCGACTTGATGCCTGCCTGATCGCCGCCCGTTTCTTCTTCGACCGAAACCGTCATGCCGTGCTGGGTGGCCCAGCGCGTATACATGCGCAGCAAAATCCCCGCCCAGTCGCACGATTCCGTGCCGCCCGCGCCGGAGTTGATTTCCACATAGGCGTCGTTGCCGTCGGCTTCGCCGGACAGAAGCGCCTCAAGCTCGGCGCGTGCGCCGCGTTCCTTGAGGCCTTTCAGCAGCGCGCGGGCTTCTTCGAGAAGTTCCTCGTCGCCTTCCATGTCGGCCAGTTCGGCGTAGTCGAGCGCGTCCTTGAGCTCTTTGGTCAGGCTGTTGACCGCCTCGACCCCGCCCGACAGCTTGGTGCGCTCACGCATCACCGCCTGCGCCTCTTCGGGCTTATCCCACAGCGTCGGGTCCTCGACCCGCGCGTTCAGTTCGTCGAGACGTCTAAGCGCGACATCCCAGTCAAAGACGCCTCCTGAGCAATCCGATGGATTGCTCGATGTCCCTGGCCGAAGCCTCAACATCCAGTCGCATTACAATGTCCTTGCAATAAAGAATAGCCGAGCGGAATAACCGCCCGGCTGTTGGATAGCAAGAGGTGAGCTCTTAATACAGAACCTCTTCCTCGATCTCGTCGACGTATTTTTTCTTCTTCGCCGGCTGCTCGGGCTGCGGCTGATGCACCTGATCGGCGGGCTGCCCGGTCAGGCCATCGCGCCAGACCTCGTTATAAGGCTTGGGGCCGTCATCAGCCTCAGGCGCACGCTCGACCGGCTTGGGCTCGGTGCCGGGGCGGAAGGCTTCCTCATGGCCACGGATCGACACGAAGACGGCGTCCTTGGGCTTACGGAATTCCTTGACCGGCTTGTCCTTCAGCGCTGCGCTCATGAAATCGATAAAGATCGGCAGGGCTGCCGAACCCCCGGTTTCGGACTCGCCCAGCGAACGGTTGTCGTCATAGCCGACGAACACCCCGGCCACCAGATCGGGCGAGAAGCCCACGAACCACGCCGAGCGGTATTCGTTGGTCGTGCCGGTCTTGCCGCCGATGGGACGGCCCAGCACCTGTGCCTTGACCGCGGTGCCGCGCTCGACCACGCCCTGAAGGAAGGAGTTGATCTGATAGGCGACGATGGGGTCCATGACCTGCTGCCCATCGGGCGTCAGGCGCGGCGATTCCGTGCCGTCGAAGGCGCGGGTGCAGCCGGTCGGGCATTTGCGCTGATCGGCGCGGTAGATGGTCTTGCCCTGATAATCCTGCACCATCTCGATCATGTGCGGCTTGATACGGCGTCCACCATTGACGAAGGCCGAATAGGCGGCGGTCAGCTGATAGGGCGTGGTTTCGGTCGAGCCCAGTGCGTTCGACAGATAGGGCTCCATGCTGTCGACCGCGCCGTATTGCACGACCTTGGCCGCCACGGTCTTCATGCCCACCTTGTCGGCCAGACGCACGGTCATGGCGTTACGCGACAGCTCAAGCCCCTTGCGCAGGGTCTGAGG
>JASGGL010000150.1:0-7269 GCA_047605065.1 Asticcacaulis sp.
TGGCGTTACGCTCGACAAGGCGTGGATGGACAAGGTGCAGGGCGCGGCGGTGCGTATTTCCGGCTGTTCGGCCTCGGTCGTGTCGCCGGACGGCCTCGTCCTGACCAACGCCCATTGCGTCATTTCCTGCGCCCAGAACCTCGCTTCGGCGCAGAACGACTACGTCAATGACGGCTTCTTCACCGCGACGCGCGAAGAGGAAAAGACCTGCCCGGGCCAGACCGCCGAAATTCTGCTGACCATCACCGATGTCACCGCCGATATCAATGCGGCGACCAAGGGGCTGAGCGGTGCCGACTTCGTCAAGGCACAGGAAGCGAAATCCGGCGAACTGGAAAAGGCCGGTTGCGGCGACGACAAGACGATCCGCTGTCAGGTCATCGGCTTCTATCAGGGTGGCCAGTACAAGCTCTATAAGTACCGTCGCTACAGCGATGTGCGTCTGGTCTTCTATCCGGAATTCAAGGCCGGGTTCTTCGGCGGCGATCCGGACAATTTCAACTTCCCGCGCTTCAACCTCGATGCCGGCTTCCTGCGCCTTTATGAGAACGGCCAGCCGGTGAAGACGCCGACCTATATGAAGTTCGCCACCTCGGCCCCCAAGGAAAACGAACCGGTTTTCGTCGCCGGTAACCCCGGCACGACCAACCGCCTTTTGACCGTATCGCAGTTAGAGACCCTGCGCGACGTGTCGATCCCGACGCAGCAACTGATCCGTTCGGAACTGCGCGGTCGTCTGATCCAGTTCAGCGAACAATCCGCCGATAACAAGCGCATCACCACCAACCCGCTCAACAGCCTCGAGAACGGTTTCAAGGTCGGGTACGGCCAGCAACTGGCCCTGCAGGACCCGAAGGTCATGGCGGCCAAGCGCGATGAGGAAGCGGCGCTGAAGGCCGGTATGTCGGCGCAGGATAAGGCAACTTACGGTGACCCGTGGGCCGATATCGCCGCCATCCAGACGACGGCGCGCGAGCTTTACCTGCCGAACTATTTCCTCGAAACCTCGCTGACGTCGTCAAGCCTGTTTTCTTACGCGCGCACGCTGGTCCGTGCGGCGAAGGAACGCACCAAACCGTCGGCGGAGCGCCTGCCGGAATTTGCCGACTCGCGCCTGCCCCTCATGGAAAAGCGCCTGATCGACGGGTCGCAGATCCATCCGGCGCATGAGCAACTCCGTCTGGAGTTCTACATGTTGAAGGCGCGCGAATATCTGACGGCCGATTCCGCCATCACCAAGCTGATGCTGGGCAAGGAGTCGCCGGAGGGCCTGTCGAAGCGTCTGGTCGATGGCACCGGGCTGGCTGATGCGAAGGTGCGCAAGGCCCTGTGGGACGGTGGCTGGGCGGCCATTCAGGCCTCGGACGATCCGATGATCCAGTATGCCCTTAAGCTGGACGACGAGGCGCTTAAGCTGCGCAAGGAATACGAGACTAAGGTCACGGGCCCGACGCGTATCGCCGCCGAAAAGGTCGCCAAAATCCGCTTCAACGCCTATGGCACCTCGACCTATCCGGACGCGACCTTCTCGCTTCGCCTGTCCTACGGCAAGGTGACGGGCTGGACCTATCGCGGTCAGACGGTGACGCCGTTCACCCATTTCGCCGGGCTCTATGATCGTGCGACGGGCAATGATCCTTTCGAACTGTCGCCGAAGTTCGCGGCGGCTCAGACAAAAATCAACCCGAACACCGTCTATAACTTCTCGTCGACCAACGACATTATCGGCGGCAATTCCGGCTCGCCGGTGATCAACGCAAAGGCTGAGGTTGTGGGTGCGGCCTTCGACGGCAATATCCATTCGCTGGGCGGGGCCTATTACTATGACGGCACGATCAACCGCACCGTCACCGTGGCCTCGACCGCCATCCTCGAAGCGCTGGACAAGGTCTATGGCCGCACGGCGCTGGTCAAGGAACTGACGGCGGGTAAGTAAGGTAAAACATCCTCCCCTGCGCAGCGGGGGAGGATGAAAGGCTCAAATCTCCTCCCTGTCGCGCAGCGATGGGGAGGTGGGTGCGAACGAAGTGAGCAGACGGAGGGGGATTACGCCTT
The DNA here is from genome assembly GCA_047605065.1 of Asticcacaulis sp. GTDB lineage: Bacteria > Pseudomonadota > Alphaproteobacteria > Caulobacterales > Caulobacteraceae > Asticcacaulis. The sequence continues at coordinate 2,056 of JASGGL010000150.1, forward strand.
TGTTAGTCGCACGTATTGCCCCTTGAAATCAGAAAAGGCCGGGGATCGAGTTCCCGGCCTTTTTCCGTGTCGTCCCCCTCCGTCATTTTCGCTATCGCTCAAATGCCACCTCCCCACGCTAAAGCGTAGGGAGGAGGGAGTCAGGCGTATTTTTCGACCAAGATACCTATCATCAGGGCCAAAACTAACAATCCACTTACGCTTGCGGCTGATTTCAGACCACTTTTCAGGCCCCCAGTCATAAAGCCTGAGCCAAAAGATACCAGAGCGACCCAGCTCAACCATCCCAGCGACGCCCACCGGAACTGAAGCTTGTGTCCCCAAAGGTCAAAATAATAACCATGGGCAAAGAACGCGCCTATTCCGGTAACGACAATAGTTATGCCAATCCACGTGTTCGCAGTTTGGCGAGGTTTATGCGTTTCGGATGGCATGGGAGTCAGTAACTTCCCATTTTCAACGTGAGCTTCAACGCATTGGCCAATGATTTGGCGCGCTTTTTCGTCTGTTCGCCCAGCAGCAGGTCTTCCCAGCCGGTCTTGGCCTCAAGCACCAGATCGCGGCCCTGCTGCGTCAGGTGGGCGTGGTTGAGCAGGTCCGCCGACTTGGCCGACAGGTCGCAGCCCAGCCGCAGGGCCAGCCCCAGTTGCGTGGCACGGTCGAGCCCTTCGGCCCCAAGAATGCGGCTGATCAGCACCGGCTCCTTGGTGTAGGGATCGCCGGAATAGCGGGTGAACATCGTGCAGGCCAGAAAGACGCGCTCTTCGTGGTTCTGGCCCGGAATCGGCGCGCGCAGCACCTGATCGCAGACAAGGTCGGCGCGGTGGTCGGGATGCAGAAGCGCGCCCATGTCGGCCAGCTTTGACGCCGCGCGGATCAGGCGCATATCGGGCACGTCGATGCCGGTCGCGCTGGCGTAGAAGTCGTGTATCCATTGCGCCAGCGCCGGACCGATGTCGTGGGTGATGCCCTGACGCGCCCCCAGAGCGGCGCAGCCTTCGATCAGCGGGTCGCGGCTTTTCAACTCATCGGGCAGGTGCTCGAACAGGATGCCTTCGCGCACGCCATTGGCCGAGAAGTTGATGGTGTCGAAGCCGAACACCTCGATCAGGGCCTGAAGTACAAGGGCGGCGTAGGCGAGGTTTTCCATCCGGCGCTTGGTCACGCCGCGGATGCGTTCCAGCGAGGTGGGCGACTGGGTGGCGATGAGGCGGCAGATATTGAGGGCTTCGCGGGCAGGCAGTTCGAACTGCTGAACGATCTGAAGCGGATAGTTGGCCTTCTGCATCCAGATGATAGCCAGGTTGCGCCACGCGCCGCCGACGGCGTGGAAGGTCGAGAACTGGAACCGTTCCTTGTGCGGGATCAGTATGTCGCGGACGTGCTGAAGCGTCCTGTCGATATCGATCGGGGCGGGTGCGCCCAGAGCGAACGGCCCCAGAGGCAGGGTGATCCCCTTGAAGGCGTTTTCGCCCTGAAGGTCGATCAGCTCAAGGCTGGAGCCCCCGAGGTCGCCGACCACGCCGATGGCGTCGTCGTGACCGCACAGGACGCCCAGCGCCGCGTAATGGGCCTCTTCGGCACCGCTGAGGACGCGGATTTTAAAGCCTGCCTGCTCTTCGATCATACTGGCCATGGTCGCGCCGTCGCTGGCTTCGCGGATGGCGGCGGTGGCGACCGTGTGGACCTGAGTCAGCGGGTAGGAATCGACGATGAAGCGGAAGCGCTTCAGCGCGATCAGCGTGTCGCGGCACCCGACGGGGTTCAGCCGCCCGGTCTTCATCAGTTCGCGCCCCAGACCGGCCAGCACCTTCTCGTTATAGACGGGCCAGATCGAGCGGCCTTCGATGCGGTAGATAACCAGACGCACCGAGTTCGAGCCGATATCGATCACCGCCGTATAGTAGGCAGCGGGCAGGGCGGCGGGGGAAGGGCTGGGATTACTTACGGGCACCGACATGATCGAACGCTTGGGGGAGATCCTTGACGCCGCGACCTCTACCCGACAGGGAGGGGTTTGTCATGAAATATTCATGCGCCGAGAAGGGCTTGTCGAGGCCGGTGGTGTCGAAGCGGTGATAGGTGCCGTCCGTCGACAGGTTCCACGACTGTGCTTCGTCGTTGAAATTGGCGACCATGATCTGATCCAGCACCTGACGGTGGACGGTCGGGTTGTCGATCGGCACCAGCACTTCGACGCGGCGGTCGAGGTTGCGGTTCATCCAGTCGGCGGAGGAGATGAAGACCCGCGCATGATCCGACGGCAGCGCATGGCCGTTGGCGAAGCAGACTATGCGGGTGTGTTCGAGGAAGCGCCCGACGATGGATTTTACGCGGATATTGTCGGAATAACCGGCAACACCGGGGCGCAGGCAGCAGATGCCGCGAATGACCAGATCGATCTGAACCCCGGCCTGCGAGGCCTGATAGAGTTTGCGGATGATTACCGGATCGACCAGCGAATTCATCTTGGCCCAGATGTGCGCGGGTTTGCCGGCGCGGGCATTGCTGATTTCCTGATCGATGAGGAACAACAGGCCCTGTTTCATCGTGACGGGCGAGAAGTAGAGCTTTTCCATCACGTCCGGACGGGCGTAGCCGGTGATGAAGTTGAACACCCGCATGGCGTCGCGGCCCAGCGCCGGATCGGCGGTGAACAGGCTGAGGTCGGTATAGACCTTGGCGGTGACGGGGTGATAGTTGCCGGTACCGAAGTGGCAGTAGGTGCGTAAGGCGTCGCCTTCGCGGCGGGCCACGACGCTCAGCTTGGCGTGGGTCTTGTACTCCACGAAGCCGTAGACGACGTGGACACCGGCGCGCTCCATGGCCCGCGCCCAGCGCATATTGGCCTCTTCGTCGAAGCGCGCCTTGATCTCGACCAGAGCGGTGACGTTCTTACCCTGCTCGGCGGCCTCGATCAGGGCGGCGACGATGGGCGAGTCCTTCGAGGTACGATAGAGCGTCTGCTTGATGGCGATGACGTTGGGGTCGCGGGCCGCCTGACGCAGGAACTGCACCACCGCGTCGAAGCTTTCGAACGGGTGGTGGATCAGGATGTCCTTTTCCCGAATGGCCGAGAAGATGTCCCCGGCATTGTCGCGGATGCGTTCGGGGAAGCGCGGCGTATAGGGCTTGAACTTCAGGTCGTTGCGGTCGGGCGGGATAAGCTGAGACAGTTCCGACATGCCGAGGATGCCGTCGACTATGGTGACGTGCTGCGGTTCGGCGTGCAGTTGCTCGATGATGAATTCGCGCAGGTCTTCGGGCATGTTGGCGCCGATCTTGACGCGCACCACCGAGCCAAGACGGCGCTGCTTCAGCAGGGCCTCGAATTCCCGCACCAGATCTTCGGCCTCTTCCTCGATTTCGATGTCGGAGTCGCGGATGATGCGGAAGACGCCCTTGCCCAGAATGTCGAAGCCGGGGAAGATCTGTTCGATGAACATCACCACCATGCCTTCGAGGGTGACGTATTTGCGCCGGGCATTCTGACCGCGCGAAGCCGTGCCGATTTCCCAGAAGCGGCGCACGCCGGTCGGGATCGGCACCAGTGCGTAGAGCACCTTGGCGTCGGCGCGGCGCTGAAGCTTGAGCGCGATGCAGAAGCCGAGATTGGGGATGAAGGGGAAGGGGTGCGCCGGGTCGATGGCCATCGGCGTCAGCACGGGGAAGAGCTGCTCGTTGAAGCGCTTTTCCAGCCAGGCCTTGTCGGTCTTGGTGACTTCCTTGTGGTCGAGCAGGATCAGGCCGTTGGCCGACAGTTCGGCCTTGAGCTTGGACCAGATGGTCTGCTGCTTGTTCATCAGGGCCTGAGCGACCTTGTTGACCGCCTCCAACTGCTCGGCCGGGGTATGGCCGTCTTCGGAGACGATGCGCACGCCTTCGCGCACCTGCCCCTGAAGGCCGGCCACGCGCACCATGTAGAATTCGTCGAGATTGTTGGCCGAGATCGACAGGAACCTCAGGCGCTCAAGAAGGGGGTGACGCGGGTTTTCCGCCTCTTCGATCACCCGCTTATTGAAGGCCAGCCAGGACAGTTCGCGGTTGATATAGAGCGCATCGCCCAGAGACTCGTCCGAGGTCAGGTCGATCTGCGCCGGGGCCGCAGGTTCTGCGGTGTCGGCGGAGCGGATGATCTCATTGACGGTTTCGGAGGCGGGCATAGCGAGTCACGGTCCTTTTTCTTCTTGTGCTTACCCCGACTAAATCCCATCCCAATCGTCGAACCAAGACATATTTTCGCTGGTTTCGATAAATTGACGGGCCAGCGTGCGGGTAAAGGCGCGGCCGTTGGCATATGCCTCAAGACCCATGACAATTTTTTGCGCGTGGGCCAGCGAACGCGGCATGCGACGGCTCAAATATTCAAGCACATCGTCCGAAGGCGTGATGACGCGCGCCTCGAACAGCTTTTTCAGGACGTTTTTGAGCAGATCGTCATCGGGCTCAGGCATGTCGACCACGCGCATGGCCTTAAGGCGCGATTCGAAGTCGGGGACGCGGATCGGCCATTGCGACGGATGCAGGCGCGACAGCAGCAGAAGGCGTCCGTCCTGCGCCGTGCGGTTATAGAGGTGGAACAGGGCCTCCTGATCGAAGGCGTCGGCGTCGTCGACCACGATCAGCGAGGGCATGGTGTCCGCTGCGGGGGCATCGGGCGTCAGCCACGCCGCCTTATGCCTTTCGGCGAACAGGTGTCCCGCATGGGTCTTGCCCGCGCCTTCCGGGCCGGTGAGCAGCAGATGCGGATTGAGCCAGTCGCCGGGCGTCATCAACAGGTCGTGCAGGGCCCGGTTGGCGTCGGAGACGACAAAGCCCGCCGCCGTGTAGCGGTCGGGCAGGGACAGGTCGAGCGGGTACTGGTGCGCCATAGGGTTAATCTAGGGAGCGCCGTCTCAGATGGCAATCGGCGGGCGCGTCATGGCTTTGGGTCGTTCGGGGGACAGTTCTGGGGATGATATATATCTCCTCTCCCTTGTGGGGAGAGGGCCAGGGTGAGGGGGCGAGACGCCGAGGTTGTGACTTTCCCCCTCGCCCTGCGGCTTTGCCGCTTCCCTCTCCCCGCAGGGGCGAGGGGTCAAAGCGTTGCCATGTGTTGCGCTCTGAAAAGGGGGGAAGTGTTAGATTTAGGTGGATGGGTCAATCGGATTGCAATTTGCAATTGACCTGTTCATATGGCGTTGCGGGTATATAAATTGTAAAATGCAATTTATA
>JASGGL010000151.1:0-7197 GCA_047605065.1 Asticcacaulis sp.
TCCTGCTGGGTATCACCAAGGCCTCGCTCAACACCAAGAGCTTCTTCTCGGCCGCATCGTTCCAGGAAACGACGCGCGTCCTTACCGAAGCTTCGGTGCAGGGCAAGATCGATACCCTCGATGGCCTGAAGGAAAACGTCATCGTCGGCCGTCTGATCCCGGTCGGCACCGGCGCTTACCTGCGTCGCCTGCAACGCATCGCCATGAAGCGCGACGAGGCTCTGGCCCATCAGCGCGAAGAGACGATGGAACCGCTGCCGGCGGAAGTCCTGCTCGAAGGCCCCGTCGCCGAATAGGCTGCGCGGACTTTCTGCAATCGCTAAAAAAGCCTCCGGGGTTCGCTCCGGAGGCTTTTTTCATGTGCGCTGTGCCTCTATAAGAGGGCGCGTAAAGAGGGGGAGTTCATGTTGAAATCGATCATCGTCGGCCTTACGGCTGCGGCACTGGTTATGCCTGTGGCAGCTCAGGCTGCGGCTCCCGTTGTCAAGCCGGGCAAGGGGCGTGGGATTGTCGTCATCGAAGTGACAGGGATAGCCAAAGACCCGACCAAACTGTTCGGCATTACGGATATGAACCTGCACATCGCGTGGTTCGATAAGGCCAGACGCAAACCCTATCTGGAGTCGGAGTTTCTGGGGGCCGTGACGACGGATGTGCAGTTCGAACTGGCGACTACGGCGGCCGGGCATTCCTATCTGATCGCCAGCCCCTATGCAGGCCGCTCGCTCTTCTACATGTTCTCGGCGCAGACGCAGTGGGAGATGTGCCTGAACGCGGGCACGGTGTCCTTCTATATCCCCGAAGACCGTTACACCTTTCTGGGGCGCTTCGATCCGACGGAAACGCGGCTTCAGATCGAGCAGGCGGTCATGAACGGTAAGATGCCTAATGTCGTAAAGCACACCGACAATATTCCCACCCTGCTCGACGGATACCTGACCGGTTTTACGCCCCCCTCGACGGACGCCGCCGACGTGGCGCGTATCGAGGCGGATATGGCTGAAATCTATGGCGCGCCCATAGAGATCGGTATGGGGGTGTCCGAACCCGTTACCTTCGACCTGTCCCACTATGAGTTCAGGGGGAAGGAGCGGACGGCCTGTTTCGAATGGTCGTCGAAAAAGCAGCGTCCGCAGGGGTTTAACGGCTTTAAGGAATAAAGGTTTTAGGCATGCCCATGGCCCTTTTCGGCCTTGCGCGCATAGAGCCATGGTTCCAGCAGGGAAACCGCCAGCAGGACGAGGGTGGAGGTCACCCCAAGGCCCAGCGCCGTAACATGGCCCAGAGGTGTCATCAGGCTGGGGCTAAGGACGCCGCAGGCGCTGAGTACGCCCAGCCCCAGAAGATGCATGGGCGGCCATATGCCCGAGGTGACGCGGATAAACAGCAGATTGCCCAGCAGATAAAGCGCCGGACCGCCCAGAATGGACAGGATGATCGGCCATGAGGCCTGCGTGTGCGGGTGCATAAGCATGTGCTCATCGCCGACTGCGGTCAGGATGATTCCTGCGACGATGAGGATATGCACGTAGGTATAGGCGATTTGAGCCAGCCGTCCGGGCAGGGCGGAGCGGGCGATCTGGTGGCTGGCCTTTTCCGCATTAATGCCGAAATAGAGCCACCACATCGCAAGGCAGGTCAGGAAGGACTGTCCAAACGCAATGAGGACATCGGTGGACTGAGGCTGGTGCATGAAGCTGTCGCCCATGACCAGAATGGATTCCCCAAGCGCGATGATGACGAACAGGCCGCACCGTTCGGCGAAATGCTCACCGTCTATGTCCCACGTCGCAAACTGTGACCGCCCCAGCCCCGGAACCCAGAAGAAGGCGCGCGGCGAAATATAGTCGATACCCAGGGCCAGACACCACAGGATCAGGCGCGTATGGCCGTCAGCCAGTCCGCCCCAGATCCAGAAGACGCCTGAGGCCGCCAGCCAGATACTGATGCGGACGAAGTTGAGGTGGTTGTCGCGGTTATGCCCCCTCAGGCAAAGCGCGGTAAAGATCGAGCGCCCCAGTTGCATGGCGACGTAGCAGCCCGCGAATATAAGGCCGTGCCACTGGCTTGAAAACGCCTGAGACAATGAGGTGGTCAGGCCCAGACCCAGCGCCATCAGGGCGAACATCATCAGCCTGACCGGGCCGGTTTCGGGGTTCATCCAGTTGGTGACCCACGAGGTGTAGATCCACACCCACCATACGGCCAGCAGCATCAGAAGCGTCTCGAAGGCCCCCAGAAGCGTGTAGTGTGACAGCAGCAGATGCGACAACTGGGTGATGGCGAAGACGAAGACCAGATCGAAGAACAGTTCGACAAAGCTGACGCGGCCGGAATGGGGGGCAGCGCGATCACGGAACAGACTGGGGGCGGGCATAGAGACACATCCGGAACAGAAGGATCGGTTTTGCAGGAAAACCGAGTTTGCCCGGATTGTGAAGGGTATCCTGTAAAATTTTACAACCGTTTGCAGGTGGCCCTTGTCTTCCCGAAGTCAGCCAGAGGCGTTCGTACAGGAGGCTTTTCTTATGCCGGACAAGGCGTTATATAGGGACGATAAGCGAACGGAGCCGTCAGACGCATGTGATCTTCCTCTGAAAAACCAGTCTCATCTGTTTTTATCCCAGAGGATCATTATGTCTGCCATTACCCTGACGGGCCTGTCGTGGGCGACGCCCGACGGCCATACGCTTTTTTCCCATCTCGATCTGACCTTCTCTGGCGAACGCACCGGCTTAGTCGGGCGTAACGGCGTCGGGAAGTCGACCCTGCTCGATCTGATGTCGGGTGCGCTTACGCCGCAATCCGGTTCGCTGACGGTGAACGGCACGATCGCCGCCTTGCCGCAATTCGTACATGTCGCGCCGGAAGAGACTGTCGCCGATATCTTCGGCGTGTCTGAGGCGTTGCGACGGTTGCAGCGGATCGAAACCGGCAATGCGACCGAAGACGACTTTGCCGAGGCCGACTGGACGCTGGAGCCGCGTATCGAGACCGCTCTGTCGGCCTTGCGGCTTGAGGCCCGTCCGGAAACGCAACTGCTCAGCCTGTCGGGTGGGCAGCGCACGCGCGTCGGTCTGTCGGCGCTCATGTTCCACGCACCGGATTTTATCCTGCTCGATGAACCGACCAACCATCTCGACCGTGAGGGCCGCCGGACGGTCATCGACCTGCTGGCCGGATGGAAAAAGGGGGCGGTAATCGTCAGTCACGACCGTGAACTGCTGGAAGGCATGGATGCCATCGTCGAACTGACCACGCTGGGGGCGACGCGATATCAGGGCGGTTGGAGCGCCTACCGCGAACGCCGGGCCGAGATGCTGATGGCGGCACGGCGCGAACTGAGCGACGCCGAAAAGCGCCTGTCAGAGGTCAGCCGCGAAACCCAGTCGGCGGTCGAGCGTCAGGCGCGACGCGACAGCGGTGGCCGTAAGAAGGCGGTGAAGGGCGACATGCCGCGTATCCTGATGGGGATGCGTAAGGACCGTGCCGAGGACAACAGCGGATCGGGTGCGCGACTGGCCGAACGCCGCCGTACACAGGCCGAAGGCGAACTGAGCGAGGCGCGGCAGAAGCTGGAAGTGCTGGAGCCCCTGACGGTAGATGTGCCTTCGACCGGACTGGCCGCCGGGAAAACCGTTCTGAGACTGGAGGCGGTGACCGCAGGCTATGGAGCCGGGCCGGTGATCCGCGACCTGTCGCTGACGGTTACGGGGCCTGAGCGTATTGCGGTCACCGGCCCGAACGGATCGGGTAAGAGCACGCTGTTCGCGGTGATAGGTGGTGTTCTGTTGCCTCTGGCCGGTGAGGTGGAGGTATTGAACGACTTTGCCATGCTCGATCAGCAGGTAGGTCTGCTTGATCCAGCCATCAGCATTCGCGCCAACTTTCTCAGGCTCAATCCGGGCAGCGACGAAAATGCGTGCCGCGCGGCGCTGGCACGGTTCCGCTTTCGCGCCGATGCCGCCTTACAAATCGTCGGCACACTGAGTGGCGGGGAAAAACTGCGGGCGGGTCTGGCCTGCGTATTGGGTCGGCAGGCGCCGCCTTTGCTACTGCTTGACGAACCGACCAACCACCTCGATATCGACGCCATCGAAGCGGTCGAAGCCGGATTGCGCGCCTATGACGGGGCCTTGCTGATCGTCAGCCACGACACCGCGTTTCTGGAAGCCATCGGAGTGACGCGGACGCTGATCCTCACTTAGTTTGTGGGCTTATAAGCGCGGTGGATTGCAACGATTCCAAGACTTAACGGGCGAAAGCTGACATTTTGGAACCCGTGGGTTCTCAGAATGTCGGCGAAGCCTTTTCCATCAGGAAAGTCATGGATGCCGCGCAGAAGATAGGCATAGGCCGAAGGGTTTCCCCGCGCGATGAGACGTCCCATCAGCGGCAGGCAAAGGTTCATATAGGCAAGATAAAGCGCCTGGAGGGGCGTCCAGCCGATGCGTGACGCTTCGATGCAGAGGAAGGCACCGCCCGGTTTAAGGCAGCGCCGGATTTCGGAAAGAGCGCGTTCGCGGTCGATGATCTTCATGGCGAAGGCCATACTGATGACGTCATAGCTCTCATCGGGAACGTCCGACAAAGCGCAGGCGTCCATAAGGGCAAAATGCACCTTCTGCCCGGCGAGTTTGGGCCGTGCGACCTCCAGCATGGGCAGGCAGATGTCCGAAACAACGGTTTCCCCGCTACGCGGCCCCTGTTTCAGAACGCGACAGGGAATATCGCCGGTCCCGGAAGCCAGATCCAGCCAGTCGCCTGAATGGCCGGCCACTTCGCGAGCAAAGGCGCGCTTCCAGATGCGCTGGATATAAAAACTGAAATAGTCGCAATAGCGGTCGTAGTCGCGGGCGATGCGGGCGAATACGTCGTCGCTCTCGGCTTCAAACTGCGCGGCGTTGTGCGTCATAGCGCCTGACCTGCGGCCCAGCCTGACGACCACGCCCACTGGAAATTATAACCGCCCAGCCAGCCGGTGACGTCGAGCGCCTCGCCTATAATGAACAGGCCGGGGCAGAGCAGGCTTTCCATGGTCTGCGACGAGACTTGCGTTGTGTCGATGCCGCCGATAGTGACTTCGGCTGTGCGGTAGCCTTCGGTGCCGTCGGGCACGATGCTCCACGGCTGGATCAGGGCGGTCAGCGCGCTCAGTTTCTTGTCCGAGAGGTCGGCGATGCGGGTGTCGGATGCGATGATTGCGACCTCAAGGATGCGTTCGCTGAGGCGCGCGGGAACAAGGTCGGGCAGGACATTGCCGATATGCTGGCGCGGCGTATCCTGACGGCGCGCCTTCAGGGTCGCCATCACATCTGTACCCGGCAGGAGGTCGATCTCGATCGCCTGTCCCGGCGTCCAGAAGGAGGATATCTGAAGCATGGCCGGACCGGACAGGCCACGATGGGTAAACAGGAAGCCGTCTTCGAACGCGGTCTTGCCCAGCTTTGCGCGGGCGGTGAGGGAAACGCCGGAAAGTCCTGAAATATAATCGAGTTTCGCTCCCCCAAGCGTGAAGGGCACAAGGCCCGCGCGCGTCGCAATCAGGTCATGTCCGAAGCGCTTAGCTATCTCATAGGCAAAGCCTGTCGCGCCCATTTTCGGGATGGACAGGCCGCCGGTGGCCAGAACCAGCTTTGTCGTTTCGATCTCAGCGCCGGGGACAGAAAGCCGGAACCCTTCGGGCGTTTTGTCGAGACTGTGTACCGGGCTTTGCAGCCAAAGCTCGCCGCCGAAACCGCGTAACTCATCGAGCAGCATGTCGATGATGTCTTTGGCGGAGTTGTCGCAGAACAACTGGCCTTCGGTCTTGTGGTGATAGGGGATGTTGTGGGCGATGACGCGATCGAGAAAATCCCACGGCCCGAAGCGTTTGAGCGCCGATTTGCAGAAGTGCGGGTTTTGCGACAGGTAGTTTTTAGGGGAGGCCTCAAGGTGGGTGAAGTTACAGCGCCCGCCACCCGAAATGCGGATCTTTTCCGCCGGTGCCCGCGCATGATCCAGCACCACGACGCGTCGTCCGCGACGGGCCGCTTCGATCGCGCACATCAGTCCGGCGGCACCGGCGCCTATGATGACGGCATCAGGTTTAATCATGCCTATCTACCCTCAAAACCTTATCCCAAAAAATTTACCGCGACCTGACGCATGGTCATGCTTGTGTCTGCAAAAATTGCCGTTAAGGTCAAGTCCCGCTGCGCCCGTACCTGCGCCATATAGAAATCGAGAGGAAATAACCATGTCGGATCTAGCCGCCATTACCCAGAAAATCACCGCCGCCGTCGGGGAAAACTCCGGTCTGGGCAAGATTGTGAAGCTCGACTTCGGTGACGATGGCAAGATCCTCATCAATGCCGCCAATGTCCCCAATGTCGTCTCCAATGAGGACGGCCCTGCCGATACGACCGTTGTGGTGTCCATCGATAACCTCAAGTCGCTGGCGCAAGGGCAACTCGACCCCATGATGGCCTTCATGTCCGGCAAGCTGAAAATCATCGGCGACATGGGCATTGCCCAAAAGCTGGTTCCCTTGCTCAAGGGCTGAGGACGACCTCGAAAAGCCCCGCTTCGGCGGGGTTTTTTAATGAATTAACCCGGACCCGAACGGTTTGGCGCCGATTGAGCGATCACGCGGTCGCCGACATAGGGGTTGTGGGCGCGTTCCTGCGCAAAGCTCGACATCGGCCCGTGTCCACAGACGAACTGCACATCGCCCAGCGGCCACAGGCGCGTGGTGATGGCGTTGATCAGGTCGGCATGGTTGCCGCGCGGAAAATCGGTACGACCGATGGAGCCGCGAAACAGGATATCGCCCACCTGAGCGAAGTGGCTGGGCGCATGATGGAAGATGACGTGACCGGGGGTGTGACCGGGGCAGTGGATCACGTCCCATTCGGTTTCCCCCAGAGTAACCGTGTCGCCATGTTTGAGCCAGCGCGTCGGCTCAAAGCTTTGGGCGTCATATATGCCCCAGCGTTTGGCGTCTTCGGGGATGCGCTCGATCCAGAAGCGGTCGTCTTCGTGCGGGCCCTCGATGGGCGCGCCCGTGGCCTCGTGCAGGGCCTGTGTGCCGCCCGCGTGGTCGGCGTGGCCGTGGGTGACCCAGATCTTTTCCACCGTCAGGCCGCGCCGTCCGATCTCAGCCAGTACCGGCTCGATATCACCGCCGGGATCGATGACTGCGGCCTTATTCGTTTT
>JASGGL010000152.1:0-7139 GCA_047605065.1 Asticcacaulis sp.
CCGCCGGACACCGGCATCTGGTTTCCGGATGGTTTTCCGGTACGCACATTGCCCGCGAAGGGCATTTGGGCTGGCAAAGGCATTTCGGCCTTTTGATCACCCATCCGGGTCTGCTGCTGGTCGCCTATAACGAAGCGCCTGAGACGAGAAAGCTGATCCTTGAGGTTGCCGACGGCTGGCTGGCGCATGGCAAGGACGACGGGAAGGGCAACTGGTCCTTCCCGACCGATATCGAATGGGCGACCGACAAGACCTCAGGCAGCGGCATACAGAGCGCCGCCAGCCTGTTCTGGGCGGCGTATCGCTGGACGGGTGACGCCAAATATCTGCGGCCCATCGAAGGCGATATCCGGCGCGGCAACCTGTCGGCCCTGTCGCAGATCAATGCCGATGTCATGGCCTGCGCCCCGGGGGGGCGCGAACTGGCGGCGAAGATCGCTGCGGGCACGGTCGGCGGGCAGGGGGCGGCCATCGACCGCAATCTGGGGGGGATAGGCGATGGCGATTTCGCCACCTTCGTCCGTTGGCAGGAGGGGGGTGACGCTTCGCTTCTGACCGGTCTTTTCGAAAAGGAGATCGAGGCCGATACCCGCCGCATGCCCGTCCTGACCGAGGCGCATCTGTGGTCCGACCGCGTCAGCGTTCCCAACGAGCTGTTGCAGCGGACGCGTATGGGCGGCGTGGCCCACCGGCGCAATGTCTACTATCCCGGCAATCTGGTGCGCTGGCGCTTTGCGGGCGTGAAGGGCGAGGAGGTGGCGCTTCTGGTGCGTCCTGCGGCCCCGGCGGCCTTCACCGTCACGGCCTATAGTTTCGCCAACGACGCGGCGACGGCCACCCTGATCGCCGATCAGATGGGCGCGGGGACATGGAGGGTAACCGGCGGGCCTGACGCCGATGGTGACGGCGCACCGGACCGGCTGAGCCTTGAGCGGACGCTTGAGATGAAGCGCGGCACGAAGCTGACGCTCGATCTCGTCCCGCAGCAGAGCGTCGTCTATCGCTTTGAGCGCCTGTCTCCGAGTAAGGGAGCAGCGGGGTCGCCGGACTCGATCTGCCGGTAATCCCGCGTCTTTTATCTGGCCCAGACCACGGCAAAATCGGTGACGCGGCCATTGGTCCAGATGCGTTTGGCCGATTCCGCGTCCATGCAGCCGGTCGAGCGGATGCCGTCGAAACCGCAGAGCAGATTATTCCAGTCGGCGATTTCCCCCATATTGTGGCCGAAGCCGCTATTGGCCTTGACGGGGTCGACATCGACCTCGACCCAGCCAAACGCAGCCGGACCGGCCTCGACGCGCAGCCACACCTTGAGCCAGGTGCCGGGCTTACAGTCACCTTCGCCTGCCCACGACAGGCTGGCGTTGCGGCTGGCTCCCCATGAACCGAGATTGTATTTGACCGTAACGCTTGTGGCGTCGCAGCGTCCGACATTGCCGACCGAGGCGCGCAGGGTGCCTGAGCCGGGGCCGCCACTGTCCTTGCGGACTTCGGGCAGGGCCGTGGTGAAGTAGCGCCCGCTGGCCTGTGCGCTGAGGCGGCGGTTTTCCTTCTCGCGTTTTGCGGCCTCTTCCTGTTTGCGTCTGGCTTCGGCCAGTTTCAGCTCCTCCTGCTTTTTCTCTTCGGCGAGGCGCTCTTCTTCCCGCTTCGCCGCCTCAGCCAGCCGGACCTCTTCAAGGCGCTTTTCCTCGGCGTCGCGTTCGGCCTTCAGCTTTTGCTCAAGGGCTTCGCGCTCCTTCTGAAGCTGAGCCAGCTCGGCCTCTTTGGCTTCGGCTTCGGCCTTGAGCGTCGCGGCTTTTTCAGCATCGGCGGTTTCCGCCTCCTTCTGCTTGGCCTCGGTTTCGGCTTTCAGTTTCGCCTCGGCCTTAGCGGCTTCGGCCAGCTTGCTTTCCTGAGCTGCCAGTCGCGCTTTAGCGGCGTCATCGGTGGCCTTCGCGGCCGGGCTCACCGCCCCTTTCTTGTCGGCATATTTGCGGCTGGCATAGGCGCGGCTCTGGGCCAGTTGTCGTTTTTCCTCAGGCGACAGTTCGCGCGGCACGTAGTTGTGCCCGGCATTTATTGCATCGATCTGCCGCGCCGATTGGCGTAACTCCCATGCCGAATGTTCGACGCGCTGATTGAGGTAGGCAAAGGCCCCGGCCAGTTCGCGCGCCAGATTGGCCTGACGCGCCTGACGCTCGCGTTCCTGCTGGCGCTCATAGGCGATCTGCTCGTTGCGTTCCTTGTTGTACTCGGCGTATTGCGCCTTGTTATGGGCGTCATTGGCCTTGAACACGCGGTTCCAGTAGTCTTCGGTCTCCTGACCGAATTTGGTGAAGATCGCATCGACCTGGGCCTGTGTACGCGTTTCTTCGGCGTAATAGCCGGTCTTGTCCTTCAATCTGGCCAGCGTGTCCGGCTCCGGGGCCACCATCTGACGCGAGGGTAGCGGCCCGCCGGGGGCCAGCGTGCCGTATTTGAGCAGGTAATTGCCCGGAGGCCCCAGAGGCGTATCGACATAGGTCGAGATACGGATGGGGGCGTCGCCGAAACCGGCCATGGTCAATCGTCCGGCATCGACGGGCTGACGCCACTGCCAGGGGCCGTTCTGGGCCAGTCGCGCGTTGCGCAGGCCCTCAGACGCGGCACCATAGCCCACAGACAGGTGAGCAGCGAACGGATCGGCGCGCGTCGACAGATAGCCGGTCAGGCTATAGCTGCCGTCGATGGCGTAGAAGGTGGTGTAGTAGAAGAACCCTTCGGTTTCCAGCCGCATCCCCTTGCCGGTGCCATAATAGGGATTGGCGCGTGTCGCCTTGGTGCCGCCGAAGATGAAGCCGTTCTCATAGTCGGACATGCCGTCGAAGTAGCCGACCTCAGGGATGAACAGGCGCGTCAGTACCGGTCCTTCGGAAATGGTTCGCCACCCCGTCGCATGATCGCCGCCGAAATTGTGCAGCTTCATCAGGCCTTCGGTCTCCAGCGTGATGATCATCTGGCCGTTGCGGTCGCCATAGGCGCGCCAGCTGTCGTTCGAACGGTCGCGGTCGAAGACAATGAAATTGCCGTTGCGACCGTCGTATTCGACGCCTTTACCGACCGCGATGGCGTTGTTCTGGGCGTCCACGGTAATATCGCCGACCCACACCGTGCCATTGGCCAGAGAAAGCAGACCTTTGGTGCGGCCATTGACGCAGGCCATGTCGGCAACGCGCACCTGCACGCGATTGGCGATGCCCTGCGGTCCCAGATCGAAGCGCGCCGCTCCCCTCAGATTGCCGCAGATCCGGTTGGACTTTTCCACCGTGCGGAAGGTATGCGCGGGCCGCCAGTCGGGCGCGGTCAGGGTGTCGTAAAGCTTTGAGGCCTCGGCAATCTGCGGCAGTTCATCCATTTCCAGCATCAGCGGGAGGGGCGGCAGGTCCGCCCCAACCTCAGGCGCGTCGGCATAGTCCAGCACTGGTTCCGGCAGGCGTCTGACCGGCGCGGGCGACCATTTCGCCGCCTGAGTCAGCAGGTCGGCGGAGGTGGTGAATTCGAAGGGGCGGGTGTCCGTGGGCTGGCTGCGGATACGGTAAAGTCCCGGCGCGCCCAGAGCGGACTCATAGGGCGTCTGTATATACAGTCCCGGCATATATTCCGGCGGTTTCGCTGACCCGGTGCGCGAGCTCTTGCTGCGCATGAAGCCGGACTTGCTGGCCGAATAGAACTGCCCCCTAAAGCGCAGGCCGTCGGGCATATAGACATCCCCTGTCACCAGCAGTTCTGTTGTGGGGTAGTTGCTGAGAGTCTTCCCCGCGAAGACGCGTCCGTCCGGCCAGAAGATAGCCGCACGCTCGGCATAGGGCCATGCGCTCAGCCCGGACCACATGGCGTCCGTCAGGCCCTTTTTCACCAGTTCCGGATCGTTGATCTGAACGATGCCGTTGGCGTAAACCGCCCCGATGGAGGCGGTTTTGGGATAGGCGTCGACGTAATCGCCATACTTGCTGCCGGTAATGGTGACCTGACCGGTCGAGCGGCGCGCCAGCGTGAAATCGGCGGCATTCGGCGGGATGACGAGGCCCACCCCCTCGGTAACGGGGATCAGAGGTCGCTCAACGGGTTTCAGGATTTTGTAGCCGCCGACATAGCTCTTGTCCTGCTTCTGAGCGGCGGCGCTCAGCGGCGTGGTCACGCCACCGACCCAGTATTCCTGAGCGGGTTTACCCCCGGCATAGGCACCGCGCACCAGAAGACCGTTACCCGCCGGAAAGCATCCGACCGAAGGGCCGCGATAGGTATCGACCGTGGCCGGTGTGCTGCGGTAGGCGTCGCTGCGGACGAAGACGATTTCGACATTGACGGGCTTCCCCGGGACGCAGACCTTTCGCGCCGATCCGGGCAACTGATAGTCAGGTCCGGACACCACGAAGCGCGCCTCGGGCTTCCAGTCGCTCGCCGTCAGGGTCTTTTTAAGCCGGATCAACGCACCGATTTCATCCGGTACCCCGGCGGTGGCGCGCGCGCTCAGGGTTGTGGTGGTCAATGCCGGCGCAGATTGTATTGTCGCGGCGGTCTGAACCATAGGGGGCGGGGGCGCAGGAGGTGGCGGCGTCTGGGGTGCGGCGGTGACCGGCGGAACCGCAGGCGGGGGTTCGGCGCTGGCGATCTGCGGGGCAGGTGTCGCGCCGCGGGTTTCGCCGAGCACCTTCGTAAACGCCCAGCTGCCGCCATTGGCCTTGTTCGCTTTGGCATAGCCGACCTTCACGCTGCCGTCTGGTGCGCGATATTCCCCAAGACCGTGCGGCAATACGGACAGGCGTATATTGCCAAGCCCGGTGCGCTGATGGTCCTCGACCTCTCCCAGCCATTGCCCGCCGTCCCGAAAGCGGATGAGGCCGGTGCCTTTGGCTTTGCATTCCATGCCCGCGCCGCCGCGATAGGCCGCCACGGCCCCGGCCTCTTCGCCTCCGACCGGGGTATCGTAAAGCAGTTCGACCGTTTTGAGGCTCATGGTGTTGATCGGTGCGCAGGGTCCCATCACCATCTTTTTCAGGCGGCCATCGCTGTAAAGCTCAACGACCTTATCCGGTGTCCACGCAGCGGCAGTCAGTTCGGCGCGCCATTGCGCGATCTTTGCGGTTTCAGCGTCCTGCGCATGGACGGAAAGGCCCGCGAACATCAGCACACCCAGCGCCGCATACGTCTTCAGGCCCGGTTTCACCATGCGCTCATCCCCTGTTGTTCTTGCGTGTCCGGCTGTCCGGTCAATCGCATACCGTTGTTCTAGACTGCGCCTGCGCGCGCTGACAAGCTGAGGAAATCCATGAGGTTTCATGAAACCGATTGCGTGCGATGGGGGGCTTGACCCATGCGCGAAAACGCTCCGTCCGCGTCGCTTTAATTCATTTCGCGCATCGATTCATGCGCGATTGGGATTCGCCCGCTTTCGGGAAAGCTGCCTAATATCCTCGCATAAGAAAGAAGCGGGGATGCCGTAACGGCATCAAATCCGGCTTCATACAGGCAAGGAAAAAGACATGCACATAACACGAGCCGATAAGGCGCGCCGTCATCTGGCGTGCGGTGTTTCCGCCTTGGCGCTGCTGATGCTGAGCGCGCCGGTCATGGCGCAGGAAGCCGCGCCCGCCGCCTCTGATGAGCCGGTCGAAGTCGTTATCACCGGTTTTCGCGGGTCTCTGCAGAGCGCCATCCGCGCCAAGCGCAACGAAAGCGGCGTCGTCGACGCGATCAAGGCCGAAGACATTGCCGACTTCCCTGACCTGAACCTCGCGGAATCGCTTCAGCGCATCCCCGGTGTGGCCATTACCCGCGCCAATGGCGAAGGCCGTCAGATTTCGGTGCGCGGACTGGGGTCGGAATATACCCGCGTCCGCGTCAACGGCATGGAAGCCATCGCCACCACGGGCGGTACGGTCAATTCCGGCGGCACCAACCGTACGCGCGGCTTCGACTTCAACATGTTCGCTTCTGAACTGTTCAACTCCTTAAGCGTGCGTAAGACCGCCTCTGCCGAGGTCGAGGAAGGTTCGCTGGGTGCGACCGTCGATCTTCAGACCGCGCGTCCGTTCGATTACAAATCCGATCAGCTCGTCGTCTCGGCTCAGGCCAGCTACAACGATCTGGCCCGCGAAGTGACGCCGCGCGTCACCATGATGGCCAGCCGTCGCTGGGCCGATGGCCGGCTGGGGGCGTTGTTCTCGGTGGCTTATGAAAAGCGTCACATCCTCGAGGAAGGCGCCAATATCACCCGCTGGACCTATGGCGGGGCCAATAGCGGTTTCAACACGGCCTCGACGCTTAACGGCTATACGATCGCTCAGATCAACGACACCAATACGGCGACGGCCCTCTATCACCCGCGCATCCCGTCCTATGTCAGCTACGATATCAATTCCGAGCGTCTGGGCCTGACCGGCTCGTTCCAGATGCGCCCGTCGGACGCCACCCTCGTTACGCTCGATATTCTTTATTCGGACGTGAAAACCACCCGCGGCGAGCATCAGCTTCAGGCCATCGGCTTCAGTCGCTCCGGCACGGGCAAGCCGCAGACCATCATCCGCAGCGGCACGGTCGAAGGCAAGAATATCGTTCAGGGCGTCTTCGACAATGTCGATCTGCGCACCCAGACCGCCTGGGACGAGATGGAGACAGAGTTCACCCAGTATACGCTCACCCTGACGCACAACTTCTCGGACAAGCTGCGCGGCGGCTTTGTCGGCGGCTATTCGCAGTCGGACTTCTCCAACCCGGTCTCGACGATCATCACCTTCGACCGCGCCAATTCGCAGGGCTACAGCTACGACTTCCGCTCGCGTCTTCCGGCCATCGGTCTGAATTTCGATGCCACCAACCCGGCCAACTGGTCGATGACCAACGGCACCTCCGAAGTGCGCATCCGTCCCAACTTCGTGACCAACAGCTTTGCCACCGCCAAGGCCTATCTGGAATATGAGGCCAATGACAATCTGACGATCAAGGGCGGTCTGGATAACCGTAAGTTCAGCTTCGACTCGCGCGGCTATTATCGCACGTCGGAGACCGTGGTTCAGACCCTGACCGCCGCCGAACTGGCCGAAGTATCGAGCGTCTATTCCGGCTTCGGGCGCAATCTGGATCAGCCATCGGGCAATGCGACGGCCTGGCTGGCTCCCGAT
>JASGGL010000153.1:0-7119 GCA_047605065.1 Asticcacaulis sp.
ACGCGCTTTTCCGGCGGCACGACGACCGGCGGCGGGCCGGAGGATGCGGCCCCGGACGAGGCCGAAGCGCTGGTGCTGCCGACCACGGCCCCCGAAGCGTCGACATAGGCGGTCGATGAGGACGGTGCAGTGCCCGACGGCGGTGCCGCCGCTGGCGTTGCCCCGGCGACACCCTGAACCGGCGCGCCCGTCACGGCTGAATTAGGCGCGGTCGGGTTGGGACGGGTCACGGGCTGACTGCTGGCGGCCTTTTGCGGGGCCGTTTTCTTCCCCGTCGGATCGTAGGGCTTATACTCGACCCCATCGATATAGTAGGGTTCGGGATCGTAATCGGCGTTATCGCGCGCGTCACGGCGTTCGCGACGCGGGCGTTCTTCGTCCGGCGGGATGTTCTGGGCATAGAGCGGCAGGGCGATGGCGGCCACGCCAGCCATCAGCAATACCGCCCGCACCATCACGCCGGTCTTTTTCATCAGGGCTTCCACGCCTCGTAATCGCCCGAAGCCGAAGCCTGACGCTCACCTTCGGCATTCAGCGAACCCTTGGGAAACTGCGCAAACGGCGTCCCCGAAAGGTTGGGCAGGTGCGGCTTTTCCCACGCCTTACGCGGCAGGGGCGCAACGGTCGGCGCTTCGTCGTAAATATAGTGCATCCAGCCGTGCCAGTCGGGCGGGATTTTAGATGCGTCGGCGTAACCATTATAGATCACGTAGCGACGCTTCTTGTCGCCGTAGCTTTCCTTGGTGTTGCGCGCTTCATAATACTTGTTGCCGAATTCGTCGGTCCCGACGAGCTTCGACGTGCGGCCGATGGTCCACAGCGTACCGAGCGTCGCACCGCTCCACCACAAGAAGGCTTTGTCCAGCAAGGTCTTACCCTATTTCACTAAAGGCGAAGACAGACTCCGCCGGTTTATGCGTCAACCGGGACTTATAAAGCGCTGCGCCCTCAGCGTAAAGCGCTTCGGCGTCTCAGACTTGCGAATTATCCCCCGGTGCGGACACGCCGCCTCACCGGCGTCTTTCGGCACCGCCACGCAACATATTGTGGACGGATCGCCCCACGCGCCCCAGATTTATTGCTGAACCCTTAAAAGGCGACTAGACTTTATCCCCAGATCACCCGCACCGTTTATGCTGCGCCGACATCCGACGCGAGGGGAAGCCCATGCCTGCCGATTCTGTTCTGCCCGATCTGTCGTTTACGGCGCGGCTTGCCGACCTTGCCGCCGAAGGGCGCGAGATCGAACGCGGTACGAAAACCCTTACGGTGCTTTGCCCTTCCGACTGGACGACGGCGCAGGCCGAGGCCTGGTTCGACTGGGCGCAGGCCCTGTCCGCCGACCTGCCGGACGGCACCAGAGCCGCCGTCACGCCTGCCGATCCGGAGGCCTGTTTCGACCTTTACGCCCGTCGGCTGGCCGCATGGGGCTGCGAAACCGGCGTTTTCGACCGTGAAGCCGAGGCCGGGCGATTCGCGGCTGAACTGGCGGCAACGATCCGGCTGGGGCTGGCCGCCCCGGCGATGGCCCGCCATATGCCCGCAGAGGACGACTCCGCCGCCGATGGCGGTGAGGCCCGCTATCCCGACATCGAAGACCACGCCTGCGCGCGCGACTTACGCGACCTTCTGGTCAGCACGCGCTCCGAAGCCATTGCCCGCGCCACCCGCGACGAACTGCACGCCGCCCTGTCCGGCATCGCCGCCGCCATTGCCCGCGCCGAAGGCGAGCACCGCGCCAGCCTGCAACACAATCCGGCGCTGGCCCGCGCCGCCCTGAAGGCCCGCCGTCTGGGGGCGTCGGACACGCTGATCCGTACGGTGATCCAGTCCAGCGAAGGCCTGATCGACGACAGCGCCCTGCCCGACTGGTCGCTGCAAAGCGTCGAAGCCGATGCGGTGCCCGCCCCGGTCATCGTCACCGCGCGCCGCGACCTGATCGCTGCGGGCGAACCTTCGGCGCGTCTGGCGGCACAGGCCGCGCTCGAAAGCGGCCGCCTGTGGATCGCCTTCGACCCGGAATCCGCCGAACGTCTGGATGACGCGCTCAGGGCCCCGCGTGCCGCCATCAACGCCTACGCCTTCCTGAGCGAGGACGGCTTCGATACCGAAGGCTTTGCCGCCTGTGCCGCCCTGTGGACGCTGGCGCTCGATATCGAAGCTGGCCTGAGCGCAACCCGCGACAACCGTCCTCTCGCTTTGGGACTGGCCGGGCTGCCGGAAACCCTGATGGCACTGGACCTGCCCTATGCCAGCGACGCCGGTGCCGATTTTGCCGCCGCCCTCATGGCCCTGCTCGAAGGCGAAAGCGTCCTGACCTCGGCGCGCCTGTCGCGCCAGCAGGGACCGCATACCGGCTTTGCGGCCACGCGTGACGACCGCCTGTCGCAACTGAGCCAGCAGATCTACCGCCTGAGCGCGCTGAAAACCGCCGTGCTCAAGGCCGAAGCCCTCACCCGTCTTCAGGCGGCGCTGACCATGGCCAAGGCGACGGGCCTGCGCCATGCCCAGACGACGACCCTGTTCGAAGACGCCGAACTGTCGCTGAGGCTGGGCGTCAGTCTGGGCGACGCGCCCCTGAACTGGCTTACCGTAGCCATGGAAAGCGCCGACGGCGTATTCGTGCGCACCCTGCACCCAGCGGTGTGGAAGGCGCTGAACGGCGACGAGCGCACGCTGGTCCGCCACCATGTGCTGGGCCACCGCACCCTGACCGATGCCCCGCATATCCATCCTCAGGCCCTGAAAAGCCACGGCCTCAGCGATTTCGAGATCACCCGCATCGAAGACGCCCTGATCACCGCCGAATCCTTAAGCGCTGTCTTCTCGCCGGCCCTGCTCGATGCCGATTTCATCAAGGATATCTGGGGCGTCAGCGACGAAGACCTGGACGCCGCCGATTTCAACCTGCTGGGCCTGATGGGCTTTAGCGACGCCGAAATCGCCGAGGCGCAGGCCTGGGTCTTCGGCTGCGACGGCGTGGACGGCCTGCCTGAGGCGCTGCGTCAGCGTCTGGGCGAGCCGGGTCTGCGCGCCCGCCTGAGCCTGCGTCAGCGTATGGAAGGCTTCTGCGCCGCCCCGGCGATGACGCCGGTCATGGCCGGATGGGACGAAGATACCCGCGATGGTCTGGGGCGGCTGGCTCTGGCCGCCGAACTGGGCCTGCGCGCCGCAGGGCTTCGTCGCCTGCCCGCGCCGCCCGAACAACGGCTCGACATCCCCGAATACGAAGAGGCGCGCCGCCCGGCCGATCTCGCCAAAGAGACCCAGAGAGAGACCTTGCGGGACGTGCCGCGCGAAGCCCCGGCCCAGAAGGTCATCGAAAAAATCATCGAGCGCGACCGGTCGCGTCAGAAACTGCCCGACCGCCGCAAGGGCTATATCCAGAAGGCCAGCGTCGGCGGCCACAAGGTCTATATCCACACCGGCGAATACGAGGACGGCTCGGTCGGCGAAATCTTCATCGACATGCACAAGGAAGGCGCGGCCTTCCGCTCGTTGATGAACAATTTCGCCATCGCCGTGTCGATCGGTCTGCAATACGGCGTGCCGCTGGATGAATTCGTCGACGCCTTCGTCTTCACGCGCTTCGAACCCGCAGGCCCGGTGACCGGCAACGATTCCATCCGTTCGGCGACGTCGATCCTCGACTACATCTTCCGCGAACTGGCCATTTCGTATCTCAACCGCGACGACCTGTCGAACGCCGATCCCGACGCGCTCAATGCCGACGGGCTGGGTCAGGGCCATGGCCTTTCGACGCTGAAGGACGGCGAAAACGAAGGGATCATGGCCTCGCAGCTGATCTCCAAGGGTTTCATGCGCGGTCAACCGGATAATCTGGTGGTCGTGCCGTTTGCGCGAAAGACGCCCAAAGCCGATGAGCAGGACTTCCCGCCCGAAGCACAGGGGGAGTGAAGTTCAGGGGCGAGTAACTCTTTTCATACCTCCCCAACATGTTGGGGAGGGGAACCGCACGAACCTGCGCAGCAGGTGAGATGTGGTGGTGGGGGTTCTTGCTTATTCTGAAACACAACAGCCAATTGGGGTATCGAAAGCCACCCCACCACCATTTGCTCCGCAAATGGTCCCCCTCCCCGCCAAAGGCGGGGAGGTATAACCAGATTACGCCCACGCCTTCTGCCTCAGCCATTCTTCGGCGATCTGCACGGCATTGAGGGCCGCGCCCTTACGCAGATTGTCGCCGCTGACGAACAGGGTCAGGCCATGCGCCACCGTCGGGTCGCGGCGGATGCGACCGACCTGAACCGGATCGCGCCCGGCCACGGCCAGCGGGTTCGGCACATCGGCGATTTCGACACCGGGAGCCTGAGACAATAACGACAGCGCCGCTTCGACCGAAATCGGGCGCTCGAACTCGGCATTGATCGACAGAGAATGGCCGGTGAAGACCGGCACCCGCACGCAGGTCGCCGCCACGGCCAGATCGGGCAGCTCAAGGATTTTGCGGCTTTCGTCGCGCAGCTTGAGCTCTTCCTCGGTATAGCCATCCTCGCCCAGCACGTAGTTGAGCGGCACGACATTATAGGCGATCGGCACGGCCCACTTGCGCACCTCGCCGAGGTCCACGGCCTCACCGTCCTGAGCCAGCGCCGCGCAGCCTTCCGCGCCCGCAACGATCTGATCGCGCAGGATTTCGACGCCTTCCATGCCGCCACCGGACACCGCCTGATAGGTGCTGGCGATCAGGCGCTTCAGACCCGCCGCCTCGTGCAGCGGCTTCAATACCGGCATGGCGGCCATGGTCGTGCAGTTGGGGTTGGCGATGATGCCCTTCGGCACGTTGCGCAGGGCGTGCGGATTGACTTCGGCCACCACCAGCGGCACCTCAGGGTCGCTGCGCCAGGCCGAGGAGTTGTCGATGACGATGGCACCGGCAGCGGCGACCTTTTCGGCCAAAGCCTTAGAGGTCGACCCGCCCGCCGAAAAGAAGACGATATCGAGGCCGCTGAAGTCGGCCGCGGCGGCGTCTTCGATGACGATTTCGCGCTCACCGAAGGCCACGCGGTTGCCCGCCGAACGGCTGGAGGCAAACAGACGCAGCCGGTTCAGCGGAAAGCGGCGCTCGGCCAGAATAGACAGCATCATGCCGCCGACAAGGCCGGTGGCGCCAACTATCCCCACATTGGGAAACTGCGTATAATGGGATTGGTCGTTCATAGGTCACGTCTCCTGTTTGGTATCTGAGGAGGAAACGCGAGGTCCGGATGCTTATGCCCTGCCCCGCGCTTCCGCGGGGCTTCGTCCAGAGGCTTTGGGTCTTAAACCGTCAGCACGACCGGACCGGCCCCGCAGCAGCGGGTCGGCTTGGTGGTCGTTTTAGTGGCGGTCAGCATGAACATGCCGTCGCCTTTAGCTTCAAAGTCGGGGGTTTTCAAGCCTCAATCAAATATTCAGACCCAAAGGGTATGACACATTTCCATAAGGCCCTGTTCTTGCTTAGGGTAACCCAAAACCACATGAGGTGTCCCATCATGAAACGCATCGCCCTCGCTCTCCTCGCGGCGTCCCTCTTCGCCGCTCCTGCCATGGCGCAAAACCCGGCCCAGATCAGCCGCGCCGGCGCAGGCGCGTCCTGCCCCGGCTGCAACCTGTTTCAGGCTGACTTCACCGGCAAGACCCTGACCGGCAAGAACTTCGCCGGGGCGCGCCTGCGTCAGGCCGACCTGTCCACCGGCGTGTTCAACGGCACGAGCTTTGCGGGCAGCGACCTGCGCGACCTGAACGGTTTCGGCTCGCTGTTTGGCCGCGCCAACTTCTCGCGCAGCAACCTGACCAATGCCAACTTCGTCGGGGCCTATCTCGAAGGTGCCAACTTTGCCGGTGCCAACCTGTCGGGTGTCAACTTCTCCGGTGCGGAAATGTCCTCCGCGCGCGGCATTACGCAAAAGATGATGGATGAAGCCTGCGGCGACAAGACGACCGTCGCCCCCAAAGGCCTGCGCGTTCCGATCTGCAATCAGTAAATCAGTCTAGCCGCTACGAATAAAAAGCCCTGCCGTCACCGGCAGAGCTTTTTTGTCATTCTCAGCGAACATATACCCAAGATTAGATTCGACACATTTCAAATCATGCAATTGATTGCGAAAAATACGCAAATGATTGCATGAATTATGCAATCCATTTTCAGATTTCTTCGAAAGTAATTTTGAGAATTATTTTCATTTAAATGTTGAAATACTCAATTTCATGTGATTGAGAGGCGCTCGCAAATTTATGGAGGGCTCAATGTATTCGACCCGTGCACGCCGCGCACTTCTCATGACTTCGACCACCCTGCTGATGGGCTTTGCGACACTGGCCCATGCGGCCGATCCGTCTGCCGATCAGGCCGTCCCCGGCAGCGATGAGGCCGTGACCGAAGTCGTCGTCACGGCGTCGGGCTTCCGTCAGAAGGTCGAACAGGCCCCGGCCTCGATCAGCGTCCTGTCGCGCGAGCAGCTGGAGAGCGAGCGTCACCAGAGCCTCGCCGAGGCGCTGGCCAATGTCGAAGGCGTCGATGTCGGCGCGACGGCGGGCAAGACCGGCGGTCTGAACATCTCGATCCGCGGCATGGGCAATGACTACACGCTGGTGCTGGTCGACGGCCGCCGTCAGAACGCCGCCGGTTCGGTGACCCCGAACGGCTTCGGGGAGACGGCGTCGAGCTTCATCCCGCCGATGTCGGCCATCGACCGTATCGAGGTCGTGCGCGGGCCGGTATCGACTCTCTATGGATCTGATGCGATGGGCGGCGTCATCAACATCATCACCCGCAAGGTGGGCAAGGTGTGGTCCGGCTCGGTTTCGGCCAATGCCACGCTTCAGGAAGACGAGGCGTTCGGCAATATCTACGGCGGGAACTTTTACGCCAACGGCCCGCTGATCGCCGACAAGCTGGGGCTGGCCGTGCGCGGCAGCTATCAGACGCGCGAAGAATCCGCCCTCTCCTATCAGAACGCCACGGGGGCCACCACGGTCGTATCGACGCGCGGCCCTTCCCCGGTCGAGAACGAGATCTGGGCCGCCGGTGCACGCCTGAGCTTCACCCCGACCGAAAACCACGACCGGGGAAGGGCCGCGCGTCGATACGACCGTCGTGGCCCCCGTGGCGTTCTG
>JASGGL010000154.1:0-7035 GCA_047605065.1 Asticcacaulis sp.
TTAGTGCCGGAGTAGATGGTCTTGGATACGGCCAACATCGAAAAAACGCACAGTTCCACCGCGGCCGACCCCACCGGGAAGGCCGACGTTGAGGCGCTGGTGCGTCTGTGCGCCGATGATATGACGGCGGTCAACGCCATCATTACCGAACGTATGCAAAGCGATGTGGCGGTGATCCCGGCTCTGGCCGAGCACCTGATCAGCGCCGGTGGCAAACGTTTGCGTCCGCTGCTGTGCGTGGCGGCGGCGCGTCTGGCCGCGACGGGCAATGCCCATCACCATAAGCTGTCGGCGGCGGTCGAATTCATCCACACGGCGACGTTGCTGCACGACGACGTGGTCGATTCGAGCCAGTTGCGCCGCGGTAAGGTGGCGGCGCACCTGATCTGGGGCGCGCCGTCCTCGGTTCTGGTTGGTGACTTCCTGTTTGCGCGCGCCTTTGAACTGATGGTGGAAACCGACTCGCTTCAGGCGCTGGGGATTCTGTCGAAGGCGGCGGGCGTCATCGCCGAAGGCGAAGTGCTGCAACTGATGAAGGCCTATGATGTCGGCCTGTCGGAAGCGACCTATATCGAGATCATTTCGGCCAAGACGGCGGCCCTGTTCGCGGCGGCATCAGAAAGCGGCGCGGTGGCGGCGGGTGCGTCGGTCGAGCGTCAGCAGGCCCTGCGCGACTATGGCATGAACCTTGGTCTGGCCTTCCAGATTCAGGATGATGCCCTCGATTACGGTGGTACGGCGCAGTCTCTGGGTAAGAATGCCGGGGACGACTTTGCCGAGGGCAAGGCGACCCTGCCGCTGATTCTGGCCGTGCAGGCGACGCCGCAGGAAGCCGAATTCTGGCATCGCACGGTGTCGATGCGTGAGCAGAAAGACGGCGATCTGGCCCGTGCGCAGGCTTTGATTGTCGAGTCCGGTGCGATGGCAAAGACGATCGAAAAGGCGCGTCAGTACGCTCAGAAGGCCAAGGACGCCCTGAAAGGCTTCGCGCCGTCGGACTGGCGCACGGCGCTCGAAGCGCTGGCCGATTACAGCGTCGAACGAACGAAGTAATCTAAACTCTCTGGTTGGTTGGTGGTTTAAAGACTCTGCGTGTCCGGGGTTTTCCAGCCTTGCGCTCAGACAGCGAAGCGATAGCGCATCAAAATCTGGGCTGGGGGTGGTTTAAAGTCCCTGCATGTCCGGGGTTTTCCAGACCAGATGCTGACCGGAATCGACGCAGATCATCTGCCCTGTCACCGAGCGCGACTCGGCCAGAAACACCACGGCTTCGGCGATTTCCTCAGGCGTCACCCGCTTTTGCAGCAGGGTGGAGGCGGCCTCGCGCTCGAAATCGGCCTCGCTCTGATGGATGGACGGCAGGGTCGGGCCGGGTCCTACGGCATTGACGCGGATGCGCGGGGCCAGTTCCTGCGCCAGCGTACGCGTGGCGTGCCACAGGCCGGCCTTTGACAACCCATAGGAAAAGAAGGGCGGCGAGGGTTTGAGCACGCGTTGATCGATCAGGTTGACGATAGCCGCGCCTTCGGGGAGCGTTTCCTGCGCGGCAAAGCCTTGCGCCAGCAGGACAGGCGCCAGCAGGTTGGTGTTCATATGGGCGTGCCAGCCGTCGACCGTCATCGATCCGGCGCGGTCGTCGTGAAAGACCGAGGCGTTGTTGATCAGCAGGGAGAGGGGGCCAAGCGCGGCGATGGCGGCGGGGATCAGCCCGGCCACGCTATGGGTATCGGCCAGATCGGCCTGAAGCGCCGCAGCGGGGGTGCCCTGAGCCCGCAGTTCTTCGACCAGAGCCCGTGCAGCGGCTTCGGACGTGCCGTAGTGGACGCCGATGGCGTAGCCGCGCTGCGCCAGAGCGAAGGCCACCGCCCGTCCGATGCGTTTGGCGGCACCGGTAACCAGTGCGGTTTTCGGGCGGGATGGCGTCAAGGCAGGCCCAGTCAATGCTGGCTTAGTCAATACGACCGAAATCGATCTGGTTCATGATCAGGAAGAAGACGAGGAAGGCGGCGAAAATTCCGATGGCCAGCATGAGGGGCTCCGATCCTGTAAAGTTTATCCCTTTTGCTTAATGGGCTTGCGCGGCGAACTCAAGCGTCACGATCCGGACGCCCGCGAAAAATGCGGCCGACGGGTTGCGGCGCGGTATAATTGTCGTATCTTCGTTTTTATGGAAGACTGGAAACGCCTCGTCGAACCCTATGCCCGCCCGCTGTTTTTCGCGCATTCCCGCATGACGCGCGGCAAGACGCTGGGGGTGCGCGGGCTGGTGGTCGAAGAGGGGCGACGGGTCCTGCTGATCGAACACACCTATCTCGAAGGCTGGTGGTTGCCCGGCGGTGGTGTCGACGCCATGGAAACCGCCGGGGACGCGGTGGTGCGTGAACTACGTGAAGAGGCGGGGATTATCGCGCGTGAGACGCCGCGACTCCTGTCGGTGCATTCCAATGAACACTTTTTTCCCGGCGACCACGTCCTGTTTTATCGCATCGATGTTTTTGAGCGGGGCGAAATGACCTCGCACGGCGAAATCAAGAATGTCGGCTTTTTCGATATCGACGCCCTGCCGGACAATATCAATGACGCCTCTCTGCGGCGGATACAGGAAGCGCTTCAAGGGTTTCCGCCGGACCCTCTGTGGTAGTCGCAACCGACGCCGGCACGGCACGCAGGTCGGGCTTTTTCGCGCTTAATCGACCGATCAGGGCGCGCAGCGCGTTGCGTGACGGCTTTTCAAACCCATAGTGCGCCAGCGCCGACAGGGCGACGGTAAAGGCGATGGCGGCCATAAGCCAGTGCGCGCGTTCCCCCGGCAGGGTCAGGCCGTATTTGGGAAGGGTGCGGAACACGCCGAACAGGACGACATCGTGGATCAGGTAGATGGCGTAGGACCACACGCCGCTGAGGTAGACGGGCTTCCACGACAGGACGGCGGCCACGGGGCCTTCGTCGTTGGAGAGCGACATGATCAGCAGGGCGAACAGGCCGACCAGCAACACGTCCGACGGCCGCCACGCGATCAGCAGCAGCGCCGCACACAGGATCAGGACGGCGGCGCGCGATGGCACCAGCGCGCGGAAGCGATAGGCCACCATGCCGATGAAGAAGCTCAGCAGGCAGCGCAGCATCGTGCCGGCGGCATAGGAGGCGGCGATGTCGAGCGGGCCTGAGCGCCGCGCGGTCTGGCCGAACCACAAGGGCCCATAGGCGACCAGAGCCAGCGCACCGACGGCCAGCGCCCCCCACAACAGCGCGCGCCGCCATGTTCCTTTCAGTCCCGCCATGACCAGTAGCGGAAAGACCAGATAGGCGGCCCATTCGGTCGAAATCGACCAGGAGGGGCGCACGATGGAATTGGCCAGTCCCCACGCCTGAGTCATGGTCAGGTTGGGGATCAGCCCATGCAGCACGTCTTCGTAATAATAGCGCTTGCCCAGAACCGTGGGGATCAAAAGGGCGGTAAGGATCGTCATCAGGGCGAACAGGGGCCAGACGCGCGCCACGCGCATCAGGATGAACTTACGGAAGCTCGGCCATTGAAACGCGCCGTCGAACAGCTTGCCATAGGTCATGGCCATGACGAAGCCGGACAGGACGAAGAACAGGTCGACCGAGATATAGCCGTGACGGATATAGTGCTGCCACGGGTCGGGAAAACGGAAATAGCCGGTGGCGTGATAGAGCACGACAAACAGGGCCGCCACGCCGCGCAGGCCGGTCAGGGCGCGGATTTCCGAAGAT
Organism: Asticcacaulis sp.; assembly: GCA_047605065.1. GTDB lineage: Bacteria > Pseudomonadota > Alphaproteobacteria > Caulobacterales > Caulobacteraceae > Asticcacaulis. Next base: position 3,739 of record JASGGL010000154.1, read on the forward strand.
CGGGTCGAGGATTGACCCGAATGTTGGACAGGGGCGGGCGCAGGGTCCGGCATGAGACGCGTAAACTTTATAACAGGGCGTAGGGAGGTCTTTGACTGTTTCCTTATGACATGCGCGCGACGTCTCCAACAAAATTGTCACAACGAAAGGTTACAGGCGCGGTGAAAGCAGATAGATTGCGTCTCATGGAAGACGAAATCCTGTCCAATGCCGAACGGCTGGGGCGCACCTATTTCTTCGCCTTTATCGATGACGATCTCGACTGGGACAGCGTGCTGGCGGCGACGCAGGCGCACCTGACGCGCGATCCGCACAACCGCTTTGCCTTGCATAATCGCGCACAGGCCATGTTCGGGCGCGAAGACTTCGTTGAGGCCGAACGCCTGTTTCGCGCCAGCCTTAATGAAGGCTGGGACGAGGCCATGCCCTATTACGCCTTCGGTCAGTTCCTGTCGTTGCGCAAACGTCCGAGAGACGCCAGCGACATGTTCGCGCACGCTCTTCGGTTCGAGCCGGACGACGCGGCGCTGTGGCGCTGTCTGGCCTATGCCCACAGCGAATCGTGGCGGTTCGGGCAGGCGGCGGAGGCCTTTACGCGCGCCATCGTGCTTGAGCCGGATTTTGCCCGCACGCTGGCCGACCGGGGCTGGGCCTATGCCGCGTCGGGGCGGCTCGTGGCGGCGTTTCGGGACTGGAGCGAAGCGGCCCGCCTGCGTAAGGCCTGAGCCGATCGATCTTTGGTGGCCTGAAACTCTGGGAGCCTGAAACTCTGGGGGCTGAAAAATTACGCTTCATGGGCTTGTATCCCATGCCCGGCGCGGGCATTTATGCGAACATAAGGTGTACGCTTATCCGGATTCTCCTGTGACTGACGACCTGCCTCCGCTGGAAGCCCCGATTGAGGTTTCGCCCGAAGACGTGCTCACCGGCGCGGCGCTGATCCTGCGTGAGGCGCGTCTGGCCGAGGATAAGCCCGGCGTTTACCGCATGATCGGCGACGGCGACGAGGTGCTCTATGTGGGCAAGGCCAAGTCGCTGAAAAAACGCATCCTTCAGTACGCTCAGGGCCGCGTCCATGCTCAGCGCATCGCCCGCATGGTCTATCTGACGCGCGCCATGGTTATTGTGCGCACCCAGACCGAGGGCGAGGCCCTGCTTCTGGAGGCGCGCCTGATCAAGGCGCTCAAACCGCGCTATAATGTGCTTCTGCGTGACGATAAGTCCTTTGCCGAGATTCTGGTGCGTAAGGATCACGAGGCGGCTCAGATCACCAAGCACCGAGGGGCGCATTCGATAAAGGGCGAATATTACGGCCCCTTCGCCTCGACTCAGGCGGTCAACCGCACGCTCGATACGCTTCAGCGCGCCTTTCTGCTGCGCACCTGTACCGACAGCGTCTATGCCTCGCGCACGCGGCCCTGCATGCTGCATCAGATCCGCCGGTGTTCGGCGCCCTGTACCGGTGAAATCACGATCGCGGACTACGACGGGCTGGTGTCTCAGGCGCAGGACTTCCTGAAAGGGCGGTCGCGCGTGGTGATCGACGACCTGACCAAACGCATGATGCAGGCTTCCGACGATCTCGATTTCGAGCGCGCCGCGCATCTGCGCGACCGGGTGCGCGCGCTCAGCCACGTGTCCATGTCGTCCTCCATCGGCATAGGCGAGGCTGAGGCCGATGTGTTTGCCGTGGTCAGCGAAGGCGGGGCGGCCTGCGTGCAGAGCGTCTTTTTCCGGGCGGGGCAGAACTGGGGCGACCGCGCCTATTTCCCGCGTGTGCCGGATGCCACCGAAGAGTCGGACAATGCCGAAGGTGAAATCCTCGACGCTTTTCTGGGGCAGTTCTATCAGGACCGCCCGGTGCCCAAGCTTATCCTCGTTTCCCATCCGCTCAGCGAGCCGGACCTGATGATGGAGGCCCTGTCGCTGCGGGCCGGGCGCAAGGTTGATATCCACTGTCCCAAACGCGGTGAAAAGGCCGATGCCGTGGCCCACGCGCTCAACAACGCCAAATCGGCGCTGGGGCGGCGCATGGCCGAGCAATCGGCTCAGACGCGGCTGCTCAAAGGCGTGGCGGAGATTTTCGAGCTGCCCGCGCCCCCGGCGCGCATCGAGGTCTACGACAACTCGCACCTCGGCGGCACCCATGCGGTCGGCGGCATGATCGTCGCCGGTCCCGAAGGCTTCATGAAGGGGCAGTATCGCAAATTCACCATCAAGGACCTCGATAAGGTCAATACCGGCGACGACTACGCCATGATGCGTGAGGTCTTCCGCCGCCGTTTCCTGCGTCTGAAGAACCGGGCGGAAGATGCCGGTGAGGAGGAAGGCTTCGGTCGTCCTGACCTCGTGCTGGTCGACGGCGGGCAGGGGCAGCTTGATGCCGTGCTTGAGGTCATGCGCGATCTCGGCATGGAGGACATCAAAATCATCGGGGTGGCCAAGGGGCCGGACCGTGACGCCGGGATGGAGCGCTTCTTCATGCCGGGGCGTGCGCCCTTCATGATGGAACCGAAGGCGCCGGTCCTTTATTACCTTCAGCGCCTGCGCGACGAAGCGCACCGCTACGCCATCGGGGCCAACCGTCAGAAACGCGACGCGGCGATCACGAAAAACCCGCTGGATGAGATCGACGGCATCGGTCCGCGTAAAAAGCGGGCGCTGCTGGCCGCCTTCGGATCGGGCCGCGAGGTCGGCAAGGCCCGTATCGAGGACCTGCGCAAGGTCGAGGGCATCAATGAGGCCCTGGCGCAGAAGATCTACGACTATTTCCACGGTGCCTGATTTGGGGGCCTGATTGCTGGATTTAATCTAATTCCAGACTTAATTGGTTCGGAATTGAGATAGTATGGCTAAAGTTGGACCCCTTTGGGGCGGGGGTGTCAAAGGGTGCATCCCGTGGCGGTTATGCGCGCGCCTATACCGTCTCCGGGATGTCGGATTTATATAACCATATATAATTAAACATTAAATTTTGCGTTTTCAAACGGCCTTGAGCGGTAATTGGCGGCGTGAGGCTGCCTTTGCGACACAGGATGATTTCTAAACTCTCAGAGATTCTATTTGACGATGACGGCGTTATAGACGACTTATCTGGTTGTAATTAACGCGCTGGGGAACGCCCGCATGAGCCCTCTGCATCACCTGAATCCGTCGCGCAGCCTGTCCGAGGCCGAGCAGCACATACTGAATGCCATCAGCCAGATCCGTTACGGGACGGTTGAGGTCGTCATCCACGACTCGCGCATCGTTCAGATCGAAAAAAGCGAAAAGGTCCGTTTCGAGGCCCGACGCGAA
>JASGGL010000155.1:0-6964 GCA_047605065.1 Asticcacaulis sp.
ATGACGTCGGCATCCGGCTTACCCGCGTCGATGGCGGCGATGACCGAGGCGATCCATTCCGCCGTCTTTCCACCGTGCGGATCACCGGCGATCGGAGCGATGGCCTTGCGGGCATCGTCGCGGTGGCCCTTCATCAGCAGCAGGGTGGCCGCATGGATGGCGAAATCGCGCACCGACGGGGCCAGCATATGGGCCTCATAGGCGGCATTCAGGGTCGATTCATCCGGATAGTCAGGCCCCTGAGCGCCGGTCAGCGACAGGTGATAGAGGTTGACGGCGTTCAGCGGATCGAGCTGATAGGTCTTATTGAACAGGGTGCGTGCTTTTTTGATCTGGCTGTCGCGCGTTTCGCCGGGCAGGAGCCGGTTGTCGCGCGCCATGCGATACCAGGCCTGCCCCAGATGGAAATAGCCGTCGGGATTGTCGGGCTGGGCTTTGATCTGCGCCTTGAAGTAGTCGAGGGATTTTTCTTCGTCACCCAGGAACAGTTCGGCGCGGGCCAGCACGCCCTGAGCGTAGTCGTCAGTGGGGAAGCGGGCGGCTTCGGTGCGAATCTTGGCCAGCATTTCGGGCTTATACTTGCCGAACAGGCACGAGGTCAGGCCGCCGTCCCATATGGCCAGCTTATCGGCGCTGGCGGGCAGGGTGGTGGTGGTCATCAGGGGCGTCGGCATGTCGCTGATGGTGACGACATTGGCCTTGAGGTGGCGCAGATAGTCGTGGAGCGTGCGGCTCAGCGACTTTACCGGTATGCCGAAAGCGGCTTCGAAGGCTTTTACGGCGTCGGTCCCCTGAGCGCGGGCCGCCATGAAGGCGGACAGGGCCTGAGTGCGCGCCGTGTCGGTGAGTATCCAGTGGGTCAGCAGCCAGGACTGCGCATAAAATTCCGAACGGTGCTGCGGGTTACGCGATTCCGCCGTCTCGCCCAGTATGTCTTCCCAGCGCAGCTTTTCGGCGCTTTGCAACGCCTTGAGGCGGCCGCCCCACGCCATGCCGATCAGCGCCTGCTGGTCGTTGAGGCGGGTGGTGCCGAAAAATTCGGCGAAGCCTTCGATGAACCACGACGGATAGATGGTCGAGGAGTTCTGCATCATGAACATGTGGGCATATTCATGGAACAGGATGGTCTGGCCGGTGTTTTGCGCCTGATCCTGAAGATCGCGGGTGTTTTCCACCGCCCTGTTGTCAAACAGGGAATAACCGGTGATCCCGGCGGAGCACAGGCGCACAAAGCCCGCGACGCTGGGGCGCACGTCGGGCCAGACTTCACGAAAATCGCTCTGGCGCTCCACGAAGTAGAGGTCGAGCTTCGGGTAGACCATTTCCTGATCCCCGTCGCGGCGGTAGAGGGAATGCAGGACGAAGCGGTACTTCTCCAGATTGCGCACATAGGCTTCGGTCGCCCTGGCGCTGGCGTTGGAGTGGACGACGAAGTTGTCGCTTTCGATCCTGATCCACGTATCGGCAAGGGCGGGCGTGGCCGGCAAGGCCAGACCTAAAAGAGCGCCCATAGTAAGTGTCTGCCATAACCGACGCATGGAAATCCCCTCCAACGAAGATGCCGCGACAGCATAGGGCCAGATGGGGCGCTGGCAAGGTCAAAGAACGACGACAGACCGTAGGTCAGAGTCTCTTACGAGCGGCTTTTTAGCTGCGTCAGCACCTCTTTGGCGGGTTTGCCTTCATCAATCGCTTCGATGACCTTGCGGATGCGCTCGGCCTGCGTGCCGCCGTGCGGATTGTTGGCAATGGGCGACAGCACCTGTTTGGCTTCGTCGCGGCGTCCCTTGATGAGCAGCATGACGGCAGCATTGATGGCGTAATCCTTGACCGCGGGGGCGAGCAGGTGCGCCTCATAGGCGGCGTTGAGCGTCGAGTCGTCCGGATAATCCGGCCCTGATGCCCCGGTGCGCGAGAAGTAGTAGAGGTTCAGGGCATTCAGCGGGTCGAGCTGATACGCCTTGTTGAGCATGGCGCGGGCTTTTTTGACCTGAGTGTCGCGGGTTTCGCCGGGCAGCAGCTTGTCGTTCTGAGTCATCAGATACCAGGCCTGTCCCAGACGGAAATAGCCCTCTGCCTCTGTGGGGTAGTCGCGGACGCGCGCGGTATAGTAGTCGACGGCCTTGTCTTCCGCCCCCAGTTCGATTTCGGCGCGGGCCAGAACGCCCTGCGCATAGGCATCACCGGGGTATTTAGCGCTTTCGGTACGGATACGCTCCAACAGCACCGGCTCGTAATCGCTCGATACGCACGATGTCGCCGCGCTGTCCCACAGAAGCAGTTTGTCGGCGCTTTTGGGCAGGGCCGTGACGCTGATCTCCGGGTCGGGCATGTCCTTGATCGTGTAGACGGTGGCCCGCAGGTTGTTGAGATAGTCCTGAAGCGTGCGGTCGAGCGTCTTTACCGGAACGCCGAAGGCGTCCTCGAAGGCCTTGACGCCCTCAACGCGGTCGTTGCGGGCCTTCAGAAAGGTGCTGAAGGCTCTGGCGCGCGCCGGATCGGACATGATCCAGTGGGTCAGCAGCCACGACTGGGCGTAGAATTCCTGCTGCATGTCCGGGGGGATGGTTTCCTTGAGCAGGGCCTGCCAGTCGATCAGGCCGCCGCCGTTCAGGCGCTGCACACGCGCTCCCCACGCCATGCCGATCAGCGCCTGATTGTCGTTGATGCGGGTGGTGCCGTAAAATTCGGCAAAGCCTTCGACGAACCAGCGCGGGAAGGTGCGCTGCGAATGTTCGAACATGAAGTGGTGAGCATATTCGTGGAACAGGACGGTCTGGCTGTCGTTGGCGGTCTGGCTCTGGACGCGCCTTTTGTCCTGTAAGGCGTCATTGTCGTAGAAGGAATAGGCCGCCGTCCCCGCACGGCAGATACGCACAAAGCCCGCGACGTCTTCGTCCACCTTGGGCCAGACCTGCTTGAACAGGCTCTTCTGGCCGACAAAGTAGAGGTTGAGTTTGGGCATGGGCGGCTCGTCTTCGCCAGCCTTGCGGTACATGGCGCCGATCACGTAGCGGTAGCGCTCAAGATTGCGCACATAGGCTTCGGTCGAACGCGCATCGACATTCGAATAGACGTTGAAGTGCGCGCTTTCGGCCTTGAACCAGGTGTCTGCCTGTGCGGCCTGCGCGCTCAGGAACTGTGCACTCAGGGCCAGCGCCGCCGAAAGCGTCATTACGGAGATGGATTTCATGGAGGTCCCCCTTTTTCATTAGCTAAAGGCGTCACCTGAGCCGCAACAAGGGGAAATGTCTGTAAATCCACACAAAAAAGCCCGGACGGACAGGGGTGTGTCCGACCGGGCATGGTTTGTGTCAGCGATGTAGGGCTTAGGCCTCCAGCACGCCCTTTTCCGTCAGCAGCGTCTTAAGTTCGCCGTTCTGAAACAGTTCGCGCACGATATCCGCACCACCGATGAACTCTTCCTTGATGTAGAGCTGCGGGATGGTCGGCCAGTCGGTATAGCTCTTGATGCCTTCGCGCAGCTCATTGTCCTGAAGCACGTCGACCCCGGCGAATTCGACGCCCAGATGGTCGAGCACCTGCACCACCAGCGACGAGAAGCCGCAACGCGGCTGATCCGGGGTGCCCTTCATGAACAGCACGACGGAATTGTTCTTAAGGGTGCCATCGATGAACTGATGCACTTCGGAATTGAGGTCGACACTCACGGCGGCGCTCCGGGGGATAAAAGGACTTTGTGCTGATATAGGCGTGTGGCGAGGTAAAATCCAGAGGCCGCGTGCACGGGGTTTTAGCCTTAGAGACTGTTTCACAAGTCGGCGGTTGAGCATCCAGCGAGGGATTTTTGTCGATCCGCAAGGCGAAAAACCGGGGCGATGTCATCATCGGACCTGTTTTTCAACACAGCGGGCGGCAATAAAGACCCGACGGGGCGACCCGAAGACTTGTGAAACAGTCTCTTAAGCGCGTCTGGCCCGCTGGCTATCCGCCGAAAAGCGCGCCATTTCGATCTGAGCCGGAACCGAGGTCGGCATGGCCCGTTCGACCACCTCGCTCAGGGCCTCCAGATGCGAAGGGGTTTCCGGATCGGCGAACAGGGTCGACAGGTTGGGCTGGGTCAGGGCGAAGGACAGGCACAGTTCTTCGGCGGTCCAGCCGGGGGTCTGATGCAGGAAGGCATAGGTGCCGGCACCGGCCATCGGATCGGCAGGCTTGCTGCTGAACCAGCCGCGACGGGCGGCTTTCGGCACGACGTCTTCGGAACGGCGATAGGTTTCGGGGAAGAAGTCGTGTCCGAACACCGCCATGCCGCGCGCAATGGCATAGTCGAGCAGGTGGCGTTTGTTCCACGAGGTGTCGATATCGAACACGGTCTTCAGGATGTTGAAGCGTCCGTCATCGACCACGGCCTTGATCAGATCGGAATTGGCCGTGGCGCCGGTAAAGCGCAGCAGGCCCGAATCGCGCAGCGCGCCGATAAAGGTCCAGCTACGGTCGGGTATCTGATCGAAGCCGGCGGCATGGAAGACCAGCAGGTCGATCCATTGCAGGCCCGATTCGCGCACGGCCCCCTTGAGGCGTTCGCGCAGGGGCTCAAGCTCGTAATGATGCGCGGGATCGAGAACCGTTTCTTCTTCGGCGGCGATGGAAATGAACAGGACCTTGCGGTTCACCGGCGACAGGGCTTCGGCGGCGACCTTCAGGAATTCCAGATTGGCCGAGGTGAAGTGGAAGGTGTTGATGCCGTTTTCGATGGCGGTCGTCAGAAGCGCGGTCACCGCCTGACGGTTACGGCGCAGCCCTACCCATGAGACCTTTAGTCCCAGGGCCGAAAGGGCCTGACCGGATCGTCCGAACGGGCGGTAGCGCATAGTCTTTCGCCTCTTACGGTGCGCGGGTTTCCAGCGCCAGAGCGTGCAGCGGTCCGCTCATCAGGTCGGACAGGGCGGCATAGACCTTCTGGTGCTGGCGGACGCGGGGCAGGCCCGCGAAGCCGGGATCGGTGATGTAGGCCTTATAGTGATCGCCGTCTCCGGCCAGATCCTCGATAACGATCTCGGCGTCCGGAAAGGCGGCCTTGAGACGGGCTTCGAGGTCGGATTGGGCAACGGGCATATATAAAGGCCTTGAGAAGAACGCGTTAAACAAACACAATAGAGATCAGACTTAACACCTAAACCGTTAACAAGTGGCAATCGGCGATTGCCCGGCCCGGCGCAATGACCAACCTGACCGATATCCGCAAGCCGAAGACGAGACCGTGGGTGCGTCTTGTGCAAATTCTGGCCTTTGTCGTGCCTTTGGCGGTGGCCGGGGTGTGGCTGTGGCATGAGAACGAGCGCTGGCGCGGGGTGAAGGTTTACAAGACCGCCTTCGACTACGAGATGGCCTATGCCGAGATCGGGGTGCTGAATTCTCAGGTCTTTGTGGCGCGTGCCTACGACACAGGGTTTCAGGTCGAAAAGGACCCGGCAAAAGCGGTGGCATGGTACAAAAAAGCCGCCGCCCAGAGCCATGCCGAAGCGCAGTATCAACTGGCGCGGCACTATCTGAGCGGAGAAGGGATTGCGCGCGACGATGCCGAAGGCTTCGTGTGGGCGCAGCGCGCCGCCTTCAAGGACTATCCGCAGGGTCTGCTTCTGGCCGGACGGCTTTTGTGCGAAGGGCGTGGGATCGAAAAGGACTGCGCGCGCGGGGTGGACCTGATCAAAAAGGCGGCGGAAGGCGGCCTGCCCGAGGCCCAGTACGAATGGGCGCGGCGGCTGGAAAACGCTGACGGTGTGGCGAAAGACCTGACCGAGGCCTATGCGTGGTATGCGCTGGCGCACGAGGCGCGCACCTGGCAGGAGGCGAAGCCGCCGGTATCGGTCGATCTGGAGCGTCTGAAACCGCTGATGACCGGGGCGCAGATCGCCGAGGCGGACAAGCGTTTCAACGCACGCCGACCCGAACGCGTGCGTCCGGGGCAAAATCAGGTGAAGTTCTAAGAAAAAAGCCCGGAGACATCTCCGGGCTTTTTTCTTTAGCTCATATTTCTTCAGGCCATGAATTCCGGCAGCCAGCGCTCATTGGCGGTTTTCAGCTCAGCGAGGCTCAGCGACATTGCGCCGGTCAGGCTGAGGTCGGAACCGCCCGCCACGCCGACGGTGGCCGCCGGAACACCGGCTTCGGCAGCCTTGGCCAGTACCAGATGCGCCGAGGCTTCGTCCACCGCGATCAGGTAACGCGCCTGATCTTCGGCGAAGGCGAAGACGTAGTCTTCGAGGCCGGTGGGGTTCTTCAGTTCGATGCCGACCTTCGATGCCGAGGCCATGTCGAAGGCGGCGGGCAGAAGGCCGCCGTCGCTGAGGTCGTGGACGGCCTTGGCGGTCTTCGACAGGATCAGGCCGCGCACGAAGTCGCCATTGCGCTTTTCAACGCCGAGGTCGACCTTAGGCGGGGCACCGGCTTCGATGCCATGCACTTCGCGCAGATAGAGCGACGAGCCCAGTTCACCGACGGTTTCGCCGATAAGGACCAGCACCTGACCGGCCTTCATCGTGTTGAAGCCTACGCGTTGTTCGTAGTCTTCGAGCAGGCCGACCGCGCCGACGGTCGGGGTCGGCGGGATGGCGACGCCATTGGTCTCGTTATAGAGCGAGACATTGCCCGAAACGACGGGGAAGTTCAGTTCGTGGCAGGCTTCGGCCATGCCGTCGATGGCGCGGACGATCTGCCCCATGATCTTCGGACGCTCAGGATTGCCGAAGTTCAGGTTGTCGGTGATGGCGATGGGGTCGGCCCCCACGGCGGTCAGGTTGCGCCAGGCTTCGGCGACGGCCTGCTTGCCGCCCTCATAGGGGTTGGCCTTGACGTAGCGCGGGGTGACGTCCGAAGTGACGGCCAGCGCCTTCTTGGTGCCGTGGACGCGGACCATGCCAGCGTCGGAGCCCGTCGCGGAGTCGGCCAGCGTATCGGCCATGACGTGACGATCGTACTGTTCCCACAGCCAGCGCTTGGA
>JASGGL010000156.1:0-6942 GCA_047605065.1 Asticcacaulis sp.
CGCGTGGATCGCCACCATGAAGCGCGCCCTCCTGATGGATGAGCTGATCGTAAAACACAGCGCCATCATGGACAAATACGACCCGAAGAAAAAGGTCGCCCTGATCGTAGACGAATGGGGCACATGGTACGACGCCCCCAAGGGGACCAGCGGCCTGTGGCAGCAGAACACCCTACGCGATGCATTGGTCGCGGCGGTGACGCTCAACGTCTTCCACGACCACGCCGAGCGCGTGAAAATGGCCAATATCGCCCAGATGGCCAATGTGCTTCAGGCCATGTTCCTGACCGACAAGGAAAAGCTGGTCCTGACGCCGACCTATCATGTCTTCGGCATGTATGTGGTCCATCAGGACGCCACCCGCCTGCCCCTGACCCTTTCGGCCCCGGCCTATCGTCTGGGCGACACCGAGGTGCCGTCGCTGAGCGCCACCGCCTCGCGCGACAAGGCGGGCAAGGTGCACGTTTCGCTGGCCAATCTCGACCCCAACCGTGCGGCGAAGCTCAAACTCGACATCGGCGGCCTGAAACCGGGAGCGGTTACCGGCACGATCCTGACCGCGCCCGCCATGGACAGCTTCAACGACGTGGCCCATCCCGCCCGCGTGTCGCCGCAACCCTTTACGGGCGCGAAACGGCAGGGAAGCACCCTGCTGATCGACCTGCCGCCGAAATCGGTAGTGACGCTGGAACTGCCCTGAACATCTGATCATTTTATAAAAAACCGGAAGGCAACCCCCTCATGCACAAGACCCTGCTCCACAGTTTAAGCGCGCTGGCCGTAACGGCGGTGATCGGCTATGGCGCGGCCGCAACCGCAGCTCCGGCCAAAATCGACGCGACGCTGAACCCCGACAAGCCGGGGCTGGAAATCCCCCGTCATATCTATGGGCAGTTTTCCGAACATCTGGGTCTTGGCGTCTATGAAGGCATCTGGGTCGGCAAGGATTCGCCCATCCCCAATACGCGCGGCATCCGCAACGACGTGGTGGCGGCGCTGAAGGCCATCAAGATGCCGAACGTCCGCTGGCCCGGCGGCTGTTTCGCCGACGAATACCACTGGCGCGACGGCATCGGCGACCCGGCCAGGCGCCCGTCGCGCAAGAACAACTGGTGGGGCGGCACGCCGGAAACCAATCAGTTCGGCACCCATGAGTTTTTCGACTTCGTGGAACAGGCCGGCACCGAAGCCTATGTCTCGGTCAATGTCGGCTCGTCCAACCCGACCGAGATGCGCGAGTGGATCGAGTACATGACCTCGCCCGGCGACGACACGCTGGCTCAGGAGCGCCGCGCCAACGGCCACGCCGCGCCGTTCAAGGTATCCTATATCGGCATCGGTAACGAAAGCTGGGGCTGCGGCGGCAATATGACGCCGGAATATTACGCCAACGAACTGCGCCGTTTCGAAGCCTTCTACCATAAGGGCAAGGACAATACCGCCGTGCGCGTGGCGTCGGGTGCCAATGCCTTCGACACCAACTGGACCGACGTGGTCATGAAGACGGCGGCCCGCAATATGGACGCCATCTCGCTGCACTATTACACGCTGCCGACCGCCAACTGGTCGAAGAAGGGCGCGGCGACCAACTTCCCGGTCGAACAGTGGAACTCCACCTTCTACCAGACCAGCCGCATGGACGACCTGCTGAAGCAGCATATCGCCGTCATGGACAAGCAGGACCCCAAGAAGCGCATCGCGCTTTATGTCGACGAATGGGGCACCTGGTACGATGTCGAGGCGGGCACCAATCCGGGCCACCTCTATCAGCAGAACACCCTGCGCGACGGCATTCTGGCCGCCTATAATTTCAACATCTTCCACCGCTATGTCGAGCGCGTGAAGATGACCAACATCGCTCAGACCGTGAACGTGCTTCAGGCCGTCATCCTGACCGATAAGGAAAAGATGGCGCTCACCCCCACCTACTATGCCTACAAGATGTACGTGCCGTTCCAGGACGCCACCGTCATCCCGCTGGATGTAGCGGCCCCCTCCCTGCTGGGTAAGGACAAGGACGGCAAGGAACAGTCCTATCCCGCCTTCAACGTCACCGCCGCCAAAGCCAAAGACGGCAAGATCTATATCGGCGTCGCCAACACCAACCTGACCGATGGCTACGTGCTCAACATCAATCTGGGCTCGCTCAAGGCCAAGACCGTCTCCGGCGACATCCTGACCGCGGACAAGATGGATACCCACAATGTGCCGGGCCAGAAGGAAGCCATCTCCACAGCGGCCTATACCGGCGGCAAGATCAAGGGCAGCGTCCTTGAACTCAACATCCCGGCCAAGTCGGTCGTGGTCGTCAAGCTGGATTAAGACCACACCCTGCGCTCCCCAAAGCCCCCCGTACCCGTTACGGGGGGCTTTTTTTGAGTCATTTTGCCGATTTAAATATAATTCAGCGTTTTATATGCGTCGGAAATCGGCTATGCCTGCGTTTATAATTATCATACAATAAATCGCCCCAGGAGCCGATATGACCGACCTCAACCGCCGCCACCTGATGTCCGCCGCCGCGACCGCGGGCATAGGCGCGGCATGGACGGCCTCCGCCAGCGCGCAGACCACGTCAGTCCCTCCTGCGGCACCGGCCCCCGCCCCGAACCTGAAACTGTGGTACGACCGTCCCGCCGATGAGTGGGTCAAGGCGCTGCCGGTCGGCAACGGACGTCTGGGCGGTATGGTGTTCGGCGGCGTGGCCTTCGAGCGGCTTCAGATCAACGAGGACACCTTCTACGCCGGATCGCCCTACAACCCGACCAATCCGCGCAGCCGCGAAGGCCTGCCGCAGGTGCAGAAACTGATCTTTGACGGCAAATATGCCGAAGCCGAAAAACTGGCCAACGCGACCCTGATTTCGACCCCCATCAAACAGATGGCCTATCAGCCGGTGGGCGATCTGATCCTGTTGTTCCCCGGCCTCGACAACACCTCGAAATATGTGCGCAGCCTCGACCTGAGCGAGGGCATAGTCGCCACCGAATTCAATGTCGGCTCGACGCGGCACCGGCGCGAAGTCTTTGTTTCGGCAAAGGATCAGGTCATGGTGGTCCGCCTGTCCGGTGACAAGGGTAAGGCCGTTACCGCCGACATCAGCCTGTCTTCGCCGCAAAATTCTGACATCGAGACGCTCAACGGCGACACCATCGTCATTCGCGGCGTAAGCCCGACGCAGCAGGGTATCGAGGGCAAACTGCCCTTCGAACTGCGCGCCAAAATCATCTCCGGCGGCACGCTCACCTCACGCGAAGGCGGCGTCTATGTCAGCGGGGCCGAAGACGCGGTCATCCTCATTTCCGCCGCCACCGGCTATGTCCGTTTCGACGATATTTCCGGCGACCCGGCCCAGATCAATGCCGAACGCATCGCCAGGGCCGCGTCAAAGGGCTATGCGGCGCTGAAAGCCGATCACCTGAAAGACTATAAGACCCTGTTCGAGCGCGTCAGCCTCGATCTGGGCGACGGCGCGAACGCCACCCTGCCCACCGATCAGCGCATAGCCCGCTATGCCGAAGGCAGGGACCCCGGACTGTCGGCGCTGTACGTCAACTATGGCCGGTATCTGCTGATGTCGTCGTCAGGCGGGTCGCGGCAACCGGCCAATCTTCAGGGCATCTGGAACGACAAGCTCAATCCGTCCTGGCAGTCGAAATGGACGCTCAACATCAACGCCCAGATGAACTACTGGCCCGCCGAGGTCTGTAACCTCAGCGAGACCATGGACCCTCTGGTTTGCATGGTCGAGGATCTGGCGCAGACCGGGGCGAAACTGGCCAGAGACATGTATGGCGCGCCCGGTTGGGTGGCCTTCAACAATACCGACGTCTGGCGCGTCGTCACGCCGCCCGACGGCGCGGTGTGGGCGCTATGGCCCATGGGTGGCGCGTGGCTGCTACAAAACCTGTGGGAGCCGTGGCTCTATAATGGCGATACCGCCTATCTGAGGCGCATCTATCCGTTGATGAAGGGGGCGGCGGAATTCTATCTGGCCACCCTGCTCAAAGACCCGCAATCGGGTTACATGGTCACCAACCCGTCCAATTCGCCGGAAAACAAGCACCCGTTCGGCTCGTCGGTCTGCGCCGGACCGGCCATGGACAATCAGCTTCTGCGCGACCTGTTCGCCCATGTTGCCGAGGCATCGAAAGTGCTGAAAACCGATGCGGCCTTCGCCCGGCAATGTCTGGCCATGCGCGCCAAACTGCCCCCGGAAAAGATCGGCAAGGCCGGTCAGCTTCAGGAGTGGCAGGGCGACTGGGACATGGAAGCCCCGGAGATCCATCATCGCCACGTCTCGCACCTCTATGCCCTCTACCCGTCGGATCAGATTACGGTCGAAGACACGCCGGAACTGGCGAAAGCCGCGCGCAAATCGCTGGAAATCCGCGGCGACGACGCCACCGGCTGGGGGATCGGCTGGCGCATCAATCTGTGGGCGCGCCTCAAGGAGGGCGACCACGCGCATGAGGTCATCAAGCTGCTGCTGCATCCGCGCCGCTCCTACCCCAACCTGTTCGATGCCCACCCGCCGTTCCAGATCGACGGCAATTTCGGCGGCGCGGCGGGCATTGCCGAAATGCTGATGCAAAGCCATCGCGGTCGCATCGAGCTTCTGCCCGCCCTGCCCTCAGTCTGGCCGCAGGGACGTTTCAGCGGCCTTAAGGCGCGCGGTGGCTTTGAGGTGGCGCTGGAATGGGCAGATGGCGTGCCGTCTCAGGCGACGATACACAGCGTGCGCGGCGGCCGGACGCAGGTGGTCTGGAAAAAGGCGCGGCTCGACCTGAACCTGAAGGCCGGTGAACGTGTCACACTGACGATCAGCGGGGACAGGCTGATCCGGGCGTAAGAAAAAACCCCTCCGGTTCACCGGAGGGGCTTTTTCTTATTCCGGTAACTGGGCCGGTGTCTGTGCAGGTGTTTGACCGCGATACTGCGGATTGAACAGCTTCTGCACCAGCACGAAGAAGAGCGGGATGTAGAAGATGGCCAGAAGCGTCGCCGACAACACCCCGCCGATCAGGCCCGTACCGATGGCCTGCTGAGCCCCCGAGCCCGCCCCGTGCGCCAAAGCCAGCGGCAGGACGCCGAAGGTGAAGGCGAACGAGGTCATCAGGATCGGTCGCAGACGAATGCGTGACGCCTCAAGCGTCGCA
Organism: Asticcacaulis sp.; assembly: GCA_047605065.1. Lineage (GTDB taxonomy): Bacteria > Pseudomonadota > Alphaproteobacteria > Caulobacterales > Caulobacteraceae > Asticcacaulis. The sequence goes on from JASGGL010000156.1 coordinate 5,160, forward strand.
TCGATCAGGTTCATGCCCTGCTGCTGAAGCGTGCGCGCGTACTCGACGATCAGGATGGCGTTCTTACACGACAGGCCGATGGTGGTCAGAAGCCCGACCTGGAAGAAGATATCGTTGTCGAGTTTCCTGAGCCAGGTCGCCAGCAAGGCCCCCAGAACCGCCAGCGGCAGCACCAGAATGACCGAGAACGGAATGGTCCAGCTTTCATAAAGCGCCGCCAGAAGCAGGAAGACGACCAGAACCGACAGGGCATAGAGCGCCGGAGCCTGCGCGCCGGATTCGCGTTCCTGAAGCGACAGGCCCGTCCATTCGATCGCCGTCCCCGCCGGCAGCTTGTCGGCCAGTTCCTCGACCGCCTGCATGGCGTCACCGGACGAAATCCCTTCGGCGGGCGCACCCTGCACGCCGGTCGACGGCGCACCATTATAACGCTCAAGCGACGGCGCACCGGCCTGCCAGCGGGTCGATCCGAAGGCGGAGAACGGCACCATCGCGCCATCCTTATTGCGCACGTACCAGCGATTCAGATCTTCCGGACGCATACGGTAAGGCGTATCCGCTTGAATATAAACGCGTTTGACGCGGCCACGATCGATGAAGTCATTGACGTAGGAGCCGCCCCACGCCGCCGACAACATGGCGTTGATGTCGGATACGCTGACGCCCATAGCCCCGGCGGCGGTCTTGTCGATATCGATCTTCAACTGCGGCGTCACGTCCTGACCGCCTGAGCGGACCGAACCCAGACGCGGGTCTTTTTCCGCCTCACGGATGAAGTCGTTGCGCGCCTGAAGCAGGGCCTGAGCCCCGACACCGCCGACATCCTTGATGACCAGCGAGAAGCCCGATGCGTCGCCGAGCGAGCGCACGACCGGCGGCTGGGTCGGGATGATGCGCGCGCCGCGATATTCGGGCTTGGAGAACTCCTTGCGCGCGCGGGCAATAACCGCCGGGACGCGCAAATCTTCGGTGGCGCGTTCGTCGAACGGCTTCATCCGGATGTTCACCTGACCCTGATTCTGGCCATTGGTGCCGGAACGGGCGAAGACGTAGCGGGCGGTCGGATCGGTCTCCAGATAGGCGGCGACCTTCCCCACCACGGCCTCGGTGGTCTTGCGCGTCGTGCCGACCGGCAACTGCACCTGAGTCTGCATGAAGCCCTGATCCTCATCCGGCAGGAAGGAGGTCGGCAGGATGCGGAACATCATGGCGCAGGCGGCAATGACGACGCCATAGATGGCCAGATAGCGCAGCGGCTTGCTGATGATGCGGCCTACGCGCCCCATATAGCCGTGGCTGGCCGAGGTGAAGGCGCGGTTGAACCAACCGAAAAAGCCTTTCTTTTCCGCATGCTTTTCATGATCGACCGGCTTGAGGATGGTCGCGCACAAGGGCGGCGTCAGGACCAGCGCCACAATGACCGACAGGGCCATGGCCGAAACGATGGTGATCGAGAACTGACGATAGATAATGCCCTGCGTCCCGCCGAAAAAGGCCATCGGCACGAACATGGCCGCCAGCACCAGACCGATCCCGATCAGCGCGCCGGTGATTTCGTCCATCGACTTGCGCGTGGCTTCGCGCGGATCGAGTCCTTCTTCGTGCATGACGCGCTCGACGTTTTCGACCACGACAATGGCGTCATCGACCAGAAGCCCGATGGCCAGCACCAGCCCGAACATGGTCAGAAGATTGATCGAATAGCCGAAGGCCGCCAGAATCCCCAGCGTCCCCAGAAGCACGACGGGCACGGCGATGGTCGGGATGATGGTGGCGCGCCAGT
>JASGGL010000157.1:0-6911 GCA_047605065.1 Asticcacaulis sp.
TTGGCTTCAACGGCACGGGATTCGACGATAGCCACCTTGTCGTGTTTGCCCGCACAGGCCCCCAATGATGAAGCCAGACACGTTACCCCCCCCAGGGCAGATGCGATACGCCAGATATTCATGCCCTCAATCCCTTCACGCATCGATCCCTAAGCCATTTATCTACAAAACAACACATAAATCTTGAACCTTACGCTTGCGCAAACAAAAAGTCCCCACTATGAAGGCCCGACCGAAGGCTGCCTCTGGCGGCATTCGGAAGTGTTGATGAGCCCGTAGCTCAGCCGGCTAGAGCATCTGACTTTTAATCAGAGGGTCCTGGGTTCGAGTCCCAGCGGGCTCACCAATTCTCCAGAGAATTGGTGAGCTTTTTTTATGTCAGTTTCATCATCCGATATAAAATTCCCATCCTGAACCGAAGCTGAACGCATCGCTGCTCTCGATAATTGCCTGTGCAGACGAAACGATTGCAGAAAGGCGAAATTGCGGCAAGTCCGTTGCAGCGACGGGGATATATGGCAGGCGCGGGGCGTCAGACCTCTGCGCGCATAAACTACCCACAATTCTTTTATTTTCAGAGATTTGCCGCGCCAGAATGTGCCACGCGAAGCTTCTGCTCTAGTTGGCCAGCCGCGCCTTGGGCAGGTAGCGGCCATTTTCGAAGCGCTCAAAGATCAGATGTGCCTGCGGGTGACGCAGCGGCATGCCGGTATCGTCCGGGCACAGATTACCTTCCGAAGCATAGGCGACGTAACAGATTTCGCCGTTCTCAGCCAACAGATGATAAAAGGGCTGATCTTTTTCGGGACGCACCGCTTCGGGGATAGCCAGCCACCATTCTTCGGTGTCGGAGAACTGCGGATCGATATCGAACACGACCCCGCGAAAATCGAAAAGCACGTGCCGGACCAACTGCCCTATACCGAATCTGGCGGCGCGGCGTGAAACCTGATCACCCGTAATATACGCGCTCATCCCTTCCTCCTTCGGTATGTGACTGCCTCAAAACCTGATGTAGCGCGACTCATCCCCGTCGCCTTGCGCCTTCTCCCCGCGGTTGTCGACGCGCGACCTAATTCATTCGCCGGGGCCAGTTGTTTCGAAGCACTGAGGCGAAATTAACACAAAAGCGCTTTGCACGGACAATAATGCGCTCTAGGGTGGCGGTAACTTGACGCCTGATGCGGCTGAAATGCCCTCACAGGTGTCCCACATCGTGATATAGCGGGGTATGAGCCACCATGAGTGAGGCTCCCTCAAAGGCTGGTGCGCCCTCACGCAGGCGTACCAAGGGCCGTCCGGCACGTCCGGCGGACAAGCGACGGTCGGGACAGCCACCGGCCAGAGACGGCGCTTCGGATCAGGCGCCGCTTTATGCCGCCCTCGACCTTGGCACCAATAACTGCCGCCTGATGATCGCCGCCTGGCACAATGGTCAGTTTCGCATCGTCGAAGCGTTTTCCCGTATTGTGCGCCTCGGCGAAGGTCTGAGCCAGACGGGCTCCCTGTCTGAGCGCGCCATGGACCGCGCGCTTTCCGCTCTCAGACAATGCGCCGAAAAGATCGGACGCAGGCCCGTCGTGCGCACCCGCGCGGTCGCCACTCAGGCCTGCCGTATCGCCAGCAATGGTGCTGAGTTCATCCGTCGCGTCGAGCGGGAAACCGGCCTGAAACTCAGCATCATTTCGCCCGAGGAAGAAGCGCGCCTGTCGGTCGTCGGTTGCGCCTCTCTGCTTGATGGCGAGGCTGAAGCCGCAATCGTCATGGATGTCGGCGGCGGTTCCACCGAAATCTCATGGCTGTCTCTCGACAAAAAAGCGAGCGGCGGCGACCGGCAAACCCCGCAGTCGCGACGGCCGCCTAAGCCCGAACACTGGATATCCATCCCAAAGGGCGTGGTCAATCTGGCCGAGCGTTTTCCGGAACCCAAAGACGGCGATAAGCAGGTCTGGTTCGACAGCATGGTGGCGGATGTCCGTGCCGCCCTGTCCGACTTCACGGCGCCGGAAATTCTGCGCCCGCATTTCGATAGCCAGCAGGCCTATATCGTCGGGACGTCGGGGGCGATTACCTCTTTGGCGGGCATGCATCTGCAACTCGAACGCTATGACCGCTCGAAGGTGGACGGCCTGTGGATGACGCACACGCAATGCCGCGCCGTCATCGACCGGTTGCTCAGCCTTGGGCAGAGAGGACGCGAACTGGAGCCGTGTATCGGTAAGGACCGGGCCGATCTGGTTCTGGCGGGGGCGGCGATCCTTGAGGCCGTACAAAGTCTTTGGCCGTGTGAGCGCTTACGCGTGGCCGACCGCGGCCTGCGTGAGGGGCTTTTGCTGTCCATGGTCAAAAAGCGCACGCGTCGTCGCAAACGTTCACGTGGCGGCAAGGTCCGGACACCCGCCTCTACCTGATGCCGATTACCTTGTGCGTCTGGACGCTCATGCGCCATCTGGGGTGCGACAGGCAATAGTCGATGACCGCCTGCGCATGGAGCACACGCGTCTGCGGGTCCTGATCCAGCGGATCTTTCGGTTGCAGGTAGAAACGCTCGAAGTCCAGCGCTTCGAAGTCAGCCGGATCGACATTGTCCTGCGGCCAGACCAGTTTTAGCTCCTGTCCCGACGTCTGATAAATCCGGTTTTCACCCTTGGGCGATACACAGAGCCAGTCGATGCCTTGCGGCGCGCGCACCGTGCCGTTCGATTCGACCGCAATGAAATAGCCCGCCGCCTTTACCGCCGCGATAAGTTCTGCATCCAATTGCAGCAAGGGCTCACCGCCGGTGAACACCACCGACTTCTGCGCGGCCTCTATGCCGCCCCAGTGCGCATCGAGCGCCTCCACCACGGCGGCAGGCGTATTGAACTTGCCCCCGCCGTCGCCATCCACGCCGACGAAATCCGTATCGCAAAAGGTGCAGGCCGCCGTAACGCGATCCTGTTCCCGCCCGCTCCACAGGTTGCAGCCGGCGAACCGGGCGAAGACCGCCACGCGTCCCGCCTGCCCGCCCTCACCCTGAAGCGTCAGGAATATCTCTTTGAAGCTATAGGTCATTGACCGGAACGCCACTGCTCAAAACCGCGAGCGCGCAATTCGCACGCCGGGCACGTCCCGCAGCCATAGCCCCACGCATGGCGCGCCCCACGCTCGCCCAGATAACAGGTATGGGTATCTTCGAGCACCAGATCGACCAGAGCTTCGCCCCCCAGTTCATCGGTCAGCGCCCAGGTTTGCGCCTTGGTCAGGAACATCAGGGGCGCATCGATGACATAGGGCCGCTCGATGCCGAGGTTCAGCGTCTTTTCCATCGACTCCAGCGTATCCTTGCGGCAGTCGGGATAGCCGGAAAAGTCCGTTTCGCACATGCCGCCAACCAGATGGTCTATGCCCCGACGATCAGCCACCGCCGCCGCATAGACGAAAAACGCCAGATTACGTCCCGGCACGAACGAGTTCGGCAGGCCGCGTTCGCCCATGCGAATTTCCTGCTCGCGCGTCAGGGACGATTCGGCCACACGCCCGAAGCCCTTCAGGTCGACCATATGATCTTCGCCTAAACGGCTTTGGGCCGGTTCGAAAACATCAGGGATACGCTCCAGAACCTTCGTCCGGGTGACCAGTTCGATGGCGTGGCGTTGCCCGTAATCGAAACCAATGGTCTCCACACGATCAAAGTGCGTCAGCGCCCACGCCAGACAAGCCGTCGAATCCTGACCGCCCGAAAACAACACCAGAGCCGAACGCTCAGCGGGTACGTTTTCAAGATGATGGGACATGCGGCGACGGCTTTCTTTGCAAAGGAAACGATACTTTTTCCTGTAAAGCGACCCTTTCACCGATTTTGCAAGCCCAATTTGACCGCGAAAAAGCGCGCAATCGTTTTGACGAAATTGTCAATTTACGCCAGTATGGCGATCCCCGCACCTCTTTGCGGCGAATTTTAGAATAAATAACAATAATTACAAAATATTAGATGGAGGGCGCCCGAATGCCGAATACGCACTTCCGCGAAGGCTTCAGCCTTTTGGTCGATAACATCCCCTACATGCACGCCTTAGGCGTCCGATATGCCGGACGGTCGGAACGCGGCGTAAGTCTTTGCCTGCCCTATCGGGAGGATCTGATTGGCGATCCGTCGACTCAGGTCATTGCCGGCGGCGTGGTCACGGCCCTCCTCGACCATGCCTGCGGTATGGCGGTTTGGGATGAGCTCAATGAATTCAAACCTATAGCGACGATGGATTTGCGCATCGACTATATGCGCCCGGCCCAGCCGCACCACGAACTTATAATTACCGCGAAATGCTACAAACTGACCCGCAGCGTCGGCTTTGTACGCGGTTTTGCCTACGACACCCATATCGACGACCCGGTTGCCGCCGCCCAGGCCGCCTTCATCATTTCCCACCCCTGCCTGAAAAACCGGGAGCCCCACTGATGATACAGGATCTTATGATCGCCGGTCCCGAAGACCTGTTCCGTCAACTGCCCTTTGCCCGCTTTCTGAACCTGAGGCTGGAACTGGCGGGCAATGAACTGACCACCACCATGCCGTTCGCGCCTCATCTGATCGGCAATCCGTTGCTGCCCGCCCTGCACGGCGGGACGATAGGCGCGTTTCTGGAAATGACCGCCATGGCGCAACTGGCGGTGTTTGAAACCTTCGACCACATCCCCAAACCGGTCGACGTCAGCGTACAGTATCTGCGCTCCGGCAAACCCATCGACACCTTTGCTCGCGCACGGATCAACCGTATCGGGCGCACCATCGCCAATGTCGAGGCCTGGGCATGGCAGGAAATCCGCGAGCAGCCCATTGCTACACTTCAGGCGCACTTTTTAGTTGGATAAAACTTTTACGCGCATTTTCCTCTTGATCTCCCCAAAATTGTAAGAGAGGCTCGATACAGGTCCGCCCCATACGGAGGCGGTCGTGTGCTGAAATAAGGGGACTTCATGAGCAAGGAAAAGAAGATCGGTATCGCGCGCGCCGTGATGACGCAACTGCACGCTTCCGAAGAGGCCATCGACACGGCCCTGTCTGAAACGGCGCAACTGATCGAAACCTACGTCACCTCACGCCGCGCCATCCGCATGGCCCCCTCCCTTGGGCCGGATGTCCACCGCCATACGCTTGAGGCCATGCTTGCCTTGCGGCAGGCGCAGGAAAAAATGAGCGACGCCCATACGGCTCTTCGTCGCGTACAGACCGAGGTCGGCCTGCCTCCCGCAGCGGTCGTCCCCATCAACGACAAGCCTGAAAAAGAAGACGACGGAAAAAGCGGCGTTTCGGACGTATTGCGCACAGCCGTGTAACGGAAAAGACCTTGTTCGCGCCCCCTGCCTCTGCCTATCCTGCATAGGCGGGACGTAAGGGGGCGTGTATGCTGGGGACGTGGGTAAGCCAGTTATCGCTGGTTGTAGTGCTGGCCGCGCTGGCCATCTCTCTGTGGCTCGGTGACGCGCGCGTCCGAAAAGGGGCAGCCGCCTATTTCCTGACCTTTGTCCTGCAAGCGGCAACCTTCGCCATCGGTCTGACCTCGCCGCTCGTCAACCTCTGTCTGGATGGCGGACTGATGGTGGCCTTCATCGTCCTCTCGTGGAAATCCCCCTCTCCATGGCCGGTATGGGCGGCGCTGGCTCAGCTCATCACCGTGATGATCGCCGCTATCGGATGGAGCGATCCGCGTATTAAGGGCTGGGCCTATTATACGGCCCTGATGGCGCTCGGATATATGTCGCTGCTTTGCGTGCTGATCGGCGCTTTTATGGCCCGTCACCATAAGCGCTTAAAATAGGATTATAATCATAATTAAGGTTGATTTTCCTGCCGATAGATATATTTTCCGAACCCAGATCGGAAAACACCTATGCCCCTGTCCCACGCCCATATCTGGAACGCCATAGATCAACTGGCGCAGGCGCTCGGCACCACGCCCTCGGGGCTGGCCAGACAGGCGGGCCTCGACCCCACCAGCTTCAACAAATCCAAACGGCAATCCAGCGAAGCCACGCCGCGCCCGCGCTGGCCATCGACCGAAAGCCTCGCCAAGGTGCTGGAGGCCACGGGCGTTTCCTTTCCCGATTTCGCGGCCCTGACTCAGCCCGAACCGTCTGCCAAGGGCATCCCCCTGATCGGCTTCGCACAGGCCGGTGATGATGGCCTGTTCGACGATGCCGGCTTCCCTCTGGGGCAGGGCTGGGATGAAATCGCACTGCCCGCAGGTCAGGGCCTCTATGCGCTGGAAATCTCAGGCGATTCCATGCTGCCTCTCTACCGGGATGGTGACCGGATCATTGTCGCCCCACACAGCCAGAACCTGCGTCGCGGCGACCGCGTGGTCGTAAAAACCGTTGCGGGCGAAGTCATGGCCAAGGAACTGGTGCGACTGACTGAAAAGCAGGTCGAGTTGCGTTCGCTGAACCCCAGCTTCGCCAACCGCATCATCGAACGTCCGCAACTGGCGTGGATTGCCCGCATCGTCTGGGCCAGTCAATAATCTGATCCAGTCAATAATCAGTTGGCCGCCGGCGCAAAGCCATACTCCCAGTCATAGGGCACGCCCGTGTCCCCCAGAATGAACGTGACGAGTTCCGGAAAGGCCTTTTCGGAACGCACATCATTCGACAGGATCACCACACAGCGTTTTGTTTTTTCTACGCAAACCCAACTATTGGCAGTGGTATCGTTATGTCCGCCCTTATAAAAGCCCGCGCCCTGCGGACCGTCGAACACGACAACGCCCAACCCGGCGTAGAGGTCCTTACGTTGCGCCTCGACCGGAACCTCGGGCTGTAAGGTGGGGAACTGACTGCGCGTGGTGATCTTCAGTTGCGGCCGCACCAGTTCCGCACGTCCTTCCTGACTCAATCCGCCGCCGCGCACATAGTTGGCGGCAAAACGCGCAAAG
>JASGGL010000158.1:0-6857 GCA_047605065.1 Asticcacaulis sp.
ATCTGAGGCTTCGCCGCCGAAGCGCGCCGCCCATTCGGCGACCATATCGTCGTCGATCTTTTTGAACAGAACCTCACCCGCCGCCACCGGCGCACCAGCGGGCAGTTTCGACAGTTCCGTCTTCGCGTCCGTGCTCGGCCAGTCGAGTGCCAAAGCCGCATCACCGCTTAAACCCACCGTCGCCGCGATCTTTTGCGCCGTGGACGGGATCAGGGGCTGAGCCAGCGCCGCGAACAGGCGCACGAGGTTCAGGCCGTGACGCACAACCACGCCTGCGCGTTCGGCATCGGTCTTCAGCGCAGTCCACGGGGCGGCTTCCTGCAAATAGACATTGCCCAGCACCCAGATGGCGCGCACGGCCTGCGCCGCCTTACGCATCTCCATGGCTTCAAACGCTTCGGTCGCCTCGGTCAGCAGCACCGACAGATCGGCATAGAGCTTCTCTTCCAGCTCACCCGCTTCCCCGCCTTCCGGCACCACGCCGCCCAGCTTGGTTTCGGTGAACTTGGTGATGCGGTTGACGAAGTTGCCCAGCACGTCGGCCAGATCCTTGTTCACCGCCGACTGGAACTGCTCCCAGGTGAACGACGAATCCGAGCCTTCCGGCGATTGCGAAATCAGATACCAGCGCCAGTAGTCGGCAGGCAGCAGCTCAAGCGCCTGATCCATAAAGACGCCACGGTTCATCGAGGTCGAGAACTTGCCGCCGTACCAGTTGAGCCAGTTGAAGGCCTTGAGCGTATCGACCATCTTCCACGGCTCATCAGAACCGATGATCGTCGCCGGGAAGCTCACCGTATGGAAGGCGACATTGTCCTTGCCCATGAACTGAATATAGGTGACGTCCTCGGCCCCCTGATCCAGACGCCACCACTTCGCCCAGCCGTCGGCGTCGCCCTGTGCGTTGAAATATTCCTGCGTGGCGCCGATATACTCCACCGGCGCATCAAACCACACGTAGAAGACCTTGTTTTCAAAGCCTTCGCGCGGTTTTCCATCCTTGGTCACCGGCACGCCCCATTTCAGGTCGCGCGTGATGCCGCGGTCGATCAGGCCTTCCTCAAGGTGCTTCATGGCGATGGATTTCGCCAGTTGCGGCCACTGCGTCTTCGACTCGATCCACGCCCGCAGTTGCGGCTCGACCTTCGTCTGAAGCAGATAAAGGTGCCTGGTGTCGCGCACCTCAAGATTACGCGATCCCGACACCGCCGAATAGGGATTGATCAGGTCGGTCGGATCGAGCAGACGCCCGCAATTGTCGCATTGGTCGCCACGCGCCTTTTCGAACGCGCAGTGCGGGCAGGTGCCTTCGACATAACGATCCGGCAGGAAGCGACCGTCATCGATGGAATAGACCATCTTGTCCGTGCGTTCCTCGATCAGGCCGTTCCTGTCCAGCGCCTCGCAGAACATCTGCGTCAGATGGCGATTTTCCGACGACGACGACCGGCCGAACCAGTCGTAGCTGAGCCCGAAGGCCTCACCGGCGCTTTTCTGAATGATATGCTGCTCGTCGCAATAGGTCTTCACATCCTGCCCGGCCTTGGCGGCGGCCAGTTCGGCGGGCGTGCCGTGCTCGTCGGTCGCACAGATATAGAGCACCTCATGGCCGCGCGCGCGCATGAACCGCGCATAGACATCCGCCGGCAGCATGGACCCCGCCAGATTGCCGAGATGCTTGATGCCATTGATATAGGGAAGCGCGGAGGTGATCAGGATACGGGACATGCTCAGACCGTTTTAAACTCAGGAAAGCGGCCTCCTCTTAGACCATTTTGTCCCGCCGCACACAGGTTTGATGCGATCCGGCACAAAAAATCTGTGTTTGAGCGGGCAAAACCGTTGCGTTCACGCCCGCGCACCGGCATAAGGACGGCCCCTGCGCGAAGCGACACGCCGCGCATACGGATGCCGGTTTAGCTCAGTTGGTAGAGCAGTTGTTTTGTAAACATCAGGTCACGAGTTCGAATCTTGTAACCGGCACCATTATTTTCTAATATTTTACAATGATTTTCTCAGAAACCCCACTGAGACCAAAGCGGAACAAAATCGCAAACTGTGACTGTTTAAGCGTCACAGCAGTGACCAGCCGATACGAAAAATCGCTCAACAAGCTTGTTCAGAACCTGCCAGCTTAACGGCAGTTGACTGCCCTGTTTCCATTTGAAACTGTCCTCGTAGGGACGGAGGGTAATCATGAAGCATCAAATTATTGCTGCTGGAATATTTTCATTATTTTTTATAGTGACAGATGTGGATGCGCATCCGGGTGGCCTCGACTCCAAAGGTTGCCATCACGATCGGAAAAACGGTGGTTATCACTGCCATGGCGGGCCTTCAGCAAATACCACACCTGCACCGACACCAAGCCCGGTTACCGAATCATCTGCCACAGTTTCTTTTAATCAAATACAGCGCATTCAAACTGTACTAATAGATTTTGGCTACTATTCCGGCCCCATAGACGGCGAAATGAACCTCGAAATGAATATGGGCATCATGAAGTTCAAGAAAGATCGACGACTTCGTTTTAACGCCTTCGACGTGAATGAAACTGCACTTGCTCTTGATCGTGAGGCCACAAAAATAGTGCCCACTTTACAGAAATCGCAGAATGTCGTCGCAATCAAACTCCCGTCTGCGGAATGTCAGCAAGCACGGGACATCGCGGAAAGATATGAGCATTCCGCTCGGAGTCAGAAGGACGATGGTTATGCTGCAGGCTTCCTCGCAGCCTTATCACTCTCTAATGCCAGATCAGACCAGTCGCCTATAGAAATAATTGCCTCCGCCGTAGCTCAAGCCTGTGGCAAATAACCGAACTTTTCTCTCATGTAGGAAGAAAAAATCATCCGACTACAAGGAGTTTCGATGGGTGGTTTCAGTCCCTCCAATCCCGTTCTTTTCCGCACATGAAATAGTGATTTTAATTTTTTAATATTTATTGGAAATTTCAAATTTCCCAATGATGCCACGTCTCTACCTGCGGCGATATCCCACATTGCTTCCTCACCTTCGTCGGCGCAGCAATGAGCGGGAACACAGACAAACGGAGGCAGGCATGGCCCATCCCAATTACCGCTTCTTCGACAGCAATACCGGCGAGGAAATCTACGCGTCCGATGATTTTGCCTTCGCCGGTGCGCCGCGCGTCGATCATGCCATCCGCGATCCCGAACTGGTGGCGCGCTTCGGCGGTCCCGCGGTCATCAACCGCATCGACATGCAGGACAACGAAGTTCTGATCTATGTAGACGGTTCCGAAGAACGCCTGAACAGCGAATCCTCACCCGCCACGGACTGATCGTCCCTGCGACAAAGCGCCGCTGAGCTTTCCGGCGTGTGATGCACCCCTCCTCTCGCCAAACGCCCGCACCTCGGCTAAACCCGTCAGCGGTTTGATGCGGAGGCGGACATGCGCGTAGCCCTATCCTTTGTTGTGCTGGCCCTGATGAGCGGGCTTGGCGGCTGCGGCGAAAAGCCGGCGGACACGGCGAGCGAAGCCCCGGCTCCGCCCCCCGAACCGGTCAATGACGCCGAAAAGGCCGCACTTCTGGCCACCCTTCCCGGACCATACAGCACCGTCGACCTGAGCGCCGGTGAAAAGGCATGGAACAAATGCCGCTCGTGCCACACCCTGATCGAAGGCGGCGCGGACATGGTTGGCCCCAACCTGCACGGTGTGTTTGGTCGCGTCTCAGGCAGCAAGCCCGGCTATCTCTATAGCGATGCCATGAAAAAACACGCGACGGTGTGGGATTACGCCACGCTGGATGATTACCTGACCCATCCGCAGACCTCGGTGCCCGGCACCAAGATGGGCTTTATGGGCATCAAGAACGAGACGGAACGTCACAACCTGATCGCCTATCTGAAGGTGGAAACCACTCCGGCGAAATAGTCAGGACGAAAAACAAGCCGTATTATCAGATAGTTTCAGCCATAAGTTCATCTACGAACGGCGCGATCCACAGGCCGCGCGAGCGGCGCGCGGTTTCCGAATGATAGATATGGACCAGTTCCGCATAGGAACGGTCGAAGTCATCATTGAGGATCACGTAGTCGTATTCGGCCCAGTGGGCGATTTCGCCCTTGGCGCGGCTCAGGCGGCGCTGGATCACGTCATCGGCGTCCTGCGCACGGGCATAGAGGCGACGCTTAAGCTCTTCCATCGATGGCGGCAGGATGAAGACGCGCACCACGTCCGAAGGAGCCTTGGCCGAAATGCGCTGCGCCCCCTGCCAGTCGATATCGAACAGGACGTTCTGCCCCTGCGACAGGGCTTTTTCCACCGGCTCGCGCGGGCTGCCGTAGCGATGGTCGTGAACCGCTGCCCATTCCAGCAGGGCGTCGTTTTTGACCAGAGCGTCCATCTTCGCTTCGTCGATGAAGTGGTATTCGCGCCCGTCTTTTTCACCCGGACGGGGCGCACGCGTCGTCACCGAGGTCGACAGGTCGAGATCGGCGTGATCGGCCATGAGGCGACGACACAGCGACGTCTTTCCCGCCCCCGAAGGCGAAGACACGATCAGCATAAGGCCGCGGCGAAGACGTTGGGAATTGGGCATATTACTCGATATTCTGAACTTGTTCACGGAACTGATCGATCACCGATTTCAGCTCAAGACCGGTATTGGTCAGGTCGCTGAACGCGGCTTTCGAACAGAGGGTATTGGCTTCGCGCATGAATTCCTGCGACAGGAAGTCGAGCTTGCGGCCCTGCGACTGACCATCGGACAACAGCGCGCGTGCCGAGCCGATGTGGGTGCGCAGACGATCCAGCTCTTCGCGCACATCGGCCTTAACGGCCATGACGGCGGCTTCCTGAAAAATGCGCTCCTGAAGGTCGGCATCAGGAAGCAGTTCGCCGATACGGCGGGCAAAGCGCTCACGGATCGCCTCGGCCTGCTGCCCCGCCAGGGCTTCGGCGCGGTCGACCGCGACGGCCATAGCATCGAGATGATGCGACAGCACCTCGAAAAGCGCCCGACCTTCGGTCAGACGCGAGGCCTTGAGTTGCTCAAGCACAGCCCCCAGATCGGCCAGAAGCGGCGCTTCGAGCACGGCGGCATCGGGGGCGTCCTCCGCACCGCTGGCTTCGATTACGCCGCGCAGTCCCAGAAGCCCGTCCAGAGACGGCATGGTGGCCTGACCCGACTGCATAAGGCCCTGACCGATATCGAGATAATAGTCGAGCACCGCCTGATTGACGGCATAGCCGGTCTGGGCCGTCTGCGTCTGAACATTAAGGGTCAGCGACACCTGACCGCGCTGGAAGCGCTGCTTGACCAGATCGCGCACAGCGCGCTCAACGTAATCGAAGCCCGACGGCACACGGCATTTCACATCCAGCGAGCGGCCATTGACCGAACGCACCTCGAACACCCAGCCGGTATCGCCGTGATGGCCTTCGACCCGGCCAAAGCCGGTCATGCTGGATACATTCATTGACCGGCTCCTTCCGCCGCGACGGCCTGAACCGTGGCCTGACCCTGCGCATCGAGCTTGTCGCGGGCCTCGATCTGACGCCATTTGGCGACATTGGCCAGATGCTGCTCATAGGTAGCGGCAAAGACGTGACCGCCGGTACCGTCCGCAACGAAATAGATGTCCTGAGTAAGCGGCGGATTGAGCACGGCCTTCAGCGCGGCCTTACCCGGATTGGCGATCGGCGTCACTGGTAGACCGTCGATCAGATAGGTATTCCACGGCGTCGGCGTATCCAGTTCCGAACGCCTCAGACCCCGGCCCAGCGGCTCGCCCTTCGACACGCCGTAAACCACGGTCGGGTCCGATTGCAGGCGCATGCCCGAACGCAAGCGGTTGACGAAAACGGCGGCGACCTTGGGCCGCTCTTCGGCGAGGCCGGTTTCCTTTTCGACGACCGAGGCGAGGATCAGCGCTTCTTCCTTGCTTTTGATCGGCAGGCCCGACGCGCGCATCTCCCACAGCTCATCCAGGGTTTCACGCCCGGCCGCCAGCATGCGCTCAAGCACGGCCTGACGGTTTTCCCCCAGTTCGTACTGATAGGTTTCCGGCAGGATCGAGCCTTCGGGCGGTACATCGACGTCACCGCTCAGCCCTTCGGTAGCCAGCAGGATGCGCACGGCCTGAGCCGAGGTGCGGCCTTCGGGGATGGTGACGAAATGCTGCACCACCTTGCCTTCGAGGATCTGGTTCAGCACGCCCATCATGGGCAGGCGCGACGGAAACTCATAGGTGCCGGCACGCAGCGAGGTATCGCGCCCGTCCAGCTTGGCCGCGATGCGAAAGAACGCCGCCGAGCGGATGACGTGCTGCGCCTCCAGCTTTTTGGCAATGGCGTTCAGCCCCTGCCCGCGCTCCACCGTCACCGAGGTCACCTTGCCCGATCTTGCGACGGGACCGGGGCCGTAGGTGTTGGCGTAAACAAACAGTCCTGCCGCCAGAAGCAGCAGGACGATGCCGGACATAAGGCCCGCCACAGGCGCCATGAGACGCCTGGATTTGCGCCGCGGGGCAGGACGGGCCTTTTGTTTCGCCATATTAGTCGACTTTGCCGAGGATCAGGGCGGCGTTGGTACCGCCGAAGCCGAAGGAGTTCGACAGGACCTTGTTGATCGTCATCGGCTTGGCCTTATGCGGCACAAGGTCGATGGGCGTTTCATAGGCCGGATTGTCGAGATTGATGGTCGGCGGGGCGATCTGATCGCGGATGGCCAGCGTACAGAAGATGGCCTCGACCGCGCCCGCACCACCGAGAAGGTGACCGATGGCCGACTTGGTCGAAGAGACCGTGCCGGTGGCCGCGCGCGCACCCAGAAACTTCTCGATGGCCTTCAGCTCGATGCCGTCGGCCATGGTCGAGGTGCCGTGCG
>JASGGL010000159.1:0-6753 GCA_047605065.1 Asticcacaulis sp.
GCTGGCCTGAGGCCATGTCGTAATCATAGGTCTGGGCCGGGGTGGTCGGCGAGGTATAGGTGTAGCGCATCACCGTCGTGTCGTATTCCAGCGACCCGCCCAGCCCCAGCGCGTAGGCCTCTTCCTTTACGGCGATTTCGTGCTCGCTGAGGTCGGCCTTCTTCGTAATGACGATGCGCGAATTGGCGTTTTCGCGTTCGGTACGCACCATATAGTCTTTGAACAGGCCGAAACCGGTGACGTAGATGCCCGGACGATGGGCGATCCACGGCTTCCACGTCGCCCGCGCCGGCACCGGATAGGTCGAGGTGACGATCTTGAAGTCCACGGCGTCGTCGGCATTGGTCAGGATGACGAAGCGGTCATTCCAGTGATCGACGCTGTATTGCAGGCCCGTCTGGCGCGGTTCGACCGTGATAGGGGCCGAGGTCGGCGCGCGGGCGGGGATCAGGCGGGTTTCGGACGTTTCGTGGTCGTTGATGCTGATCAGTATATAGGCTTCGTCCGACGTCAGGCCGACGCCCATGAAGAAGCCGGGATCGGTTTCCTCATAGACCAGAACGTCTTCGCCGCCTTTGGCCGGACGGCGGTAGAGCTTCGACGGGCGGCCATTGTCGTCGCGGAAGGTCCAGAAGATGTACTGCGAATCCGGCGTGAAGAGGAAATCGCCGGTGGCGCTTTCGACCGGCGTCCCCAGAAGCTTGCCCGTGGCGAGGTCTCTGACGAAGATGCGATAGACTTCGGAACCCTGCGTATCTTCGGCCCAGGCATAGAGTTTGTGATCCGGGCTGTGGGTGGTGGTGGCCGTCGAATAGTATTCGTGGCCCCTGGCGGCGGCGTCTTCGTCGAGCAGGATCTGCTCGTCGCCGGGGATTTTGACGAAGGGCACGGTTTCGGTGCTGATCTTCGCCTTGCCGCGCGGTTTGCGGGCATTGATCGGGTGCTGACCGCCGACATTGTAGCGGATATAGTATTCCCACTGACCGTCCGGGGCGGGGACGGAGGAATCGTCCTCCTTGATGCGGCCCTTGATCTCTTCGAAGATCGTCGTCTGAAGCCCTTCGGTCGGCTTGAGCAGGGCGGCAGTATAGGCGTTTTCCTCGATCAGTTGCGCCTTGACGTCGGCTTTGATCGCCGCCGGGTCGCGCAGCACCGCCTGCCAGTTGTCGTCCTTCATCCAGAAATAGTCATCGGTGCGCGTAAAGCCCAGTTGAGTGGTGGTGTGCGGGGCTTTCAAAGGCTTGGGGGCGGGGGTTTTGGACATCAGGCTCTCTGCGGCGAAGACGGAAGAGGGGAGCACGGCCAGACCGGTATTCAGCGCAACTGTTGCACCAAGGCTGTAGTTCAGGAAGTTCCGGCGATTCAGGTCGCGTTCCGGTCGGTTTTTCATAGGCGGCACCTTTGACAAAATGCGTTTCCGAAGCAAGGATGAAAGTGGGCGAAGATGATATCATCCACCGGGGTGCGTCAACTTACGGCTTGTTTATTTCGGGGCATGGCTTGGGCATGGTTTCGGCCCA
The DNA here is from genome assembly GCA_047605065.1 of Asticcacaulis sp. GTDB lineage: Bacteria > Pseudomonadota > Alphaproteobacteria > Caulobacterales > Caulobacteraceae > Asticcacaulis. Next base: position 1,521 of record JASGGL010000159.1, read on the forward strand.
ATTGAGGGGTAGTAATAAGGGATGGACGCAGACCTGACCCTTAATCTGATTGAAGCCACCGTTCAGATCGATCAGCCGATCAACGATGAAAAGCGCATGGTCGGCACAGGCTTTCTGGTGTCGGTTCCGCGTGAGGGCGCGGCTCCCGAAATCCTGCTGATTACCGCCGGTCACGTTTTCGAGCGTATGCCTTCGAACGAGGTGCGTATCGGCTGGCGCGTCAAGGGAGCCAATGGCACCTGGCAGTTCAGCCCGACCCGCATCGCCATCCGCAACGACAAAGGACCTTTGTGGGTTCAGAACCCCAAGCAGGACGTCGCCGTCATCGCCGTTCAGGTCCCTGCTTTTTACAAGGACAAGGCCATCCCTTTGAGCTGGCTGGCCGATGAGCGGACCTTCGACCGCTATCGCGTGTCGCCGGGCGATGAGATGATGACGCTGGGCTATCCGCACGGCTATTCGGCCAATACCATCGGTTTTCCCATTCTGCGGGCGGGGCGGCTGGCCTCCTATCCGGTGGGGCCGGTGTCGAGCTTTCCGACCTTCCTTATCGACCTGACGGCCATTCCCGGCAATTCGGGCGGCCCGGTCTTCATGAACGAGCCCGTCGCGGGCGGTAAGACGGTGACCGTGGTGTCGGGCATCCTCACCCGTCAGGTCGAGGTCAATTCCCAGCGCCTCGAACTGGGGCTGGTCACCCACGCCATCTTCGTGCGCCAGACGATCGAGCAGCTTTACGCCGCGCGCGGTCAGGCGAGCGGCGTCAGCGCGGGTATCACCTCATCGTCGTCTTCGACATCGCCATCTTCCGCTGTGCCGCCGCCGGTGATCATCAAGCCGCAGGCGGATAAGCCTCCGGTATCGAATCCTCCGGCGAAAGACGCCGCGACGGTGACCCCGGGCCGTAAAGTGGCTCCGGGCCGCCGGGTGCTCCCCCAGCGGACGCAGACCACGAACCCGTAGGTTATATGCCTAAGGCCGCCGGGGTGAGGGCCTCCAGCACATCTGCGCCACCGGTGATGGCCGCTTCGTGAGCATGGGCGTGCGGCAGCACGTGCACGGCATAAAGCTTCCACAGCTCGATCTTGCCCTTCAGCCACGCCGGATCGCCATCGGCGTCGGCCAGCCGTTGCTGTGCCGTCAGCGCGCCGCGCAGAAGGGCGTAGCCGCCGACAATATCCCCGGCCAGTTTCAGATAGGCGGTGGCCCCGGCGGCGACATCGGCGGGGCGGTCCTTTTTGCGCGCGATCAGCCACAGGCTGGCGCGTTCGAAGGCCGCCAGAGCGGTGTTAAGCGCGGCAACAGGCGCATCAGAATGTCCGGATAAGCCCTTGTCATTCAAATAGGTTTCGATGTCGGCCTTAAGCTCAAGCGCCGACGCGGCATCGTCACCCAGCTTACGCCCGACAAGGTCGCCCGCCTGAATGCCGTTGGTGCCTTCATAGATGGGGGCGATGCGCGCGTCGCGGTAATGCTGGGCCGCGCCGGTTTCCTCGATAAAGCCCATGCCGCCGTGGACCTGTACCCCCGTCGAAGCCGCATCGACCCCGACATCCGTACCCCACGCCTTGGCGATGGGGACAAGGAAGTCCTCGCGGCGCTTGAGGCGGGCGTCCCCGCTCAGGCGGTATTCATCAGAGGCGATGGCGGTCAAAAGGCAGATGCCGCGCGCCGCTTCGATCTTCGCCTTCGACAGGCCCAGCATCAGACGCACATCGGGGTGATCGAAGATCGGGGCCTTCTTCTGACCGGTCAGGACGGAATTGCCCTGACGGCGATCCAGCGCATAGGCCAGCGCCTGCTGATAGGCGCGCTCGCCTATACCGACGCCCTGCACCCCGACGGCCAGACGTGCGGCGTTCATCATGGTGAACATGGCCATCAGGCCCTGATGCGGTTTGCCGACCAGTTCGGCCTTCGCGCCTTCGAAGGCCATGACGCAGGTGGGCGAGGCGTGGATGCCCAGCTTATGCTCAAGGCCTACGGCGTGCAGGTCGTTGCGCTCGCCTAAGCTGCCATCATCATTGACGAGGTATTTCGGGCATAAAAACAAGGAGATGCCGCGCGTTCCTTCGGGTGCGTCCGGCAGGCGCGCCAGCACCAGATGCAGGATGTTGTCGCGCGTTTCGTGGTCGCCCCAGGTGATGAAGATCTTTTGCCCCGTCAGGCGATAGATATCGCCGTCCGGCACGGCCTGCGTGGTCAGCAGCGCCAGATCCGACCCGGCCTGAGGCTCGGTCAGGTTCATGGTCCCCGACCACGTCCCATCGACCAGACTGGGCAGGTAAAGCGCCTTCTGACGCTCGGTGCCGTGGTGGTGCAGGGCTTCGATGGCCGCCTGAGACAGGGTGGGGTAGAGGGCGAAGGCCATGTTGGCGGCGTGGAACATCTCATAGGCGGCCATTTCCAGCGCCTTGGGCATGGCCTGTCCACCGTGTTCGGCGGGCGCACCGAGGCCCGACCAGCCGCCTTCGGCAAAGGCCGACACCGCCGCGTCGAAACCCGGCGCGACGATCACCTGACCGTTTTCGAGCTTCGCGCCGTGGGTGTCGCCGACGCGGTTGAGCGGGGCCAGCACATCGTCGGACAACTGAGCGGCGGCATCGAGTATAGCGTCGAGCAGGTCGGCGTCGAAATCCGGAAAGGCAGCGCTCTGGTACAGGCTTTCTATGCCGGCAACCGCTGTCAGGCTGAATTTCAGGTCCGTGATCGGCGCGCGGAAGGTCATTGGTTTTCCTCTACTGTCTTCGTTTCTTCCGTGATGAGGCATGACGTGGCGGCAGGGAAATTCACAGTTCCGTGAAGTTCCGTTAGGTCATGTGCGGTCAGTTGCCGACCGGAAAAGGTAATTGGGGCTTGATATGTAATTTATTTGGTTACATATAGGCGTTGATTTCGCGGGCTCACCTGACCATACTGATGCCCAACGACAATAAAGACCGCCTGCGCCGCCGATGGAGAGTTTCCGTGACCCCTGCCGTTTATCACCGCGCCTCGCGCTATCTGCACTGGGCCATGGCCGCCCTGATCTTCTATATGGTCTTCCTCGGCTGGACGCTTGAGGACAAAGATGGCGGGCTCTTTTCCCGTTATCAGATGCATAAGTCGGTGGGGTTTCTGATCCTGTTCCTGACGGTGGTGCGCATCGGTTTGCGGCTGGCCTATAAGGCTCCGGCGGAGATCGAGGGACCGAAATGGCAGATGGCGGCGGCGAAGGCCGTCCATATCGGCTTCTATGTGCTGATGATCGGCCTTCCCCTGTCGGGCTGGGCGCTGGTCTCGACGGCCAAGGTGCCGGTGCCGACCCTGTGGTTCGGCGTCGTGCCGATCCCGCACCTGCCGCTGGGGCACGACACCCACGCGATTTTCGAAAATATGCACGGCCTGTTCGCCAAGCTGATCTTCTACGTGCTCATTCCGCTGCACGTCGGCGCGGCGCTTATGCACCATTTCATCCACAAGGACGATACGGTGACCCGCATGTTGCCGGGGCTGGAGCCGAAGCCGACGATTTTCAAAAGCGCGCTCAATGCCCGCTGGCTGGTGCCGGCGGTGGCGGTGATCGGCGCGTTCGTACTGGCGACCTTCATGATGCGCGGCGCGCGTGTGCCTGAGCCTGCGCCGACGGCCCTGCCTGAGCCAACGGCGGAAGCTTCGGAAGCCGCGGTTATCCCCGAAGAGTCCACAACCTCTTCCACTGCCTCATCCACAGAAGCCTCCGTGACGGCCTCAGAAGACGCCACCCCGGTGCCGGTATGGGCTGTGAATAAGTCGGCCTCGCATATCACTTTCGCTACCACCTTCAACGGCGGCGACATCAAGGGCGGGTTCAGCGGCTATACGGCGGATATTGTCTTCGATCCGGAACGCCTCGATCAGTCGAAGGCAACGGTGGTCATCGATCTGGCCTCGGTCAACAGCGGCGATTCCACACGCGACGACACGCTGAAAAGCGACAGCTTCTTCAACACCGCCGCCAGTCCGAAGGCGACGTTCAGGGCGACGACCTTTACCAAAACCGGTACGGATCGTTATCTGGCCAAAGGCCGCCTGACCCTGCACGGTCAGACGAAGCCCTTCGACCTGCCATTCACGCTTAAGATTACCGGCAAGAGCGCGGTGATGACGGCAACCGCCAAACTCAATCGTCTCGATTACGGTGTGGGTTCGGGCGAATGGGCGGCGACCGACGCGGTTCCCAATGCGATCGCGCTCGATCTCAAGGTGACGGCCACCACAAAATAGGGCTTACGCGTGCCACCCGCTGTGATAAAGCGCGCACATGTCCACCATCGCCGATGCCATTGCCGCCCTCAAGCGCGGCGACTTGATCCACCTGCCGACCGAAACGGTCTACGGGCTGGGGGCCGACGCCTCAGATCCGGCGGCGGTGGCCAAGGTGTTCGAAGCCAAGGGGCGTCCGCGCTTTAACCCTCTGATCGTTCATGTCGCCTCGCTTAAAGCGGCTGAAACCATCGGCGTGTTCGATGACCGGGCAAGGGCGCTGGCGAAGGCCTTCTGGCCCGGGCCTCTGACGCTGGTGGTGCCGGTGCGCGATACGCAAAAGGTCTGCGATCTGGCGCGGGCGGGCCTCGACAGCGTGGCGATCCGCGTGCCGTCGCATCCGGTGGCGCGCGCTATTTTACAAGACTTCGGAGGCGGCGTGGTCGCGCCGTCGGCCAACCGCTCAGGCCGCCCCAGTCCGACACGGCACAGGGACGCCATGGCCGAGACGGGGGCCTTTGTCGCTGCGTCCCCCGATGGCGGCGATTGCCCCGTGGGGCTCGAATCCTCGGTGGTCAGCGTACTGGGTGACGTGCGTTATCTCCGCCCCGGTGCCGTGACGCGGGCCGAGGTAGCGACGGTTGTCGGGCCTCTGGCTGATGACGCCAGCGAAGGACATCGCTCTCCGGGGCGTCTGAGCCTGCACTACGCGCCGGATGCGCCTGTTGATATCAATGTGGAAAACCCGCCCGCAGACTGTGTGTATCTGGCCTTCGGACCTGTGGGTAAGGCTGTGGGTTTTGCGGGGACGGTTTTAAACCTCAGCGCATCGGGTAATCTGTCCGAAGCTGCGGCCAACCTGTTCACATACCTGCGTGAAGCCGATGTTCATAAGCCCGCGCGCATCTGCGTCGCGCCCATTCCGTCGGAAGGACTGGGCGAGGCGATTAATGACCGGCTGAAACGCGCGGCGGGGTTTGTGGGTTAAGCTACAGGATGTCTGCGTGAG
>JASGGL010000160.1:0-6731 GCA_047605065.1 Asticcacaulis sp.
CCTCGGGCGCGGCAGGCGGAGCTGGTTCGGCCCCCTCAGGGCCAACGGATGACGTCGCCTCTTCCGGAGGGAGGCTTTCCGGCGTCGGGGCCGCGCGGCGCGGTTTGCGCGGACGGGGTTTCGGCTGACTGGATTTAGGTTGGCTGGATTTCGGCTTATTGGCGCTGTCGGGCATGGCCTGTGCGCTCCGTTGACGGAACGCCACAGGCTAAGGCTGACGGCATCAGGAATCGATGGGTGAAGCCGGGCGAAATCGTATGCGATGGCTTTATACCACGGCGCTTGTTACCGGCGGGCTGCCATGAGACAGTGTTCCGACAGCAATCGGGGGCACGCATGAATTATCTGATCGTTATATCGAACGTTTACGGGAAGTACGCCCTCTGGATAAATATCATCATTGCGGCGTTTGCCCTTCTTTCCGCCATCCGCTTCTTTCTCTTTTTGAAGGGTAAGGAAACGCTACGGACCCGTCTGATTGAGGCCCTGAGCGTTTTCGCGATCTGGCTGCCCTTCGATGATCCGGTCAAGGATTATAAGGATGAGGAGCTAAGGCATCGGGCCTTCCTGCGGAAACGCAAGAACCGTAAGCCCGGCCACCTGACCGACGAGATGTAAGCCCTCCCCGTCGCCAATACGACAGGGAGGAGGCTTTCCCGGGAAGGGCGTTAGCCTACTTCTTCTGCAATTCGGTCTTGAAGGCCTCAAGGCTCAGCGGACGGCCGAGGAAGTTCTGGATCAGCACATTGGCGTCCTGTGACCCGCCCGGTTCCAGCACCAGCTTACGGTAGCGCTGCGCCACCTCCGGATTGCGGATGCCTGCCGCCTTGAACTGCGTGAACAGGTCCAGCGAAATCGCCTTCGACCAGACGTAGGTATAGTAGATGGCCGAATAGCCATCCAGATGCCCGAAGCTGGCGTAATCATGCACACCCTCCATCGGTGGGAACATCGAATAACGCGCGATCTGCGTATCGAACTGCGTATCGAGATCGAAGTCCGGTTTGCGGTTATAATAGTTGAGCGATACCGCAGAATAGGCCAGTTGCCCCTTCCAGCGCGTTGGCACGCCAAAGCGCCGGGCGGCGTTCATCTTGGCCACCAGAGCCTGCGGGATCGGCTCGCCCTTGTCATTGCTGGCGAAGGTTTTGAGCGTGTCGTAATCCCACGTCCATTCCTCCAGCAACTGCGATGGAGCTTCGATGAAGTCCCACTGCAGATTGCCCATCGACTGCACGCTGTACTGGGTATGGCCGCTATACATCAGGTGGATCAGGTGCCCGAACTCGTGCAGGAAAGTCACGACGTCTCCGTGCTCCATCGGCCCCTCACCGGGGAAGTTGCAGATCAGCGCGCCGACCGGCACCTGACGCCCCGCCACACCCGTGCGGATGGGAAAAGCGGCGGCGTGATTATATTTACCGTCGCGCGGGTGCATGTCGAGATAGAAGCGCCCGATCAGCTTGCCGCTGGCCTTGTCGTACAGTTCCCACGCCGACACGCTCTTGTCCCAGACCGGCGTGTTCCACGGCTTGAACTCCGCCCCGAACAGGTCAGAGATCAACTGGAAGATGCCTTTGCGCGACTTGTCGTAGGTGAAGTACTGCCGCACCTCGGCGGCGTCGACGCTGTACTTCTCCTTGCGCAGCAGGTTGGAGAAATAGCTGTTGTCGTAGGTCTGCAACCGGTCGATCGACGGATCGATCGTCCTGGCGAAGGCCAGCAGCTGGGCATAGTCGGCATCGGCGCCGGGCCTGGCCGCCACATTGACGTCGTCGAGGAACTGCGCGGCTCGCTGCGGCGTGCCGATCATCTTGTCGGCGGTGACCAGGGTGGCGAAGTCCGCATAACCGAGGGTCTGGGCCAGTTCGTAGCGTTGTTCCAGCAGGGTTTTCAGAACCGTCTCATTGGCCGGCCATGCGCGATTGAAAAAGCCTTCGGAGATGGTTTTCCGCGTGTCACGCAGGCTGGCGAACTGATTGATCGGGACGATGTCGGGATAGTCGTAGGTCAGGTGCACGAAGCCGTCGGCGCCGGGTTTATGACTGTCCAGATAGTCCTGCGGCAAGCCGGCCAGCGCTTCGGGCTTCAGCTTGATATCGCCCTTGTCGTCGCGAATATTGGCGGCGAATTTCAGCCCCGTCTCGGTGATTTGGGTCTGCAACGCGCCGACCTTGGTTCGCGTCGCCTCGTCCTTATCGACGCCGGACAACTTATAGTTGGTCAGCATCTTGTTGAGGGTGAAGGCGGTCTTTTCGTCCAGCCCCTTTTGCGGAATGGCACTGAGGCGGTCGTAGATCGGTCGCGACAGCGACACAGCCGTGCTGAAATCCGACAGCTTGGGAATACAGGCTTCGGCGGCCTCGCGGTTTTCCTTCACCGTGCTGGTCTGCGAAACGAGGTACAGCTCGTTCATGCCGTCGCCCATGACCAGCATCAGCGTGTCGAAGGCGGCGAAATCCCCGGCGATGGTGGCCGGTCCCTTATGGGCTTCCAGTTCAGTTCGCGCCTTGCCGCCGAGGGCCAGAATAGCGTCGCAGCGCTGAGCGATGGCCTGAGCCGTCGTGTCGGCGATCGGCAATTGCTTCAGGAAGGCATCGACCTCTTTCGCGGTCGAGGTCGCGGCATAGGCGGGCGCGGAAAGCATGGTGGCGGCCATAAGGCACGCCGTCAGCGGCAGGCGAAACGGTTTCATGGACAGACCCCTCAGTCAGAATTGAAGGGGACCGTAACGTTGATTTTGAAACCTGACAACCGCATGGGGAAAATCAGGGGCAGCGAAGGATCAGGCCGCGCGTACCCGCATCAGGTTTTCCATAGCCGTATCGGCCAGCGACCTCAGCCCGTGCTCGACGAAGATGTCATGTGCGGCCTCAAGGGCATAGGCGGCTTCGGTGCGCTCCAGCATAAAGCCGGTAATGTCGCCGCGCGCCACATAGAGCCGCCCCAGATTGGTCTGAAGGATGGCCCAGCCCACCGGGTCTTCGCCCGGCTTTACGCGGCGCAGTTCGGCCTTGAAGGCCTCTTCGGCAGCATCCAGCGAAGTGAGATCGCCCTTAAGCTCGGCGCGGCGCGCCAGACAGGCGGCGCGATTATTGACCACCTGCGCCCGCAGCGACAGGGGCTGAGGCATGTTCTTCGACAGGGCCCGGTCGAACGCCGCCACCGCCTGATCCGACAGGCCGTCTTCGCTGATCAGTTCGGACAGGGCCTGAAGCGCCAGCGCGCGCGAATGGGTCTGCACCACCCAGTCGAGCGGCGTATGCTCATAGGGCGTGACCTCTTCGGCGGGCGTCAGAAGCGCTATGCCTTCGCTGATCATGTGCGGCTGACCGTCGATCTGACCCGCCCAGACGTGGGCCATGGCCAGACGCTGACCGACGCGCACAAAGGTTACCGGCTCATAGTCCGGATCGAGCCGCGCCCTCAGCGCCGACAGGTCGCGGATGACGGCGCTCATCAGGCGGCTGTCGTGACGGTCGAGGCCCACCAGCATCAGCAGGTCGGCGCGCTCGATACGGGCGTCGGCGGCGTGGATCTTGTCCTTGGCCGCCTTCGAATGGCGCACCAGCGCGTCGAAGCGTTCGATGGCACGGTCCAGATGCGCCATGGCCAGCAGCGCCGGCTCGATGTCTTCCGAGATGCCGCTGCGCACGGCCAGACGCGCCGCCAGACGCCCTTCGGTCAGGGTAAAGGCCGCCATCAGGGCGGGCTCAGCTTCCAGCGAAGAGGCGCGCCCGGTGGCGATCAGGCTTTCGGCGGAATCGAGCAATTCGGCGGTTTCAAACAGGTCATAGCCCATCAGACAGATTTCCGCTTGAGCCAGTGCCGCCCACACGGCTTCGGTCACCGTCTTGGCGGCCTTGCCCGCGGCTTCGGCGGCATTGGTCGCCTTATGCAGGGCCAGGGTGTCGCCGGTGCGACGGGCGTATTCGCGCCAGACCAGCGCCGATTCCAGATAGGGCTCGAAACGGCTGCGCGTCGACACGCGCCCGCCTTCGATATCGAGGCCGCGCCCCTGAGCGATCAGAAGCTCAAGATTCATCAGTTCATAGAGGCTGGCGTCGGGCTCGTAACGCCCGCCCTGCCCCATAATGCGCCTCAGTTCCCGACCGAATTCGAACATGAGGAAGACTCCCGCGCCCACGGATAGCGAAACCGTCCCACAACGAAACGATCAGCCGGGGCTTCGGAGGCTACCTTGCAAGCGTGTTGCCGTTTTTGACTATCCTCCCTTGCGATAGCGGGGGAGGTGGCGCGGCGAAGTCCGCGACGGAGGGGGCGTTTCCCCATCTCCGCTTACATAGGTGGATGAAGGCGGCTTACATACGCCTCGAACGCCGCGCCTGCGTCTTTCAGATGCGCCGCAAGGGCGTAGCGCGGGGTAAACAGGGCAATGGTGCGGCGGTGTGCGAAGCCCTGCAACCTGACCCTGGCCACTCCCTCGGCGGAATGGTACTCCGGCACCACCGTCGCCCCCACACCTGCCGCCACCATGCTGAGCGCGCGCTCGTCATGGGCGGTACGATAGGCCAGAGGCGGGCGCACATTGCGGTCGGTAAAATAACGGCTGGTTTCCGACAGGACCTCGCAGCGCGAGCGCACGATCATCGGCTGATCGGACAGTTGCTCGCCGCGCACCTCTTCCGCTCCGGCCAGCGGATGATCGGCGGGCAGGGCCAGCACATAGCCCTCCGTATAGAGCGGGATCGACGCCGCATCCTCGACGCGGCGGATCGACAGGGCATAGTCTATGCCGCGCTCGTCAAAGCGGTTGAGGATTTCCTGCTCCGTGCCGTCGAACAGGTCGAACCGCCCGTCGTACCCGACGTCACGAAAGCCTTTCAAGAGACGCGCCGTCAGGGCCGACGGCAGGGTCTGCAACACACCGATGCGCAAAACCTTCGCCTGCCCCGTCTGCGCCAGTTCGCTTAAGGCCAGATTGCACTCGTGCAGGATGGTCTTGGCGCGCGGCAGGAAGCGCGTGCCCGCCGTGGTCAGGAAGACCCGCTTGTTGTTGCGCACAAACAGGCTGACGCCCAGTTGCTCCTCAAGACGCTTAATGCCTGCCGACAGCGACGGCTGGGTGATCAGACAGGCTTCGGCCGCCCGCGTAAATGAGCCGGTTTCAACCACGGCAAGGAAGTAGCGCAGGAGATAGGGTTCCATACTCACCTCTCATACCTCCCCACCAAAGGCAGGGAGGTATAGATTTATCATAGATAATATCTATGGACTATATTTTTATTATCGATTTTTCCAATGATCAATATGGCGCTACCTTTCCGTTAAAGGAAACGTCCAGACCATGCGCCTTAAAAGCCAGCCGGATCATCACATCGATACGACCAGCGCCGATTTCGCGGCCAATACCGCCCATATGCAGGCGCTGGTCGACGATTTGCGCACGCTCAGCGCGCGCATCAGCGAGGGCGGATCGCCCGCCGCGCGCGACAAGCATCTGGGGCGCGGCAAGCTTCTGCCGCGTCAGAGGATCGACGCCCTGCTCGACCCCGGTTCGCCGTTTCTTGAGCTGTCGGCTCTGGCGGCGCATGGCGTCTATGAGGACGATGTGCCTGCCGCCGGGATCATCACCGGTATCGGGCGGATCGAAGGCACCGAATGCGTCGTCGTCTGTAATGACGCCACGGTGAAGGGCGGCACCTACTACCCCCTGACCGTCAAAAAACATCTGCGCGCGCAGGAGATTGCACAGGCCAACAACCTGCCGTGCGTCTATCTGGTCGACTCCGGCGGGGCCAACCTGCCCAATCAGGACGAGGTCTTTCCGGACAAGGACGATTTCGGACGCATCTTTTTCAATCAGGCGCAGATGTCGGCCAGAGCCATCCCGCAAATCGCCGTGGTCATGGGAAGCTGCACCGCCGGCGGGGCCTATGTCCCGGCCATGTCGGACGAAAGCATCATCGTGCGGCGTCAGGGGACCATCTTTCTGGGCGGGCCGCCGCTGGTCAAGGCCGCTACGGGCGAGGTGGTGTCGTCCGAAGATCTGGGCGGCGGCGACGTCCACGCCCGCGTCTCAGGCGTGGCCGATCATCTGGCCGCCAATGACGCCGAAGCCCTGATGATGGCGCGGCGCATCGTGCGCAATCTCAATCGCAAAAAGACCGTGGAGCTCAAGGTCCGCGACAGTGTCGAACCGCTCTATGAGGCGCGCGAACTCTATGGCCTGATCCCCGTCGACAAACGCATCCCCATCGACGTCAACGCCCTGATCGCGCGCATCGTCGACGGCTCCGAATTCGATCCTTTCAAGGCGCTTTACGGCGAAACCCTCGTCTGCGGGTTCGCGCATCTTTACGGTCTCCCCGTCGGCATCGTCGCCAATAATGGCGTGCTGTTTTCCGAAAGCGCGCAAAAGGGCGCGCACTTTGTCGAACTGTGCTGCCAGCGCGGCATTCCGCTTATTTTCCTGCAAAATATTACCGGCTTCATGGTCGGCCGCAAGTACGAGAACGAAGGCATAGCCCGCCACGGGGCCAAGATGGTCACGGCGGTCGCCTGCGCCAATGTCCCCAAACTGACCCTCATCTTCGGCGGCTCCTACGGGGCGGGCAATTACGGCATGTGCGGCCGCGCCTTCGACCCGCGCTTTCTGTGGATGTGGCCCAATGCCCGTATCTCCGTCATGGGCGGCGAACAGGCGGCCAATGTGCTGTCGACCGTCAAACGCGACGGTATCGAAGGCAAGGGCGCTCCACTGGCCGCCC
>JASGGL010000161.1:0-6688 GCA_047605065.1 Asticcacaulis sp.
GCTTCTGGCAGGGCCTGTTCGGCGGGCCACAGTGCTATGGCCTCTACCTGTGGGGACAGCCCGGTCGCGGCAAGTCCATGCTGATGGACCTCTTTTACGAGCAGATCGATTTCGAGCCCAAGCGGCGCATCCACTTCCACGCCTTCATGGCCAAGGTGCATGAGCTGGTCCAGAAGTGGCGTACCGGCGATGCAAAGGAACGTCAGGCGGTCTTCGGTACCGCAAAGGGCGACGATCCCGTGGCCCCGGTCGCCAGACTGATTGCGCGGGAATCGAAGCTTCTGTGCTTCGATGAGCTTCAGGTCACCGACATTGCCGACGCCATGATTCTCGGCCGTTTGTTCGAAGCCCTGTTCGCGCACCGGGTGATCATCGTCATCACGTCGAACCGTGCGCCGGAGGCCCTGTACAAGAACGGGCTGAACCGCGACCTCTTCCTGCCCTTCATCGACATGATCCGCACGAAGATGACCGTGCATGAGGTGCGCGGCCCCAAGGATTTCCGTCTGGACCGCCTCAGGGGCGCGCGGGTCTATTTCTCACCGGACTCAGACCCTGCGGCAGAGACCGCCTATAATGCCCTGTGGGCCGACATGGTCGGTCCGGGCAAGGCTGTCGCCACCACTCTGAGCGTCAACGAGCGCAAGCTGACCTTCGCGCGCACCTGCGGTCCGCTTCTGCGCGCCAGCTTCGCCGAACTGTGCGCCGAAGCCAATGGACCGGCTGACTATCTGGCCATAGCCGAACGCTTCACCACCGTCTTTATCGATCATATTCCTGAGTTGGGGCCAGAAAAACGCAACGAAGCCAGACGTTTCGTCACCCTGATCGATGCGCTGTACGAGGCCGGGACAAAGCTGGTGGCGCTGGCCGCCGCCGAGCCTGCGGCCCTTTATCCGGCTGGCGATGGCGCGTTCGAATTCGAGCGCACCGTGTCGCGACTGGAAGAAATGCGCTCAGAAACCTATCTGGAAAAGGTAGAGGGCTAGAGCGCTTCCCGATAAAGTGGGCACCACTTTTCGGAAAAGAAGCGCGTTAAAGCAAAGGGTTAGAGCGCCGATCTGGTTCAGCCAGATCGGAAAACGCTCTAAGCGCTCTGTTCGGTCAGCCATGCCCGCGCCATGCGCAGGTGCATAAGTTCGACCATCTCCCCATCGACCGCCACGAGGCTCTTACCGGCATTCTCCGGCAGGGCGAAGGCCGCAACGACAGCCCGCGCCCAGACGATCTGAGCCTCATCCGGCGAAAAGACCGCATTGGCGGCAACCACCTGTGCCGGGTGGATCAGGGTCTTGCCGTCGAAGCCCAGCATGCGCCCATGAGCGCATTCGCGCCGAAAGCCCTCTTCGTCGCGGAACTGATTATAGACGCCATCGATGGCGCTCAGCCCAAAGGCACGGGCGTAAAGGACGATATTCGACAGGGCCAGTTGCAACTCCGTGCGCTCCGGCGTTGCGGCCACCCGCAAATCGGCGCGCAGATCATTCGGCCCTGCGATCACCCCCCGAACGCCCGCAGCTCCCGCAATAGCCTGCAGATTGACCACACCCTTAGCCGTTTCGATCATCGCCCACAGGGGCGCAGGCAGGTCGCTCAGATCCTCCGGACCTTCGACCTTCGGCACAACGATCCCGCCCAGAACACCACCGACGAAGGACGACAACGCCGCCACCATTTCCGCCTTATGCGCCGGATCGATACGCACCAGCACCAGAGGTGTGGCAAACACCCCGGCCTCAAGCGCGGAGACGACACGGCCCAGTGCCACCGCCTTTTCCCCGTCACCCGCCGAGTCCTCAAGATCGAGGATCAGGGCGTCGGCCTCTAGCGAGGCGGCCTTTGACATGGCCTTTTCATTGGCGGCGGGCACGAACAGGACGGAACGAAGCGGCATCTGGATCATGTTTTCCTCTTAGAGCCTTCGTTCTGATTCAACCAGATCGGAAACGAAGTTCGGCGAAGCCAAAACGCTCGAACGCCTTTACCGCCGCGCTGAAACCACCGAAAACGCAATCCTTTGCATAACCCCAAATCCATTGCACGGCATGTCTTCACCGCTACCCACCCTTGCCAGACAGGGGCTTTGGGGCCATATTGAAGGTCAATCGCAAGGATTTTCCACAGGGAACCCGCAATGCAATTCGACGATACCTACTCAGGTTCGATACCTTCTACCACCGATATGGCCAGGGATCAGGGGCTCAAGAAGTTCCTGCTCGGCATCTATCAGAAAATGGCCATTGGCCTCGTGCTCACCGCGGCCATCGCCTATGCCGTGGCCAACACGCCGGCCATCCTGCAACTGCTTTACACCACCGATGGCCAGTACATCACCGGCTACACCATTCTGGGCTGGGTGTTCGCCTTCGCGCCGCTGGGGCTGAGCTTCATTTCCGGCATGTTCATGAACGACCTGAACGCCGCGAAGTCGGGCATGTTCTACTGGCTGTTCGTGGCCATCATGGGCGTTTCGCTGTCCTCGATCGCCATCCTCTACGCAGGCGCTTCGATCGCTCAGATGTTCCTGATCACGGCCATCGCCTTCGGTGGCCTGTCGCTGATCGGTTATACCACCAAGGTCAATATGACCGGCTGGCGCACCTTCCTCTACATGGCCGTGCTGGGCATGATCGGCGTGGGCCTGCTCAACGCCTTCCTGTTCAAGTCGTCCATTCTGGAAATCGCCCTTTCGGCCATCGGCGTCGTGGTCTTTTCGGCCCTGATCGCCTACCAGACCCAGTCGCTCAAGCTGATGTATTATGAAATGGGTGGCGCCTCGCAGAACCGTCTGGCGGCCATGACCTATATCGGCGCGCTGGGCCTCTACATCAACTTCATCAACCTGTTCCTCAGCCTGCTGCGCCTGTTCGGCAACCGCAACTAAAAACGGTCCATTACTTAAAAAAGCCCCCCGTCGGATCACTCTGCCGGGGGGCTTTTTTTATCCGATGACATCCAGCTTCGTCTTGTCCAGAACGGCCAGAACCGGGGCCAGTTCATGCCCGCGTTTGAGTATCATGCCGTTCTGATTGAGCACAGCGAACGCGCCCTGCTTACGGGCCAGAGACGGGCGCTTTTCGATACGATAAAAGGGCGCTTCGCCGGTACGCCGGAAGATATTGAACGCCACCGCGTCGCTCAGGCTGTCGATGCCATAGTCACGCCAGACGCCCTCGGCGACCTTACGCCCATAGAGCCTGAGGATCATTTCCAGCTCGCGGCGTTCGAAAAACACCGGCCCGTTGGGCGACGCCACGAAGCCCGACCCCTGATCCTGAAAACTCATCTCCACGACCTTTCAGCGGTATTGACCCAAGCACGTATTTAGCCGCGCGGAATGCGAAAAAGGCAAGCCCGTTTGCGCCATGCCCCCTGCAATCGGTGTCACGAACGACACGTTTCGAAAAGAAAAGCAGACACCGCAAAATGACCTCAATTCAGCCGTTAGACGGCCCAGATTCCCCTATAGAAAATGAGTGTCGGCCGGATCGGTTCGTTGGGTCCACCCCCTGAACAGCCCCCCAGCCCAGGACCTGACCGCCAGCTTTTTGGCAGTTCCCCTCCGGTCGGCAAAATATCATCCCCGTCCCCCCCGGGGATGATCCAAAACGCATCCGCTCTCCCCGGCGGGTGCGTTTTTTGTTTTGGGCACCTTCAAGGAAAAAAACTCGGCAAAGAAAAAACTCGACAACGTAAAAACCCCCGGCGGAACCGGGGGTTTCGTCAGGCGTAAATTGAGCAGATCAGATAATCCCCGCCGCCTTGGCTGCCTCATCGACGCTGTCGCCGATAAGAGCAAGGTTCTGGATCGCCGACAGGCCCCACTGCGCCGTGCCGTTGGTCGACAGGGTCGGGTCCTCATCGAGCGGACGCAGAACCGCAGGCGCGGCGATACGTTTGGTACGGCGATTCAATCCACCGTCGGATTCCCGCCCTTCCTTACCGAAGAATTCACTCCAGGCTCTGAGCGCCAGCGCCTTATCCTTTTCATGGAAGGCGGCAAAAGCGGTCAGGCGCGAATGCGCGTCAGTCAGGCTGCGTCCGCCGGGGTCCTTGCCCAGAAGGGCGACGATCTCGGCCTTCGGCGCGTTGTAGTAGCGGCAATATTCCAGCCATGCCTTACGGTAGGCGGGCACATCGACCAGCTCCCACAGTTCGGACGTCATTTCCACCACACCGAAGACGGCGTTCAGGTGCGACACGCTGATATAATCGCCGTCACCGAGGAACTTACCCGTCTTGAGATCGTATGGCGCTTCACCGGCGAACCAGCGGCGCTTCATGGCGGCGATGGTGGTCATGCCGTTGACGATGCGGTCGCGCCACTTCGGGTCCTGCGTGCGTTCCCATTCGGTCAGCCACGCGCCAAGGAAGGCCCCCCACGAGGTGCCGAAGCCCGACGCGACCACGCCCTTCGGACGTTCACGACCCGGCGCAGGCGGCAGTTTGCGCGAGATGTCGACATTTTCCAGCGCGTTGTCGGAATCGACCAGATCGCGCATGAGGTCACCCACGCGCTCATCCGCGGTGAGGTAATAGTACATGCGGCGATAGGCAACGTTCGACACGCGCGGCTGCTTCGACGAATCCGACCACGGCTGCACGCCATGGCGCGTACCGAAGCCTTTGAAACGCCCGAGATGATAGACATCGACCTCACCGGTCTGACGCGTCATGGCTTCGGCGAACTTGAAAATGTCAGCCCGGCCGGTGCGCAGATAGCTGTACCAGATCCACAGATCGGTCGACAGTTCGGAATTGTCCCACGCATAGCCACCGATATCGTAACGCCACATGTGACGGTCAGCGTCATAGGTGTGCATGACGTCGCCATAGGTCCAGAAACCGTACCAACGTCGGGCTTCGACCTCCTTCATATAGTAGTCGATCTGATAGGCCAGACGGTCTTCAAGCAGCTTGCGCGCCGGGGTCGACGCATCCACCAGCGTCCAGTCGCCGAATACGCCCGCTTCCTTGATGCGCTCAGGCGCTACGGTCAGGCGGGCCGCATCGGACACCTGCTCGGCCATGTCGGAGAAGGCCTGATAGGACGGCGTCGCGTTCAGCGCCCACAGGGTCAGTTCAGAGGTGCGCGCCACGCCCATGGCCGTATCCCAGCCGGTTTCGTAATCCTCATAGGTGATGTTGAGGCCTTCGATCTCCTTCGGATGGGTGTCCATACCGTCCTGCGAACGATAGGGGCGTACATCCATGGCCGGGGCATCCGGCGAATAGAGCCAGGCGGTGATTTCCGCCGTGTCGCTATGGGCGTTGCGGATATCGATCTGGGTCGGCGACCGCTGCCAGAAGTCCTTGAAGCCCAGCGCCACGCCACCGGACGCGCCACCGACATAGGCCAGACCCTTGGTGCGCGGACCGGCGTTGGAATCGATCCACGCATGACCGGCGCGGGTGCGCTTTTTGATCGTGTAACCGTCCGGCGTCAATTGCGACAGGCTGAAATCGCCCCATTCCGGGATCCACTTCAAGCCGTCCTGCACGGACTTCGACATGTCGGCTACGGCGACCGCCTTGCCGTCGATCTGCGCGGCCTTGGGGCCCTTACCTGCGTCGCGGCGCAGACCGGTGATCGGACGAACGGCCTCGCCCCACACGCCGCTGACTTCGCCCGATGCACCGTCACCCGACAAACGGATATGGCGGTTGTGCGCCTCTTCGGTCATCGGCGTCTTCGCCGTCACGCCGAGACCGCGGATGAAGTCCTTGAACGGATCGCCGTCATAGATGAAGGAATGCACGATGCGGACGTTTTCTGCACCGGCATAGAAATACAGACGCACGCTGAACGGCAGCCAGTCACGGCCATTGCCCGCCGAATCTTTACCGGAGTGCGTGCCCTCGACCTTGAGCACGGCGCGCACGGGGCCGGACTGCTCGACCGTGACCTGAGTGATCTTGCTGGTAAATTTGCGCTGGCTGACGCTGCCCGTGGCGTCGAGGTCGGGCTGATCCTGCCAAAGAGCGACCAGCTTCATCTCTTTCAGCGTCAGGCGGCCCGCACGCGTGGCGCTGGCGATCAGATATTCACCCGAAGACGGCACGACCCAGACCAGATCGCCGGAGGTTACGGTGACGCCCGAAGCTTCCTGCTTCAGGCTGACGGCCTGCTTCGGAGCGGCGGGCTTGCCCGGCGCGAGCGACAGCCCGTCAAGCGCGGCCTCCGCCGGAACCGCGTGGGCGGTCCACTTCAACGACCCGTCCGGCCAGTAGGCGATCGGCCACGATTGCACCGGCACGTCACCACCCTTGCCGCTCAGTTTGAACTCGGCGGGCTGACCTTTCTTGGGCGCCTTCACGCTGCCGCGCGGCCAGGGCACGCCCAGCGTCGCCCCCCCGAACGCCCCCGGAACCGCACCGCTCAGCCACTTCAGACCCGTCGTCGGTACAGGCGCGGCCTTAGCCGGTGCCGCGACGGCCATAGCCGGCAGTGCGCTAAGCGCGGACAGAGCAGCAACCGATTGCAGCAGGTGGCGGCGCGAAAGACTGGTGTGAGGAGGCATAGACATTTCCCAACCCGATTATGAAAAGACCATTTGGTTTTTGAACGACGCAGCTCCGGTTTTCCGGCGGCCCAGATGCGCATTTCTGACACTTTCTGCCGAATAGACAAGGATTTTGATCAAAATCCGTCAGCACCGATCACAAAACAAGACCGCCGCCCGGAAAC
>JASGGL010000162.1:0-6640 GCA_047605065.1 Asticcacaulis sp.
TATCTCAGCGGCTGGCAGGTCGCGGCCGATGCCAATACGGCGTCCGCCATGTATCCGGATCAGTCGCTCTATCCGGCCAATGCCGCACCGGAACTGTGCCGCCGGATCAACCGCACGCTTCAGCGCGCCGATCAGATCGAGCACTCCGAAGGCGGGTCGAAACGCGACTGGTTCGCTCCGATCGTCGCCGATGCCGAAGCCGGTTTCGGCGGCCCGCTGAACAGCTTTGAGATCATGAAGGCCTTTATCGAAGCCGGAGCGGCGGGCGTGCATTTTGAGGATCAGCTCGCTTCGGAAAAGAAGTGCGGCCACCTCGGTGGCAAGGTGCTGATCCCGACGCAGGCGCATGAGCGCAACCTGATCGCGGCACGTCTGGCCGCCGATGTGATGGGGGTGCCGACGCTGACCGTGGCGCGTACCGATGCGGAATCGGCGCAACTGATCACCTCGGATATCGATGAGCGCGACCATCCGTTCATCGACCGCGACAGCCGCACGCCGGAAGGCTTCTTCCGCCTTAAGGCCGGCACCGGGCTCGATCACTGTATCGCACGCGGTCTGGCCTATGCGAAATACGCCGACCTCCTGTGGTGGGAGACCTCGCATCCGGACCTCGACGACGCGCGTCGTTTCGCCGAGGCCGTGCACAAGGTCCATCCGGGCAAGCTTCTGGCCTATAACTGTTCGCCGTCCTTCAACTGGAAGGCCAAGCTGGATGAGGCGACCATTGCTAGGTTCCAGCGCGAACTGGGGGCCATGGGCTACAAGTTCCAGTTTGTGACGCTGGCCGGGTTCCACTCGCTCAACAACGGCATGTTCGAACTGGCGTCCGGCTATCGCGACCGCGGCATGGCGGCCTATTCCGAGCTTCAGCAGCGTGAATTCGCCAATGAAACCTCGGGTTATACCGCCACCCGTCACCAGCGCGAGGTCGGCACCGGCTACTTCGATAAGGTCGCGATGACCATTACCAACGGCCAATCGTCGACCACCGCTCTCAAGGACTCCACTGAAACCGCTCAGTTCCACCCCGAACCTGCCGAGTAAAAGGAACGGCAGGCCTGTAAAGGAGGCTTATCATGAACGCCTATACCCGTCCTGACGCTATCATCGACTACTGCCTTGCGCCGCTGGGGCTCAATCCGAATACCGAAGCCACGCAGGAGGCGCGCCGCCGGCTTGAGCATGTACTGCGTACCTACCAGCTCAAGCTGGCTCAGCCGGTCGAGGTCGATTTCAGCCGTATGCCGACCCTGACCATCAACGAAGCCGCTCACGGTTACGAATAGGGCGTCCCTAAACCTATAATGATGCCCGTTGACCTGCCCCCTCCGTCGATCCTGTGCGGAGGGGGCTTTGTTTATTTGACGCCTGCCGCGCGTTTCAGTAAGGCTAAACCAAACCCCACAATCAGCGTGGCATAAGTCAATGAGCACCGTTCCTCCCTCTGAAATTATCTATGTCGATGGCCATAAGGTCTCCTGTAACGGCGGCGGCGGGGCGCTTGGTCACCCGCTGACCTATTACGAACTGGGTGCAAACGGCGAAGTCGAATGCGGCTATTGCGACCGTAAATTCGTACATAAGGATCACGCGCACGAATACGCCGATCCCGCGCCGCGTCCAGAAGGCGATCACTAATGCGATACCTTCACACGATGATCCGTGTGAAGGATCTCGATGCCGCGCTCGACTTCTATTGCAAGGGGCTGGGCCTGTTCGAGGTCCGTCGGAACGAGAGCGAAAAAGGCCGGTTCACTCTGGTCTTTCTGGCCGCGCCGCTGGATTCGGCATCGGCGACCGTCAATGGCGGCGATCGTGCCGCGCCGCATGTCGAGCTGACCTACAACTGGCCGGACGAAAACGGCGTGGCCGAAGACTATACCGGCGGGCGCAATTTCGGCCATCTGGCCTATGAGGTCGATGACGTCTATGCGACGTGTCAGCACCTGATGGATATGGGCGTGCTGATCAACCGCCCGCCGCGCGACGGCAATATGGCCTTTGTGCGCTCCCCGGATGGGATCAGCATCGAACTGCTGCAAAAAGGTGCGCCGAAAGAACCGCAGGAACCGTGGGTCAGCATGCCCAATACAGGAAGCTGGTAGGCTTTTTATCGCGGTGCCCATCGCTTGCGAAAGCTATACTTTCGCTGGCGCTATACCCCACCAACGGGGAGGTACAGAGGGCTTCCTGCCATTCTCTGACGCTTTGAATTGGCATCGTTCGCAGATGCCTTTATGAAGGCAGCCTGTCTTTTCGAAGTGAGCCCTCATGTCACATAAGCGCCTCGTCCTCATCGACGGTTCCGGCTATATCTTCCGCGCCTATCACGGCCTGCCGCCCTTGACGCGTAAGTCCGACGGTCTGCCGGTCGGGGCCGTGTCGGGCTTCTGCAACATGTTGTATAAGCTCATCAAAGAGAACCGCGGTGACGATGCGCCCTCGCATCTGGCGGTTATTTTCGATGCGGGTTCCAAGACGTTCCGCAATGACATCTATGATGGCTATAAGGCGCACCGTCCGCCTGCGCCCGAAGACCTGATTCCGCAATTCCCCCTGATCCGTCAGGCGACCAAGGCTTTCGGCATCCATAATGTCGAGCTGTCGGGCTTTGAGGCCGACGACCTGATCTGTACCTATGCCGATCTGGCGGTGAAGGAAGGCTATGAGGTCACCATCATCTCGTCCGACAAGGACCTGATGCAGCTGATCAACGACCATGTGTCGATGCTCGATCCGGTGAAGGGAACACCCGTCGGCCGCGAACAGGTGATCGAAAAGTTCGGCGTGCCGCCGGAACTGGTCGTCGATGCGCAGGCTCTGATCGGTGATTCGACCGACAATGTGCCGGGCGCACCGGGCATCGGGGTGAAGACCGCCGCTCAGCTTATTCTGGAGTACGGCTCGCTCGATGCCGTGCTTGAACGTGCGAACGAGATCAAGCAACCCAAGCGCCGTGAAGCCCTGACCGATTTCCGCGATCAGATTCTGATGTCGCGCGAACTGGTGCGTTTGCGCAGCGACGTGCCGCCGCCGTGTCCGATCGATGAGTTTGCCCTCAAAGACCCCGACGCTGCCGAACTGGGGGCGTTTCTGGCCGAGATGGAGTTCACCTCCTTGGCGCGGCGTGTCGGCGGGTCGCTGACGACGCTGGAAACCGCGCAATCGGCACCGCGCGACATCTCCGCTCCGGTCTCGAAGCCCCTGTTCGGCACGACCGGTCAGGCCAGTGCACCGCGTAGTGCGACGCCCGAAGCCTTGCTTACTCCGGTGGATTACGCCGCCTATCAGTGCATTCAGGACGTGGAGGCGCTTAGGGCCTATCTGGCGCAGTGCCGTGCGGCAGGTGTATTCGCGGTCGATACAGAAACCGACTCCCTGTCGGCCACGGCGTCGGGTCTGGTCGGGGTGTCTTTGAGCTGCGCACCGGGATCGGGCGTCTATATCCCGCTGGCCCATCAGTCCGATGACGGCGGTCTGGCGCTTTCGGGCGACGAGCTGAAGCAGATCGCTTTTGATGAAGCCATTGCCGAACTGAAGCCCTTGCTTGAGGACGAAACGCTCCTCAAGGTCGGGCAGAATATCAAATACGACCTGTCGGTCTTCGCCCGTTACGGCATCCGCGTCGCGCCCTATGACGACACCATGCTGATCTCTTACGTGGTCGAAGGCGGCCTGCACGGGCACGGCATGGACGAACTGTCTGAGTTGCACCTGGGTCACACGCCTATTCCGTTCAAGCAGGTGGCCGGGACGGGCAAGAACGCCAAGTCGTTCAAATTCGTCGACCTGAAACCTGCCACCGAATACGCTGCCGAAGATGCCGATATCACGCTGCGCCTGTGGCACGTGCTCAAGCCGCAACTGGCCCAGAAACGTCTGTTGAGCGTCTATGAAACGCTGGAACGCGCCATGCCAACCGTCCTGTCGGATATGGAACTGGCCGGGGTGCGTGTCGATCCGCAGGTGCTGCGTCTGCTGTCGCAGGATTTCGGCGTGCGCATGGGCGAAATCGAGGTCGAGGCGCACGGCGTGGCCGGCCATCCTTTCAACCTCAATTCGCCGCAACAGCTTGGCGCGATCTTCTTCGATGAAATGGCCCTGCCCGGCGGCAAGAAGACGGCGACGGGCCAATGGGCCACCGACGTCAAGGTGCTGGAGGAGATCGCCGAAAAGAGCACGCACGATCAGGGCAAACGTCTGGCACGACTGCTGCTCGATTACCGTCAGATGGCCAAGCTGAAAGGCACCTATACCGACGCTCTGGTCGAATATGCCGATCCGCAGAGCAATCGCATCCACACCTCTTACCAGTTGGCATCGACGACGACGGGCCGACTGTCATCGAACGAACCGAACCTGCAAAACATCCCGATCCGTACCAGTGAAGGGCGTAAGATCCGGACGGCTTTTATTGCCAGGCCGGGCTTTAAGCTGATCTCCGCCGACTATTCCCAGATCGAATTGCGGCTGCTGGCCCATATCGGCAATATCGAGCAGCTCAAGAAGGCCTTTACCGATGGCATCGACATCCATGCCATGACGGCATCGGAAATGTTCGGGGTGCCGGTCGAAGGCATGCCGTCCGACGTGCGCCGCCGTGCCAAGGCAATCAATTTCGGCATTATCTATGGCATTTCGGCCTTTGGTCTCGGCAATCAGCTCGGCATCGATAATCAGGAGGCCGCGCGCTACATCAAGACCTATTTCGAGCGCTTCCCCGGCATCAAGGCCTATATGGATGCCGCAAAGGAGCAGGTGAAGGCCCATGGCTTCGTTGAAACCATTTTTGGGCGGCGCATCCATATCCCGGACGTCAATGCCAAGTCGGCGGGGCAGCGCGCCTTTGCTGAGCGCGCGGCGATCAATGCCCCCATTCAGGGGACGGCTGCCGATATTATTCGCCGTGCTATGATCCGTATGCCTCAGGCTTTGGTCGATGCCGGTCTCGAAACGAAAATGCTGCTTCAGGTCCACGACGAACTGATCTTCGAAGCGCCGGAGGCCGAAGTCGAAACGGCCAAACGTGTGATTATCGATATCATGCGTAACGCGGCGCTTCCGGCGGTCGATGTCTCTGTGCCGCTCGATGTCGAGGCCAAGGCGGCGGACAACTGGGATGAGGCGCACTGATCCATGGGTGCGCCGCTGGTCCATCGCCACGACAGTGAGTTTCTGGACCCCATTCTGGTCGTTTGTCCGGCATGTGGCGGCAAGGCGCGATTGACGCCGCAGGAGGGGGCGGTCGCGCGACGGCTGGTCTGTACGATGTGCGGTCATAACCGTTCGGTCGCGCCTCGTGATCCGCGCGTGACCACCTATCCGCCAACCGACAATATATGTAACGGCCTGTCCCTCTGGCTGGAGGCCGGGACGCGGCACGGGCGGTTTTACGCCTATAACGACGAACACCTCGACCATATCGCCGCCTATGTTGCCGCCGATTTGCGGCACATGGCCCCTGCGGTCAGCGAGGTTAAGAACGCCTCGGTGACCTCTCGTCTGCCGCTTTGGGTCAAGCAGGCGAAAAACCGTACCGAAGTCCTCAAACTTATCGATAAGCTGAGATCAAAATGACCGTCGTCAAACGCCTCGACCACTTCAATATCCAGACTCACGACATGGCGCAGACCATCGCGTTTTACGCCGATCTGCTGAGCCTTGAGGCGCGCGCGGCCCCTCAGCGCGATCCGGCGGACCGGATGTGGCTCTATGACGCGGGCGGCCGGGCGGTGATCCATCTCAACCGTTTCGGTACGGATAATACCATCCCGCGCGAGGTGGTGCCCGGTAACCCTACGGGGGCCATTCATCATGTGGCTTTCGAATGCGAGGGATACGAGGAAACCTTAGGGAAAATAAACGCACGGGGTCTGAGCTTTGCCACTAATGACATACCGCAAATAAAGTTGCGTCAGGTGTTTGTGGCTGATCCGAATAACGTTCTTCTTGAATTGAATTTCAGAGATCAGGTCTGATCATTACATTTAATGAACGCTGTTTGTTGTTCGGTTTTATATTTAACAAACACAATCCGTTAACCCTCTTTTTAAGCTTAGAACAGAAAATCACGGCAGGGTTGTTCCGGGCCCGTGCCCTCAGTTTGCCGTGTGATCCATGTTCAAAAATCTCACCGTCCGTGCGCGCATCATTGCCGCCTTTACCTTTGTTCTGGCCTGTACGCTGGGTCTTGGCCTGTTTGCGGTCAACCGACTCAGCACGGTCAATGACGCCGTGAACGAACTGGCGACCAACTGGCTGCCTGCCTCCAATGCGCTGGGCGATGCGGGGCAAAGCTTTGAACTGGCGCGTCTGCGTCAGCTTCAACTGGTCACCGCCCCAGAGTCGGAGCGCGCGGACATCCACGCCAGCATCGATAAGGCCATGCAGCAACTGGCCGATGCCATGAAGACCTATGATCAGACGGTGGTGACCGCGGAAGAACGCGTCCTGTCCGAAAAGATCGCGGCAGAGCTGAAGCAGTATCAGGCCAATAGCGAGTTGTACGGCGGCATGGTTACAAGCGGCGATATCGCCGGAGCGCAAACCTACTTTATGGGCGATATGCAGACTCAGGCGCGCGAACTGCGCGCGGCGATTCAGGCCGACCGCACCTATCAGTCGGAAAACGGCACGA
>JASGGL010000163.1:0-6628 GCA_047605065.1 Asticcacaulis sp.
GCGCCAGATAGGAGTCGATGATCATGTCGGTGATCATCCAGTTATAGACCGGATTACCGTCCTTATCCTCGGTATAGGCGTTTGTGCTGCCCCATTTGAAAGCCGCCGTGCCGTCGCCGGTATTGAGCAGGTTATGGGCGCGAAAATAGACCTGTCTGGGCTTCAGTTCGCCCAGATGCCCCAGAAGCTTCTGACCGTCCTTCATAGTGGCGTAGTTGGGCTCGTCCGCGCCAAAAAAGCGCCAGACGGGTTTCAGTGGTCCGGTCGGTTTCGACGCATCGACCGTGACGGTGACCGGAAACGATTCCTGCGCAGCGATGGGCAGGGCGAGGGCGACGAGGGCCGTTGTCAGGGTAAGGAGGCGCATATTTTTCAGCCTTTAACCCCCTATCCCTGTAGGAAGAGGGTTGGGGTGAGGGGGAATGGGTGGTGCGGCGGTATTCCCCCCTCACCCGGCCTGTCGGCCACCCTCTCCCCACAGGGAGAGGGGAACGCGTGTTACTCCTTCGCGTCAATCGTCACCGACGCAGGTTTGATGCCTTCACCGGAGACAGTGACCTTTATCTTACCCGTGGTTTGTGTGGCGCGGACCATGACCAGTGCGCGACCGTTCCACGCATTGCGCGTCGGCGATGAAAACACCGTCGAGTCCGTGGGGGAGCCATTGTCGAAGGCGGCCAGCGACCCTGCGCCCTCAACCGATACGGTGAGCTTTTGCGCGGCGTTCGGCACACGGACGCCGTTCTTGTCCACCACCTCGATACGGACGTAGCCGATGTCGTCGAAGGTCGTCGCAATCGCCGCCTGTTCGCTGACCAGTTTCACCGCGACCGGCACACTGGCGGTTTTCAGTTCGTCCTTCGCCACGACCTTACCCGCCGCATCGTAGCCGACAACGCTGATCGTTCCGGCCGCATAGGGCACGTCGTATTTGATCGCGCTGTCGTCGGCGTTTTTCAGCTTACGCCCCAGCGACTTGCCATTAAGAAATAGCTCGACCTCAGGCGTATTGGCGACGATCTCGACCTTTTCCGTGTGGGCATCCGCCTTGTCCGGCGTCCAGTCGTTGAGCACGCCCGGCCCCTTGGGCTGAGGCATGGCGACCCCCACCATGGTCGGCAGTTCAGAGGTGTCGATGACTTCGGTGACGCGGCGGCCGATTTTCACCACAGGCGTCTGCGCCCACCATGAGGCGCGTTCCCAGCCGATAGGCTTGACGACATCGGTGCGGTCGATCAGTCCCGACGGGTTGGATATGAAGGGCCAGCCCGCACGGTCGGCCTCGCCCAGATAGTCGGCACCGGTCCACAGGAACATGCCCGCATAGGGGGCATAGTCGCGCACGGCGATCCATGAAGCCCGGTTCTTGGAATTTTCCGTCCCGATGATCAGGCGCGTCGGCTTGTCCTTATGCGCCTGAGTCAGTTCGTTCTCGCGGTAGTTCTGCCCCACCACGTCCAGCAGATCGGCCAGACCGTTCTTATAGTCTCCGGTCGTGTTCGGACGAAACAGAGCCATGGTCACCGGACGCGACGGGTCTTCTTCGTGGAAGATGTTCTGAAGCCGCGTGACAATGGATTTAGCGACGACCGGGTACGGCGTGTCATGGATCTCATTGCCGATCGACCAGATGGCCACCGAAGCGTGGTTGCGGTCGCGGCGCACGAAGTCCCGCGCATCGATCGACGACCAGTCGGTGAAGAACAGGTGGTAGTCATAGGGGTTCTTGGCCACCGTCCACATGTCGAAGGCCTCGTTCATCACCACGATCCCCATGCGGTCGCAGAGATCGAGGAATTCCGGCGAGAACGGGTGGTGCGCCGTACGGATGGCGTTGACGCCCAGGGATTGCAGCGTCTTCAGGCGGCGCTCATAGAAGCTCAGCGGCACCGCCATGCCAAACGCTCCGCCATCGGCATGGATCGCCGTGCCCTTCAGCTTGACGTTTTTGCCATTGATCCAGAAGCCGCTGTCGGCGCGGAACCCGATCTGGCGCACGCCGAAGGTGGCGCTATCGGTTTCCAGCACCTCGCCATTATCGGCGATCACTTTCAGACGGGCCGTATAGAGATTGCCCTGTCCGATGTCCCAGAGCTTAGGGTCAGTGATCGCACCGTCCGCCGACAGTTTGACCGAACGCCCGGCGGGCAGAACGACCGCCCCGCCGCTGAACGTGCCTGCGGGCTTGCCGTCCGGTCCCGTCAGGCTGACCTCAAGATGCGCCGTACGGTCGGTTTTCGAAGCGTTGAGGATGGCGCTTTCGACCTTCACCGTGGCGCGCCTGTCCTCGATCTTTGGCGTGGTGACGTAGGTGCCCCAGCCGTCGACATGGACATCGCCGGTAACGATCAGCTTCACATGGCGATAGATACCACCCCCGGCGTACCAGCGCGACGCCGGTTGCGCCGACGTGTCCGAACGCACCGCCAGCACATTGTCACCGTCCTTGAGGTGATCGGTGATTTCATAGCGCACGCTGGAATAGCCGTTGGGCCGGTGACCGACGTGCATGCCGTTGATCCACACCCCGCCCCGGTCCATGACGCCATCAAGCTCGACAAAAACGCGTTTGCCCTTCAGGTCGGGCATCATCGCAAAGGTTTTGCGATACCAGGCCACGCCCGTCGGCAGCCAGCCGCCCGATCCGGTCGCGGGCGCGTTCCTGTCGAACGGCCCGCTGATCGACCAGTCGTGCGGGAGGCTGATCTTTTGCCAGTCGGCAGACACCCCCTTGACGGTTTCCGCACCTTCTATGTCGCCCCCGGCGAACACCCAGCCGTCATCGAAGGCGCGAATCTCTCCGGCTCCGGCGGCTCCGGTTATCAGACTACCCGTCATCAGACCAAATGCCACAGCGGCGCACGTCCGCCAGATGGCGGTCTTCGCTGTCTTGCCCATATGGGTCGCTTCCCTGTTTGTGTATTTATACGACAAACAATGAAAGCTTTGCGGCAAAAGGTCAATAAGGAACAATTTTGATCGAAATCGATCAGAACGTCCTGATCCTATCCCTTATGAGAAAAACAGACCGCCATTGACGTCGAGGCAGACCCCGGTCAGGAAGGCAGACCCTTCGCCCAGCAGATAGGCAACGCAATCAGCCACATCGTCCGGCGCGCCTTCACGGCGCAGCGGCGTCCCGCCCACCACCTTGGCACGCCCTTCCAGCGTTGAGAAGGTGTCATGGAAGGAGGTGCCGATCAGGCCGGGACACAGCGCATTGACGCGGATACCCTTCGGGCCCAGCTCCTTGGCCATGCCGCGCGTAAAGGCCATGACTGCCGCTTTCGAACTGGCATAGGCGCTGGCGCCCGGCCCGCCGCCATCGCGCCCGGCCAGAGACGACAGGTTGACGATGGCCGCCCCGCTTTGCATGTGCGGCACGACCGCCTTCGTCGCCAGAAAGGTCGACGAGACATTCAGGCGCATGACGTGCTCAAAGAAGGCCAGATCCATCAGGTCGATGGTCTTGCGCGCCACCATGCCGCCCGCGACATTGACCAGACCGTGAATGTCCGGTCCGAAAGCCTCAACTGTCGCCGCGACCAGCGCATCCACCGCTGCCGGATCGGTGACATCGGCCTTCACCGCGATGGCCTGAGCTCCGGCGGCCTTAGCGGCTGCCAGCGTTTCCGCCGCCGTGGCTTCATTGGCATTATAGTTGATCACCACATTGGCCCCGGCCTGCGCCAGACGCAGCGACACCGAGCGCCCGATATCGCGCGCGCCGCCGGTGACGATCACGGTTTTATTTTGAAGAGACATTACACACATCCTCGGAAGAGAGAGTTCAGTTGATTATTTGCGCGCCCCGATGCGGCCGACGCGACCACCCAGAAGCAGGAGAGACAGAATGGACAGGGGCACCAGAAGCCCCGCCATGGCGAAAACCGGCGCGAACGAGGTCTTGGTGGCCAGAGGCACGATCCAGGTGGTGATCAGCACGCCCAGATTGGCGGCGGTTCCGCCCAACCCGGACAGGGAGCCGACCGATTTGCCGGAGAAATAATCCCCCGGCAGGGTCTGGATATTGCCGATGGCAATCTGAAATCCGAACAGCACGACCGCGATCAGCAGAACGGCCAGAAGCGGTGTCGCCGCATTGATGCACAGGAACAGGGCGGGCAGCATGATCAGCGCCCCGCCGGTGATGACCGACTTGCGCGCCATGCCGACGCTGACGCCGCGGCGGATCAGAAAGCCCGACAAGGCACCGCCGAACAGGCTGCCCATAGCCGCGCCGACAAACGGCACCCAGCCAAACAGGCCGATCTGCTTGATGTCGAAGCCGAAGGTTTCCGCCAGATAGATCGGCAGCCAGGACACGAACAGCCACCAGATCGGATCGAGGAAGAAGCGTGACAGAATGATCGACCAGCTCTCCTTGTGCGACAGAAGCTGACGGATGTTCGGCGCGTATTCAGCCGCATCGGTCGAGGCCCCGCGCGTGACGCGGTTATTGAGGATGTAGTCGCGCTCCTCCGCCGTCAGCCACGGATGGCGCTCCGGGTCGGCGCGATAGACGAACAGCCACGGGATGATCCAGATAAAGCCCAGCACCCCGATCAGCAGGAAGACCATCTTCCAGCCGATGAGCAGAAACAGAAAGGCGATCAGCGGGGCGGCAACGATAGCCCCTACCGACGCCCCGGCATTGAAGATGCCCTGCGCCAGCGCCCGTTCGGTGGCCGGGAACCACAGGGCATTGGCCTTGGCCGCACCGGGCCATGCACCGGCCTCCGACAGGCCGAGCGTCGCGCGCAAAATCCCGAACGACAGAAGCGAGCGGGCAAAGGCATGTCCGGCAATCGACAGGGACCAGATCAGGATCGACAGGGTAAAGCCGACCCGCGTGCCCACGGCGTCCAGTATCTTGCCGAACAGGGACTGACCGGCGGCGTAGGACAGGGTGAAGCAGGTCAGAAGCAGGGCGTAATCGTCCTTGCTGAGGCCCAGTTCCTTGGAAATTTCCGGCCACATTACCGCCATGGCGTTGCGGTCGATATAGTTGATCACCGTCGCCACCGCGATCAGGCCGATGATGAACCAGCGTAAACCCTTGATCTTCATGCCTGTCCTCCCTTGGATGCGACGCCGATCACACCGCGCCAGCGCCACGATGCGCCCTCTGCCGCGACCTGCCCTTCGGACGCACCGCCCCAGTCGATGCCGATGGCCGTTTCCTTGCCGTCGCGTCCGGTCAGGCGCACAAGGTCACGCGCGCCGTCCTGAAACAGGCGTACGCTTTTGAGCGCGGCCTGCGTGTCACGCGCCGATTCCGCCGCCGGGTCGTAATCGCCATAGGATTCGAGCACGCAGGCGCTGTTGAACGCCTTCTGCCCCGTCGCCCGCAGGATCAGCGCCCGCTCAGGCCGCAGATTGTCTTCAGGGTCATTGGCCCCAAGCTGCGCCAGAACCGCCTTCGAGACCTCAGGGGCATCGATGTGCAGGCTGTAGAAACGGTCGGTATTGAACCATGAGACGCGCTGAGGTCCGGATATATCCGCCTCGGCCTTACGCCACAGGTGCTGATAACCATTGGCCTTACCCAGCGGCTCCAGCGTCTGGGTGCGCGGCGCGAACTTCACCGTGGCGTCGAGGAAGACTCCGCGATACCAGAAGGGCAGGTCGTAGGCGTGCGTCCCCTGCCCGCGCGCGCGGACCACATCGATCAGCAGCGGCCGCCCGCCTTTGGGGGTATAAAGCATGACCGCCCGCATGATGCTCTGACCCGCATAGGCGTTGACCAGACGCGCCGAAGCGAACTGAAGCCCCTCCGGCGTGTCGCCGAATTCCAGAAACTGCGTCGGTACAGGCTGAGCGACATCGGCATCGGCATCGAACTGGCTGCGTTCATCGACGACCAGCGTATTGTGCGCGAGGGTCTGCTTGGCCCAGCTTTCGTTTTCCGGCAGATAGCGTCCGCCGCGCTTGGCCTCCACATTGAGATAACGCGCCGCGCCGTAATCGGTCAGCACTTCGCGCCGCGCGTCGTAATAGATATAGCTCAGCCGGTCGAAATGGCCGTGGCCCATGCCCTGCGCCGTCGCCTTGAACACCACGGCCTGAGCCCGCTTGCCGCTGCCGGCGCGCAGGACGGCCACCGCCCCCTCATCGCCCTTCGCCCCGTCGCGGAACCGCTGGGGTTTGAACACGAACGGCTTCGACAGGCCTGCGGCGATGGCCGTGGCAACCACAGCCCCTTCGCGCGAAAAGGCCACGCTGCCCTGCGCCGTCGATACCGACAAAAGCTGCGGGTCCTTATTACGGACATAGACGATGGCCAGCGCCTGAATAAGCTCAGGAGAATCGATGCCCTTTTCGACGATGGCGTCGTTGAGCGGAAAGAACTTCCCCTCATAGGACAGATTGATCAGAGCATAGACCGCCTTGACCAGCATGCCGTCACGATAGGCGAAGATCTTGCGGGTGGCGTCGTACCGGTCGATATAGCTGGCGAACAGCTCGAACGGCTGAAGGGCGTAGCGCTGATAATAGGGGCCTTCGGTATAGTAACCGTCGGGCGAGAACAACTCATCGATCTGACGCAGGAAGCCGGTCTTTCCGTCGCCCTTCAGGCCCAGAAGCGCCGCCTTCACATAGGACGCCTCACCCAGCACATAGCCGG